>DATGMJ010000117.1:0-6674 GCA_035293685.1 Chloroflexota bacterium | reverse complement strand
CCCCACCATCAGCCCGCGGCTATCCCGACCCAGGCCCTACCGTCGATACGACACGGCGGACGGGAAGGTGCGCGGGTCTTCAGTCCTTCTACGACAGCCCCGCGGCGTCACGCCCGACACACCGCGACGATTATAGTGCGGTGCCGACGGCCAGCGCAAGCAGAGGAGCAGCAGCTCGATGATCAGCTTCTCACGGGGCACCTCATCCCGAATATGGGCACCACGCCAAGATAGCGGGGAGCACGACAGCTCGCTCCTGCCCCGGGTGTGGAGTCGGTGAGCACACCGGCCGAGGTTGGCAGGGCGGCGGATGCTTTAGGCGCGCCAGCGGCAGGCAGACTAGCCTGCGATGTGATCCCGATAGGTAGCAAGGGTAAGCTGGAGGTCTCGCGAGCGGTTCTTGATGCCGTAGAGGATCAGCTGAAGTGTGAGACGGACAGCTTCCTTCTTCGTCGAAATGCGTGGATCAACCTGGAGAATCGTGTTCAGGTCATAGCAGAAGGTCGCCCGGTACAGCTGGCGGAAGAGCTCGAACTCCTCGCGCAGTGACTCCGGCATCTCTGAGGCGCGCTCGAACTCAGCGTACAGGGTGGTACCATTCCGCGCCGCACGCTCTTCCAGGACCTCGACCGCGCGGCGCTCGGCCTCATCGTCGACAGCCCGGTACGCGTTGTAGGCGATCTCGCGCCGATTATCCGGCGTCAGTCCGACGAGCAGGCGGCCCATGAAATCATCGAGAGAAAGCGCCTGGAGAACGGTCGGATCGGCAGGGTTCCGCTTGAGCAGAAAAACCGTTGTCAGGTGGACCGGCTCCATCGGATTGGTAAAGACCCGCGCGGGATCAAAGACCTGGGCAATATCGAGCATCGCGCGCGCGTTATCGAAGGCTACAAGCGCCGCGACCAACCACCTCAGCCGCTCCTCCGGAAGCGCGCCAAGCCGCTGACGGATCCCCGGACGGTCGGTCTCCCGCAGTTCCTGGATAATCGTATCGAGGATCGCCCGATTGGCTGTCAGGAACTCCGGAGTTGGGGAAGGAACATTCTCGAGATCGGAGCCGAGGATCGCATCGGCCACCAGGGGAAAGCTTTCCACTAGATTCGTACGCAGGTAGAACACCTTCTCAGAGGTGTAGGCATAGGCCTCGACCGGCCGATCCCAATCGAGCTCGGACAGGCTGATCACGGCCTCATGGTTCGCCAGATCGCGACACCGCGCCACCCCGATCGCGCCCGGGTGCTCGCTCAGCCATCGGCCGCACTGATAGCCACGCGCCACGACGCGTCCATCAATAGTGATCTCGTACGGCACGACCCGCTGGCCCGATCGGGTTGTCCAGGCATAGCGGACGTATACCCAGTCATCCGAGTGAAAGCGCGTAGCGGGATAGCTCATCAGGCCATAGCTGCTGGTGCTCTTCCCGGTCCCGGTTGGAGCGATGTAAAGGACGCCGCTCCCGTCGTACTCAACGCATGCGCCATGGATCGAGTGGATCCCCTGTTCAGCGGCCAGAACCCGGCCGACGGCCCCGAGCACCCAGCTTTTGAGCTGGCCATAATACGAGGTGTTGAAGAAGATGATCGTATTGGTCTGCCGACTGTAATAGGCAGCCTCTGCTTCTTCTGCGACCCCACCGAGTGCGTACACGACGATTCGCGGCTCGGCGGGCGGCGGATCACCGGTGACCTCCTGCCATTCCTCCGGGCTGTACCAGTTCTGGCGCCAGAAGTGCATCAGGTGCGGGCTGTTCGTAATCGCACGCACCCGGACGCCGTGGATGACCACGTCGTGGAGTGCGATCGGCTCACGCCCTGCCCGACGGACAATGTGGGCAATCGCGGCGTTGAGAAGATGCTCCCGACGCCCCGGTGTCGCATCGATCGTCTTGTCGTGCACCCGCGTCCGCGATCGAGTGCGGGTAATCAAATCCGAGCGACCGATCGAATCGCCGTGCCACTCAACCGCGTCCGGCGACGGGGGGGAGGGAAAATAAAAAAGCACCTCACGTGCCGTGGTCATTCAGCGCCCTCGCTGGCAGAGAATTAAGAGGGGGCTATGCCGATGTGCCTTTGCACACCGCGGTCGTCTCAACGATCGCGATGAACTCGTCCGGGCGGAGGCTCGCGCCGCCGACGAGCGCACCATCAATCTCCTCCTGGGAGACGAACTCGGCGATATTCGCCCCGGTAACGCTGCCACCATACAGGATTCTGGTCGTTCCGGCAACCGCTTCCCCCAGGAGATCCGCGAGAACGCGCCGAATGTATCCAATCACCCGATTGGCACCCTCGCCGGTCGACGGGCGGCCAGTGCCGATCGCCCAGACCGGCTCATAGGCCACGACAAGGCCGGGACAGGCAGTTATCCCTGCCAGTCCGCCCCGCACCTGCCGCTCCACCACGATCTCGGTCAGACCCGCTTCGTTCTCCGACAGAGTCTCTCCAACGCACAGGATTGGAGCGAGGCGATGGGGAATCATCGCCCGGATCTGGCGATTCACGATCTCGTCGGTGACGCCGAAATATTGTCGGCGCTCGCTGTGCCCGACGATAACGTATCGGCAGAGCGGCGCAAGCATGAGAGGAGAGATCGCCCCGGTGTATGCCCCTTTCTCTTCCCAGAAGACATCCTGGGCTCCAACAAGGACCGGGCTCGCTTCCAGCAGGCGGTGCACCGCATCGAGTGAGACGAAAGGCGGACAGACGACCTGCTCGACGCCGCGAACCGCTTCCAGGCGCGGCCGCATGGCCTGGACCAAAGCAACCGCCTCATCCACCGTCGTGTGCATCTTCCAGTTGCCCGCGATCAGAGGTATCCGCATATTTCCCTCTTACTCCCCGATAGGACCACACCCAGAAGTCAACGAGCCGCAGACGCGGTCCGTCCTCCCCTGCCGCACCCGGTCCATCCTCACGATCTGCTAGGCGGAAGCCTTGTCCTGCAGCACCGCGACGCCCGGCAGGACCTTTCCCTCCAGGAGCTCGAGGGTCGCCCCGCCGCCGGTCGATACGTGGGACATCTGCTCGGCCAGCCCCATCTGATCGAGGATCCCGACCAGATCTCCCCCTCCCACGATACTCACCGCTTGCGACCGGGCCAGTGCTCGCGCCACACCGAGGGTTCCCTCCGCGAAGGGGGCCACCTCGGCCATTCCCAACGGACCATTCCAGATAACCGTTCCTGCGCTCGCGCAGGAGCGCGCGAACTCGTCCACCGTTCGGGGCCCCACATCAAGGATCATCTGGTCTGGCGGCACCTGGTCCGCCGCCACGACCATTGGGAGGGCATCTGGACGCGGCGCAGCCGCAACGACCACCTCCACCGGCAGGACAAGCTTGGCCCCAGCCCGGGCGAGGATATCCCGAGCGTCCGGGAGACGGTCATCCTCAACAAGCGAGCGTCCAACCTCGTATCCCCGCGCCTTGAGGAAGGTATTTGCCATGCCGCCGCCGACGAGCAGGGAATCAACCCGAGGGAGCAGATTATTCAGGACACCGATCTTCGACGAGATCTTCGCCCCACCGATGATAGCGACGAGCGGGCGGCGGGGGGATTCGAGCGCAGTCCCCAGCGTCGTGAGCTCGCGCTCCATCAGGAAACCGCTCACCGCGGGCAGGAAGCGCGCAACTCCGACCGTCGACGCGTGTGCTCGATGAGCCGTTCCAAAGGCATCGTTAACGAAGACATCCGCCAGACGCGCGAGCTGTTCCGCAAAGGCAGGGTCGTTCTGCTCTTCGCCCGGGTGGAAGCGGACATTTTCCAACAGCGCTACCTGACCAGCCTGGAGATTCCGCACCGCGGCCTCGGCGGCCGGTCCCACTGCCTCCGGCACGAAGGTGACCGGCTGGCCGAGCAGCTGCTCCAGCCGCTCGGCAACCGGACGCAGGCTGTAGGCCGGATTCGGATGCCCGCCCGGTCGCCCGAAATGGGAGACAAGGATCACCCGTGCTCCCTGGTCGATCAGGTATCGGATCGTTGGAAGCGCCGCGCGAATCCGTCGGTCATCGAGGATGCGCCCGTTCGGATCCGTCGGCACATTGAAATCAACCCGCACCAGAACACGCCGCCCAGCAACAGGGATATCCGCGACCGTCTTCTTGGCGTAGCTCACTGTCATTGGCTGACCCGGAGACCGGAAGACTGACCGAAAGCTTCTCGCTGACCGCTGATGTCCCTCCAAGCGCGGGCCTAGTCGAGGCTCCCCCGCCGCGCCAGCGGGTCACCCCTCCGACAACGCGGCATCACCCGTAAGACCCACCGCCGCGGCAATTCCCCGCCTTCCAGTCTCCGATCCCTTCTCCTTTTTCCCACGAATCCGCTCAGGAAACCCCGCACTTGGCCACGTACGCCGCCAGATCGGCCACCCGGCAGCTGTAGCCCCACTCGTTGTCGTACCAGCTCATCACCTTGACCATGGTACCCCCGATGACCATGGTCATCTGCGCATCGACGATCGAGCTTGCTGTACTGCCCTTGAAATCTGATGAGACCAGCGGCTCCTCGCAGACCTCCAGGATCCCCCGCAGGGGTCCCGCGGCAGCTGCGCGCAGCGCATCGTTCACGCTGTCCACCGTCACCGTCTGCTCGGTCTCGGCGACGAAGTCGATAATCGAGACCGTCGGCGTCGGAACGCGCAGAGCAAGCCCATGGAACCGTCCCTTCAGCTCCGGGATCACCAGAGCGACCGCACGCGCGGCGCCGGTCGAGGTGGGAATAATGTTGGCCGCGCCGGCACGGGCCCGACGCAGATCCTTGTGGACCTGATCCAGGATCTTCTGGTCATTGGTATACGAATGCACCGTGGTCATCAGGCCCTTGACGATCCCGAAGTTCTCGTGGAGCACCTTGGCCACCGGCGCCAGGGCGTTGGTCGTACAGGACGCGTTCGAGATAATGTGGTGCCGCTCGGGATCGTACATGCGCTCGTTGACGCCAAGCACTACCGTGATGTCCTCGCCGGTCGCAGGCGCAGTGATGATCACCTTCTTCGCGCCGGCCCGGAGGTGCGTAGCCGCCTTCGCCGCATCGGTGAACACGCCGGTCGACTCGATAACGATATCCACCCCGAGCGCACCCCATGGAAGCGCCGCGGGATCGCGCTCGGCGAGGACGCGAACTGGATGGCCATTGACATTCAGGATACCGTCACTGAACGAAATGGTGCCGGGGAATCGCCCGTAGTTCGTATCGTAGGCCAGGAGGTGCGCGCTCGTCTGCGGGTCAGCCAGGTCGTTGACCGCGACGATCTCGAGCGCATCCGCGTGACGATCGAGAATCGCTTTGAGGGACTGGCGGCCAATCCGGCCGAATCCATTGATCCCTACACGAACCTTGTCGCTAATCGTGACCACCTCCACCCAAGAAGTAAGAAACTGTCTCCGCGACGTCCGCGGCAGTCGGATGGACCGCGGCCGTGCCTATCCCGGTGTTCCTGTACCGGGCGAACAGCTCCTCTTTGTACCGCCCGAACACTATCCATCCGTTATCATTATAGCACGTGACCAGGCGTGCAGGCGGGCAAGGCCCACGAGCTGCCCCGCGATCGCCCCACCTCAGCAGGGCCTGGCCGGCGCCCGGGCGCCCTTCGAGGATCGTCCTCAGCCCTGCTCTAGGTTGAAGAATGCCGCCCGACCAGGATAAGCAGCGGCTGGGCCCAGTTCATCCTCGATGCGGAGAAGCTCATTGTACTTGGCCACCCGCTCGCCCCGAGACGGTGCTCCAGTCTTGATCTGCCCCGCGTTCGTCGCGACGGCCAGGTGCGAGATCGTCACGTCGGCCGTCTCCCCCGAGCGGTGCGAGACGACCGCTGCCCAGCCGGCGCGATTCGCCATCTCTATAGCCGCGAGTGTCTCACTGAGCGTCCCGATCTGGTTTAGTTTGATGAGGACAGCGTTGGCCACGTCTTCGGTGATCCCACGGGCAATGCGGCTGACATTCGTCACAAACAGATCGTCCCCCATGAGCTGGACCCGCTTCCCGAGTCGCTGGTGCAGGAGCTTCCAGCCGTCCCAATCATCCTCGGCGAGACCATCCTCGATTGAGAGGATCGGATACTTCTGCACCCACCGTGCGTAGAGATCGACCAGCTCGGCAGCGGAGAAGGTCTTCCCCTCGCGGGCCAGCACATAGGAGCCGTTCCGGTAGAACTCGGTCGCCGCGGGGTCAATACCAAGAGCGACCTGATCCCCCGGCTGGTAACCAGCCTGCTCGATCGCCTGCACGATCAGCTCGACCGCAGCCTCGTTGGAGTCCAGCCGCGGCGCATATCCCCCCTCATCGCCTACAGTGGTCGCAAGTCCACGGTCGTGAAGCAAGCGGCCGAGCGAGTGAAAGATCTCCGCACCGGCCCGGAGCGCCTCGCGAAAGGTCGGGAAGCCAACTGGCAGGATCAGGAACTCCTGGAAATCGGTCGACCCCGCGGCATGACGCCCACCGTTGAGGATGTTCATCATCGGCACCGGCAGGACATGCCCACCGACACCTCCGAGATAGCGGAAGAGCGAGAGCCCGAGGTAGTTCGCGGCCGCATGGCAGACCGCGAGCGAGACCCCCAGCAGGGCATTTGCCCCAAGTCGCGATTTGTTGGGGGTTCCATCGAGCTCGATCATCTGGCGGTCGATCGCCTCCTGATCGAAGGCAGACGCACCAACCAGCGCGGGGCCGATGACGTCATA
>DATGMJ010000116.1:0-4561 GCA_035293685.1 Chloroflexota bacterium | reverse complement strand
GAGCGCCGCGAGCCGTTCGCGAATCTGGTTGACCAGATCGATATAGTGGGCATCGGGCTGGCTGGCCGTCTCATTGACGCGGGCGAGCTGAGCACTGTAGTCGCGGAGCTCATCGCGCAGTTGATCAATATAGCGTGAAAGCTGGCTCAGCCGCTCGTAGTCGGCCTGCCGCTGTCCTTCGAGCCAGGTCACCAGCTGGTGCGGGATGCCTGGTTCAAGGTCGGAGCCCCGCGGCGGGACTGGGGAATCCAGTGTCACGACATCCCTTCCCTGCGCCGTTCAGGTTGGTGGTCGCCATGCCGATGATACCGCAAGGTCGGGTCGGCCGACAATCTCGCGGGAGGTCCGCGCTCCTTGGACGGCTTGCCCCTATCCAACCGTGCAGATCGGGGGAATATCCTGGATATACCAGTCGATCTTCCCGCAGACCGGGCCGTGCACCACGCCGGCCGGCACTTTGAAATCCCGAACCGGCAAGCGCAGGTACCGGTGCGCAGCAGGTGCGTAGGTGTGCCAGATGTATCCCGCCGATGTTACCCCTTCGATCTGCTTCATGGGTGTCCCGTCGGTGTTCCCCACCCAGATCGCGATCGCGAGATCGGGCGTGTAGCCGATCGTCCAGGCATCCTGCTCGAACTGGGTCGTGCCCGTCTTCACCGCAGCCGGGCGATCGATATTCAGCACGCCGCCCGGCGCGAAGGTGAAGTGGCGGGCGTGGTCATCCGACAGGCTGCTCGTGATCAGATAGGCGGCCTGGGGCGAGACCACCTGAATCGGAGGAGGCGGATGGTACCGATAGACGATATTCCCCGCCGGATCGGTAATCTGGAGAATCGCGACCGGCTCATACCGACGCATCCCGAGGATGCGATCCTTCAGCGGGACCTCCTCGCCCACCATGAAGCCATCGTTCGCGAACACGCTGTAGGCAAAGGCCATATCCAGCGGCGTGACATCGGCGGCTCCGAGAGTGAGGGTCAGGCCATACCGGTCAGGATCTGTCATCGAGGTGATCCCCATGGCGTGCGCCGTATCAGCCATAGCATGCACCCCGATCCGCTGCAGGAGCTTGACCGCGGGGATATTGAGCGAACTCGCCAGCGCCTCTCGGAGCATGACCGGTCCATGAAACTGGAAATCAAAGTTAGTTGGAACGTACGGGCTCAGGCCAGGTCCTCGGTCGAAGGCGGTCTTTACGTCATAGACGAGCGAATCCGGTACGTAGCCGCGCTCGTAGGCCGTGACGTAGGTGAATGGCTTCACCGACGAGCCCGGCTGGCGCAGCGATGTGCAGACGTTGACCTGTCCGTGGATGCTGGCATCCCAGTAGTCCAGGCTTCCAACCATCGTGAGGATCTCGCCAGTTGACGGCTGAATCGTCACCACGCAGGCGTTGTGAGCATTCATCTGCTGGCGGATCTGATCGATGCGCTCACGCGCCTTGGCCTCGGCGATCTGCTGGAGGCCCAGATCGAGGGTGGTCTGGATGCGCCAGCCGCGGTTGTAGAGGGCGTCTCGACCGTACCGCTCTTCGATCAGGCGGGTCACATAGTTGACAAAGTGGGGAGCCTTGATGGTGAAGCGCGGGCTCTGGAGGTGCAAGGGCTCTGCCTTGGCACGGACAGCCTCGTTTGGGGTGATATAGCCGCGCGCGACCATGCGATCGAGAACGTAAGCCTGCCGGGCCTTGGCCGCCGCGAAATGGTGGATCGGGTCATAGTCGGCTGGCGCCTGGGGGAGTCCGGCCAAGAGAGCCGCCTCAGCCAGATCGAGCTGATCCACCGACTTGCCAAAATACGATTCAGCCGCAGTCCCAACACCATAACTGAGATTCCCGTAGTACACCTCATTGAAGTACATGCTGAGAATCTGGGGTTTCGAATAGGTCTGGGTGAGGCGCATGGCGAAGATCGCCTCTTTCAGCTTGCGGTCCAGCGTCTGGGACTGACGTTCCTGAATATCGAAGAGCAGATTGCGAGCGAGTTGCTGGGTGAGCGTGCTGGCACCGCTCACGATCTCCCGGTGGGAGAGATTCTGGTAGGCCGCGCGGAGGATCGAGAGTGGATCGACACCGGGGTTGCTGAAAAAGGTCGGATCCTCGACGGCAATCGTCGCATCGATCAGGGATGTCGGGATCTGATCGAGATTGACCAGGATCCGGCGCCCCTGGTTGGGGTCAATAAGCTCATAAAGAAGCACACCATTCCGATCGTAAATGCGCGTTGTCTGGAAGACTGGTTGATTGACGACAGTCGAGACCGGCGGAATGTCGCGAGCAATGTAGACGAAGGCGGTGTATGCGGCAAGGGGGAGCGCAATCACCAGGCTGAAGAGACCCAGGCCGGCCGCCGAAATCAGCACCTCGGCGATGGCCGTGACATCCGAGGTGTGGAAACTCCGAATGGTCGAGAACAGACCGGTCGGATGACGCCAGGTCCGCGGACGGCGTTGGCCCCGGCGCGACTCGCCGCTTTCGAACTGAAGACGTCGTCGAGGATCCATTGCTTATCCGGCCCCGGGGACACCAGCCCCGCCCACCGATACAGGGGCGTTGTGCAGTCGCCAGAAGAAATGCAAGTCGCGGACCAGGTCAGCTGAGACGGGGGCCGGAGAGCTAGGCAGAGGATCAGAGAATGGAGCAGGGCGGCGATCCAGCCGCCGGAGCCATTGCAGGACCCGAAGATCTGGTCCCCTCCGTCACGTGGGAGCTTCTCGATCGGATCCCGGCGGTTCGTCCCGGGGTGGGCATGCGCCAGGGTTTTGCTCGCCAGGTCTGTTGCTCGATCGAGTTGCTACCGGGCCCCGGAACATGGTCAACCTGATCAAGAGCGTGGACACAGAGGGCGTCGTGTGGTAAAATAAGGGTTGCTTCATAGGAAGCGCCGACGTAGCTCAGCGGTAGAGCAAGTGTTTCGTAAACACTAGGTCGAGGGTTCGAATCCCCCCGTCGGCTCCCACGTTGCCCGCACCCGGTCAGGCGAAACGGTCGGTAGGGGTGCGGGCGTTTGCTTTTCTTTCGCTTACCCCTCTACAGCATAAGAGGACCGCAACGCAGCGCATTGTGATCGATAAGAACATCATGGTGCCGATGCGGGATGGAGCGCACCTCGCGGCAGACGTGGATCGCCTGGACGGCGCGCCTCCCGCGCCGGTGCTCCTCGCGCGCACGCCCCATGACAAAGAACGAGCCGCGATAGCAATGAGCGGCACCTTCGATATCTTCCGTGCGGTGCAGGACGGCTATGTCGTCGTGCTCCAGGATGTGCGCGGGTGATTCGCTCTCGGGGTGAGTTCAATCCTTTACTTCCAGGACCTGGAGAACGGATCACTCGAGACGAGCTGATCGAGGCGATCACCCACCTTGCATTCTCCGCGGGCTGGCCGAATGCGATGTCGGCGGCCCAGATCGCCAAGGAGGTCTTCGCTAGGGAGAAGTAATAATCGTGACGAAGAGCGGACAAGAGCGGTAGCGACCGGAATTCATCTGAGTCGGGACCAGAGACTGCTGACATCGCCGAGGGACGCACAGACCGTCCCACTCGACCGCGCACGTGAAGCATCATACCCCGCGTTACGCAATCCCGCCTCGCAAGCCAGGATGGGCCCCCTTGCGGAGCCGAACAGAAATCAGCCGATCTCCCGGAACACGTACTCCCGGAACCCTTCGACAAGAACCGGTGCGACTTGCTCCACGAGGGCGCGCCGAAGATCCGAGTGCGCCCACCAGCAGAAAGCCCCTAGATTTCCCCAGTGCTCGTCGACCAGGAGAATGCAGGGATCGTTGATGGAAAGACAGCACCGTCCCTCGAGAAAGCCGGTGTTCTGCGCCATCGCCAGGACAATAACGTTGCGGTAGAACTGTGAGAAACGCAGTGCATCCTCCTCCGACTTCACCCGCGCCTGGAGCTGGACGACAATCATACGCCCCCTCTACCTCGCCCAGATCGTGCCGCGAACGTCATGTATGATCTGCCGCAAAGCACGTGCCTACTGTCGTGCCACCATCAGGGTTCCTGGTTCAGCACGCATCCCATAGGAGAGTGCGGATAGGGGTCGATCTCGAGTAGTAAGGTCCGTTTCTATTTCTAATGGTGGTAGCAAACGCGTGGTCGGCCGTGCGCAAGGAGAGAGACACACCATGCGGCATCGCAGGCCAGCACCCTGCGGCATGCGACATCCGCGGGGATGCGGATCAGCGCAAGGGGCCTGGAGGTCGGGTATCGTGAAGCTCGGCGTCAAGCCAGGCGAACGCTACGATCAGTCCGACTGCCAGCGCTTCGATCGCAATGAAGACATAGCGGGAATTAATCGCGATAAACGCCGCGCCAACTGCGATGGCCAGCGCAATAACGGCTACGAGAAGCTGGCCTCCTAAATAGCGGCGCCGCCCTTCGTAGGGCACGTACACGGGCAATGCTTTGCCGCGGTTCACCCGACGGAGCAACTTCGCCGCGACCAGGCGGGCCAGCGCGGCCTCGCAAATGCTGACCGGTAGCCCCAGACGACCGGCCAGCCATTCGGCAGTCACGGGGCGCCGCGCGGCAGCGGGCGAGGCAAAGAA
>DATGMJ010000115.1:0-6170 GCA_035293685.1 Chloroflexota bacterium | reverse complement strand
CCGGTCAAGGTCGGAGCCCTTGCGCTGATTGTGAACGTCAGCCTTGCCGTCGCGCTGGTGCGACCGCTGGGGCTGGAAGGGCTCGCCCTGGCCACTGCCGCGGCCAGCACGGTCGAGGGAGGGCTGCTATTCCTTCTGGCCCGCAGGCGCATCCCCGGCCTCGATCCCCGGCTGCTCGTGCTCTCGGCCGCGAAGAGCCTTGCCGCCGGGCTCCTCATGGGCGCGGGGGTGATGGTCTTCACCGGCCTGACCGCGCCACTCTCCAGCTCGCTCGGCGGCGTGCCGGTGGTCGCGGGTGCGGTCATTTTGGGCGCGGTCATTTACCTCGGCGTGACAATCGCCCTGCGCTCCGACGAGGCGCACCTGCTTCGGCAAGCCATCAACCGGCAGGTCAGCGGCTCTCCCTAAGACGGCAGTCGTTAGGAAAACCCGCGATCCGGTGCGGTGTGTCAGGTAGGAGCAGGCCCTTTCTCCAGATAGGCCATACTTCGTTCGTACCAGGTCGGCGTAATCAGGCCGAGTTCGTAGTAGTACGTGAGCATCGTCTTCAGGCGGAGGATCGAGATGACGTTATAGCCGTGCTGGCGGAGGTTCTCGATTCCCCCCTGCTCGCGGTCGATCAGTACCACCGCGTCGCGCACCTGAATGCCGAACTCCTCGAGGATGTGGGCATTCTGGAGAATGCTCCCCCCGCCGGTCATGAGGTCGTCTATAATGAGGGCGGTCTGGCCCGGCTCGTGGTACCCTTCAATCACGTGATCCTTTCCGGCCGTTCCCGCCGGGCGGGCATAGCACATGGGAACGCCGCTGTACAGGCTGTACGCCAGCGCGAGGTGCAGGCCTCCGAAGGGCACGCCCGCGACCAGACTGAACGGCGACAGGCGGGGGCGCCGCCGCGCCTGGCATGCCTTGATCTCGGCATCGAGCAGGGCCGCGACGCGCTGGAGGAGGGCCGGCTCACTGAGCAGACGCCTGGGATTGACATAAACAGGAGAATGAACTGCTGTCCGTCCCAGAGAGAAGTCGCCGAAAGAGATCGCACCAAGATCAAACAGGACGCGCGCGAGCCAGAGCGTCGAGTCGTCCCTGCCCGAGGTCGTGTACACCGGTGAGCTCCTTTTACTGGTTAGCCTGAAGATACAATGTGTCCATTCTACTCTACCATGAACGAATCGCTCTTTCGGGTCTTCCCAGGAGACGTATCGCCCTACCAGTCGGGTGGAGGCGCCCATCTGACCAGTACCGGCAGGGGATCGCCGCCAATCGTCGGAGCACACCGGAAGCAATTAGGGCGGAATGACCTATCGACCAGCTACCCTACTTCTCGAGAGCTCGTATTGACGTTCGGCTTGACCGGACGTATACTTTTCCCAGTTTGATGGATCAGTCACACATCCGCAACTTCTCGATCATCGCCCATATCGATCACGGGAAGACCACCCTGAGCGACCGCCTCCTCGAGCGCACCGGGACCATCACCGCCCGCGAGATGGCTGAACAGGTCCTCGACTCGATGGACCTGGAGCGCGAGAAGGGCATCACCATTAAGGCACGCGCGGTCCGGATGTCATACCGGGCTCGCGACGGCCAGCTCTACGAGCTCAATCTGATCGACACGCCGGGGCACGTTGACTTTGCCTATGAGGTAAGCCGGAGCCTGGCCGCCTGCGAGGGGGTCCTGCTCGTCGTCGACGCGGTGCAGGGCATCGAAGCCCAGACGCTTGCCAACACCTATATGGCCCTTGAGCACGACCTCGAGATCGTGCCGGTCATCAATAAGATCGATCTTCCCAATGCTGCCCCGGACCGGGTTGCTCAGGAGATCGCGGACTTGATCGGCGTTGCCCCCGAGCAGATCCTCCGGGTCTCGGCGAAGGAGGGCACCGGCATTGATGATCTCCTCGAAGCCATCGTCGCGCGCATTCCCCCACCGCGCGGGGATCCTCGTGCGCCTTTGCGTGCCCTGATCTTTGACTCGCACTACGATGTGTACAAGGGCGTCGTCGCCTACGTGCGCGTCGTGGACGGCGCGATCCCTTCGCCGGCCCAGATCCTTTTGTGTGCCACCGGCCGACAGACCGAAGCGCTGGAGATCGGCACGTTCACCCCGACCATGACGCCAGTTGACCGTCTGGAGACGGGGGAGGTCGGCTACATCGCGACCGGTCTCAAGACGGTCTCCGACTGCCGGGTGGGTGATACAATCACCCTGGCAGACCGCCCGGCGGCCGAGCCCTTGCGCGGGTACCGACCGGTGAAGCCGATGGTGTTCGCTGGCCTGTACCCGGTTAACAGCAGCGATTACCAGCTCCTCCGGGATGCCTTAGAGCGCCTCAAGCTGAATGATGCCGCTCTGACCTTCGAGCCCGAGAACTCGGCCGCCCTCGGCTTCGGCTTCCGCTGCGGCTTCCTCGGCCTCCTCCATATGGAGATCGTCCAGGAACGGCTCGAGCGCGAGTACCAGCTTGCTATCCTGACCACCGCGCCGTCGGTCGCCTATCGCGTCACCACGACCCGCGGCACGATCCTCGAGATCGACAACCCATCGGATCTGCCGCCGCCAAACGAGATCGCCGAGATCGCCGAGCCGTGGGTGAAGGTCAGCATTGTCACACCAAGCCGGTACATCGGCGCCATCATGGAACTGACAACCCAGCGGCGCGGCACCTTCGAGAAGATGGAGTACCTCGACGAGTCGCGCGTCATCCTCGTGTATGACCTCCCGTTCAGCGAGATGCTCGTCGAGTTCTACGACCAGCTCAAGTCGCGGACCCAGGGATACGCGTCGCTCGACTACAGCTTCGTCGGCTACCGGCCAGGGCGTCTGGTGAAATTGGAGATCCTGGTCCACGGACAGCCGGTTGATGCGCTCTCGCTCATCACGCACGTAGACCGCGCCTATGCTCGCGGCAAGGAGCTCGTCCAGAAGCTTCGGGAGCTGATTCCCCGCCAGCTCTTCGATGTGGCGATCCAGGCCGCGATCGGGAGCCGGGTGATTGCCCGGGAGACGATCCCGGCCATGCGGAAGAACGTCCTCGCGAAATGCTACGGCGGCGATGTGACGCGCAAGCGTAAGCTCCTGGAAAAGCAGGCCGAGGGAAAGAAGCGCATGAAGCGCATCGGCAATGTCGAGATCCCGCAGGAGGCCTTCATGGCCGTGCTCAAGCTGAGAGAGTGAGATGCCGGGCAGTCGGCACCGCAGCAGGAACAGGCTGACTAGATAGCGGCGGGCACGCGCGAGCCTCGCCGGACGTTCCCGGGAACCGGAGGATCGGCTCGCGCGTTTCACCATATGAGCGGGACAAGGAGTCCGTCCAGACCCTCGTTCTGCTGGATGCCATTGTTGACGCGCTGAGAGCGGCGCGTGTACAATGGCCGGAGTAAGAATCAAGCCCGGCGTCGTGCTGCATCCCGGGCGCGGAGGAGTCCATTGGCACTGCAAGCTGGACCCGCTACCGAGCCGACTACCACGACTGCTTCGCCGAGCGAGGAGCCGTTCATCCTCTGCGATAACCTGGTCAAGATCTACAAGGTCGCCGACCTGGAAGCAGTTGCCCTGCAGGGATTGGACCTTCAGATCCAGCGCGGCGAGCTGATGGCCATTATCGGGAACAGCGGAAGCGGCAAATCTACCCTCCTGAATATCCTTGGCGGGTTGGATCGTCCCTCAGCCGGACGGGTCATCGTTGGCGGCCGGGACCTCCTCAAAATGAGCGAGGGACAGCTTGTCCGCTACAAGCGCGAAGTCGTCGGGTTCGTCTGGCAGCAGACTGCGCGCAACATGCTTCCCTACCTGACGGCGATCGAGAACGTGGAACTCCCGATGATCATCGCCGGGCGGTACGGGGCCAAGGAACGGCGGTGGGCCCGCGAGCTCCTGGAGGTCGTCGGCCTAGCCGACCGAATGAATCACCGGCTCTCGGAGATGTCCGGCGGCGAGCAGCAGCGCGTGGCCATCGCCATCGGACTGGCCAACCGGCCGCCCCTGCTCCTGGCCGATGAGCCAACCGGTTCGGTCGATACACGGACCGCCGCGACGATCTTCGATCTGTTCCGACAGATTCGCGATCAGTACGGTACGACGATCGTCATCGTGACGCACGACCCCAAGGTGATGTCGAAGGTCGACCGAGTGGTGGCCATTCGGGATGGGAAGACCTCGACCGAGACGATCCGCCGTGTCGCGATCGATATGACCGACTTCGCCGCGGGGAACATCGTCCTTGGGGAAACACACGATGAGTTCGTCGTTCTCGACGGGGCCGGCCGCCTCCAGATTCCCCGGGAGTACCTGGAGAAGCTCCAGATCCGAAAGAAGGTGCGCCTCGAGCTGGAAGGGGATCAGATCATCATTCGTCCGATTCCCTCCGAGGACGCGGACAAGAGTCAGCAGGAGGCACATCACCGACGCTGGGGGTTCCGGTGAAAGGGCAGGGCGAACTGACGACGGCCCGCGCAGGAGCGGCCTCTGCGGCCGAGGAGATCGTGCGCGTCGTCGACGTCAAGCGGACGTACGTTCTCGGACGCGAGCAGGTCACTGCGCTCAAGGGCATCAATATGAGCGTCCGAGCAGGACAGATGGTCGGCCTGATGGGACGGTCCGGCTCGGGCAAGACAACCTTGCTCAACATCATTGGCGGACTCGATAAGCCGACTGCTGGGACGGTGTACATCAAGGGGCAGGATCTCTCACGGCTGTCCGACTCGGCCCTCACCCTGCTTCGGCGCACGACCATCGGGTACGTCTTCCAGTCATTTGCCCTGATCCCAGTCCTCTCGGCCCTGGAGAACGTCGAGCTCCCGATGCACATCGCCGGGGTCGGACGGGCCGAGCGACATAAGCGCGCGACCGAGCTGCTGCAGATGGTTGGACTGGCCAAGCGCATGCACCACCGCCCGTTCGAGCTGAGCGGCGGCGAGCAGCAGAGGGTGGCCATCGCACGCGCTTTGGGCAATCGTCCCGCGCTCTTGCTGGCAGATGAGCCCACCGGGGAGCTTGACAGCACGACCGGCTTGCAGATTATGAGCCTGTTCCGATATATCGCGACAACGGAGAACGTCGCGGTGATCGTTGCCACGCACGACCCAACGATCACCCAGATCGCTCACTGCACGTATGAGATTAGCGACGGGCTCTGCCACCTGCTCGGCGAGGGCTCCGTAGAGCCCTCGCCCGTCAGTTAGCCCCCGCTGTAAACGGGGTCCCCGGTACACTGACGCCCGCCCGGGAGGATTCAGATGCGCGTTGTCATCGTCGGTTGCGGACGCTTCGGCGCAAAGGTCGCCGAGATGCTCGACCGACGCGGCCATGCCGTGACCGTGATCGCCTCGGATCCCGAAGCGCTCACGCGGCTTCCCCGGGATTTCCGGGGGAAGGCCGCGGTGGGCAATGCGATCGACGTCGATGTCCTGCGAAGCCACGGGGTTGAGGGGGCGGATGCCTTCATCGCCCTGACCGACGGCGACAATACGAACGTTGTGGCCTGCCAGATCGCCAAGTACATTCTGCACGTTCCGTTCGTCATCAGCCAGATCAAGGACCCCATCCGCGAGGATACCTATCAGATGCTGGGCATCCAGACCATCTCGCCGACGCGCCTGGGCGCCGATCGGATCCACGACGTCATTACCGCGACCTTCGGCAGCCCGGAGGCATCAGTAGCCAGGTCGGGGGATGCGGGCGGCCGGGCGCAGTAGGATCGCCCCGGCCGCGTCTACTGCAGGCTCTGGTCAATCTTCTGGAGCAGCTGGGCCTTGGGCATGTAGCCGACCAGCCGGCCGACCTCGCGCCCGTTTTTGAAGATCAGGAGCGTCGGGATGCTCATGACCCCGTACCGTTGGGCCGTCTGAGGGTTCTCATCAACATCGAGCTTGGCCACCTTCAAGGAGCCTTCTTTCTCCTGGGCGACCTCTTCGAGCACCGGGGCGATCATCCGGCACGGACCGCACCAGGTTGCCCAGAAATCCACCAGCACGGGCGTGGGGGACTTGAGCACCTCCTCCTCGAAGGTGCTATCGGTGACCGCGAAGGGCTTGGCTACCACGATTCTCTCCTCTTCTCTCGGGATCTCAGGGATATCCGCCGATTCTCCGCGACGGACTGGCCCTGCCCGTGCGTTGCGGGCTACAGGGCAATCAGACACGTATCATAGAGACGGCCGAAGAACCGC
>DATGMJ010000114.1:0-2546 GCA_035293685.1 Chloroflexota bacterium | reverse complement strand
CTCCATCGTCAGCGCGTTGAAGGCCGCCTCTGCCTCGGCATACCGGACGCGGCGGTACTCGTAGCTCGCAGCATGCCAGTACTGCTGATGACGGAGCAGGAGCAGCGCCGTCTGCTGGAGAAGCTGGGAAAGGCCGATATCAGTCGAGGTATCAACTGATTCGACCAGGCGGTGCAGGGCGGGAGGAACATCCTTCGCCGTCGCCAGGAGCCCGATCTCCAGGCGGATCAGATTCACCTCGCTCGGCCGGTACGGCGCGACTGGCCCGCCAGCCGGCTGCGTCGAGGCCTGTCGGCTGAGCCAGATAAAGAACAAGAACAGCAGGATCGGCAGAAGACCACCGCCAAACCCGAAAAATGGGAAGAACACCGGGAAGAAGAAGCCCCCGCCGCCTCCACCGATTGGCACACCGCCCCCTTCCGAACCACCACCAAAGCCACCACCAAAGCGGCTACCGCCGCCGACCCCTCCGCCAAGCGCCAGCGCGGGCGCCACAAGCAGGAACACCAGCGCAATAGCGACTACGAACGCCAGGATCCACTGGTGATATCGTCTCACGTGCATAGTCGTTCCCTTCACCCCTCTGAACGCCCCTGACCGAGCAGTCGCTGTTGCTTCAAGGCCGCCAGCTCGTCTTCGACATTCGTTCCTTCCTCCAGCTGGGCGAAGCGCTCTTCAAGGCTGTCGCGACTGAGCTCATGATAGGCGGCTGCTTGCGCCTCGGCATCGATCGCCTTGCTTTCCAGCTGCTCCATCGTCGCCCCTAGCGTTCCGGTGCGGGCGAGTTCCTGAGCCAGCTTCTGCGACGCCTCGGCGGTCCGATAGCGCGCCACAAGCTGATTGCGCCGCAGGATCGTCTCCTGGATGCGCGCCTCGAGCTGTTCGACATTCGAGCGCAGATCCTCCAGATGCGCTGACTGCGCTTGCAGGCTCTCGTGGAGCTGTTTTGCCTCCTGCTGGTACTGGAGCTTGCGGCGGAGCGCATCGCGGGCCGCATCATCATCACCCCGGTCAACCGCCGCCGCGGCCCGCCGCTGCCACTCCTCGGCTGCCTGAATGCGCTGCTCGTACTGCGCCTGCAGCCGGCTCTGGGCAGCAATCGCGAGGGCTGCGGCCTGGCGCGCCTTCACCAGGTTCTCGTTCATATCGGCAATCATCTGGTCGAGCGCCTTCTCCGGGTCCTCGGCGCGATTGAGGATGTCACTAATATTTGCCCGGATGATCGCGCGCACCCGTTCTAACAGCCCCATCGGGCCCCTCCCGGCTCCACCGACCGTGCTACCATTGTACACCTGCCGCCATCATGATACACATGGGGTATCGGAAAGAATACTCCGCACGTAGGGGGCCGCAGGTGCGCCGTCTGACCGACTCGGCCGCTGGAATCGCCCTTCTCGCACTCACCATCCTGCTTGGTCTCGGCGGCCTGATCACCGATCTGATCGATCAGAGCGATCCACCGACGCTTTTTGGAGCGGCGGCTGTCTGCGGCATCGCCACGATCGGTGCCGCGTTAGATGAACACCGACGACGCGGCACTCGGGGAAGTCGATGGGTTGAAGCCCTGTTCGGCCGTGCGCTCATTGCCCTGGCCCTTGTTCTCGAGGTTGTCGCGGTTGCGCTCGGGCTGCAGGGAAGCCCCTATCGGAACCTCTGGCTGGTTCTGGCGATCGTTGTGGCCCTGGACGGCCTCGCAGTAATCGTTGATACGGACCGGCTCGTGCTCGCCCGGGAGGGCACCGTGGAAACGCGGCCCTTTACCGATGCCCTGCCGGGTGCCCTCGCAGGCGCGATCGCGCTTGGCCTAGCGATCATTGGCTTCCTGGCCGGGCTCTTCTCTAACCCACACGCCCCCGCCTGGCTCTACGCTGGGGTCATCTGCGCGCTCATCTCGAACGCATTCATGCTGGACGAGCACCTGTACGTCGCAACTCACCTTCGGGGCTCGTCTGGGGGGAAGCGGCGCCCGGCTCCATTCAAACGTTAGACCAGCGATTCCCCGCGGAGAAGCCCCTCGCCCGACTGGCTCGCCACCGTCGGCCCCGTCTCGCCTGCACGCATGCCGCGCAATCGCGCTATAATGTCATGCAATGGTACATCAGACACAGTCTATTCAGAGCGATTTTCTCAAGGAGTTTCTCGGACCGAACGCCGGCTACGTCATCGAGCTGTACGAGCGCTACCTGCGTGATCCGTCGTCGGTCCCGCCAGATGCCCGCGCCTGGTTCGCGACCTGGAGCCCTCCCCCGACAGCGCCTACCCCTCTGGCAGGGGTCAGCCCTTTCACTATTGATCAGATCGTTGGCGCATCCAATCTGGCGCGCGCGATCCGGGCGTACGGCCACCTCGGGGCGCGTCTCGATCCGCTGGGCACCCCGCCGCCGGGGGATCCCTCCCTCGAGCCGGCCAGCTACGGCCTGACCGACGCCGACCTCGAGCGACTTCCTGCCGCCATCGTCGGCGGTCCAGTCGCGGCACACGCGCCGAACGCCGCGGTCGCCATCTCGCTGCTCCGCCAGATCTACTGCGGCACTACCGGCTATGAG
>DATGMJ010000113.1:0-5228 GCA_035293685.1 Chloroflexota bacterium | reverse complement strand
CTGACGCGCCGACAGATGCTTGGCCTCCTGGGCCTGAGCTCGGCGGCAGTCCTCGCCGCGTGCGCCTCGTCGGCCCCGGCCTCCCCGACGACGGCCCCCGCGCCCACCGCAACACCTGCCCCGGCCGGGGCGGCCGCACCGACCGCCACCCAGGCCGCGGCCACGCCGACAGCCCCGGCCGTCCCCACCGCGACCCCGGTGCCCGCAGCGACGCCGCAGACATCGGCAGAGAAGGTATCGATCGTCTACGGCATCCACGATGATCCGAAGGCGCGCCAGAAGACCCTGGAAGACTTCGAAAAGGCGAACCCGAATATCCAGGTCACCATCCAGCAGATCCAGGACTTTCCCGTGAAGATCCCGACCATGGCTGCGGCGGGGACCCTGCCGGACGTCGTCCGCATGTGGGAGGCGATGGTACTGGATATGGCCCGCGCGGGACAGGTGATTCCCCTGGACGACCTGATCAAGGGCCAGCCGGACTTCAACCCGGATGACTTCATCGAGGTCTTCTGGAACTATCCGGTGGTCAACGGCAAGCGGTACGGCCTTGCCGACGTGTTCGCCCCGCACTTCAACTTCTACAATAAGGATATCTTCGATAAGGCCGGTGTTCCCTACCCACCAACGACCGAGGAATGGACCTGGGACGCCTACGCCACGACGGCCCAGAAGCTCAGCCAGCCGGACAAGAAGATCTGGGGCTCGGATACGATTCCAATCGGCTGGCAGTACTGGACACTCAAGCTCTGCTGGCAGAACGGCGGTGACTGGTATACTCCCGATTATCAGAAGTGCCTCATCGATCAGGAGCCGAACATCGAGGCGACCCAGTACTGGGCCGACCTGCTTCTGAAGCGGCAGAGTATGCCGAATCCCGATCAGGCCCAAGCAACCGCGAACGGTCAGGGCGTTCCCCTGTTCGAGAGCGGCAACATCGCGCTCGAACGCTGGGGCATCTGGATCGCCGCTGATCTGGTCAAGGGCAATTTCCACTGGGACTTCGTGCCGGAGCCGAAAAAAGTCCAGCGCGCGACGATCCTCCATACGGCGTTCAATACGATTACCCGCGATACCAAGCACCAGGACGCGGCCTGGAAGTGGCTGAATGCCGTGGTCGGAACGGATGGCACATACAACTACGCGCACTATGCGGCCTTCCCAAGCGTCCGGAAGTCGGCCAATTTGCGCAAGCCGTGGATCCTCGATCCGAATGTCAAAGCGAACTGGGATCTGATTCCCGAGGCCGGAACGTACGGGCGGGTCCTGCCGGGACCGCACAACGAACAGCAGGCCCTGAAGCTGATCGGTGATGCCCTGCAGGCAGTCTATCTCGGCAAGCGGAAGGCTGCAGACGCATTCAAGGAGATTGCTCCGAAGGTCACCGAGGTTATTCGGCTGTCCTGAATAGCCTGACTGCGCCGATCCCCTGCCGCGCTCGGTCCGATACCGCGGCAGGGGGATCGGACCGGCGGACCGGCGCCCGGATCCGGCCGGGGCGGGACGGGAGACGGCAGGAGGGGAAACATGCCGTCGGACGCTGAATTCCCGAGATAGCGAGGCGCTCGGGGCATCGGGCGGGCATCGCCGTGGAACGGCGAGCAGCACCGCACCGGGAGGCGGGGGATATAACGCCCGGGCAGATCGAGACCAGGGAAGGGTGGTGCACGGATGAGGGGAGACGGCAGACAGATCGTGTGGCTGACCGGCCGGCGCCGGCGCCGTCTGGCGCAGGCCATCGAAGGATATCTGTACATCTCGCCGTGGATTCTCGGCTTCATTCTCTTCACCGGGGGGCCGGTGGTCGCCTCGTTCGTGCTCAGCTTCTTCGAATGGCGGATGATCGAGCCGCCGCGCTGGGTCGGGCTAGAGAACTATGTCACCATGATTACTGCCGATCCCCTCTTCACCAAGTCACTCGTCGTCACGGTGAACTATGTTGTGGTCTCGGTCCCGCTCCAGATCGCTTTCGCGCTAGCCCTGGCGGTACTGGTTAACCAGAAGGTCCGCCTCGTCGGCGTCTGGCGGACGATCTTCTACATGCCCTCGGTCGTGAGCGGTGTTGCGGTCTCGGTGCTCTGGGTATGGCTGCTGAACCCGGAGTACGGACTAGTCAATGACATCCTGAGCTTCTTTGGAATCACCGGTCCAGATTGGCTGACCTCCGAGCGATACGCCCTGCCAGCCCTGATCGGCATCAGCCTCTGGAACGTCGGCGGGGCGATGGTCATTTTCCTGGCCGGGCTCCAGGGCATTCCAAGTGAGCTGATCGAGGCGGCCGAGCTCGATGGGGCAGAGGGGCTGACGCGCTTCCGCTACGTGACCCTTCCCCTCCTCTCACCGGTGACCTTCTTCAACCTCGTCCTGGCTGTCATCGGAGGGGTCCAGACGTTCACCCAGGCATTCGTCATGACCCAGGGTGGTCCGCTCAACGCGACCCTCCTGTACGCCCTGTACCTCTACCAGAACGCGTTCGCCTTTCTGAAAATGGGGTATGCTGCAGCATTGGCGTGGTTTATGTTCATCATTATCCTCGTGATCACCCTGATTCAGTTCCGCTTGGCGCGGACATGGGTCTACTATGAGGCCGGGAGTTGGGACCGATGACGAGGGTCGGAGCGTCCTCTTCACTGTCGATCGCGCGCCCGGGCGCGATGCGGCGCTTTCTCCTGGGAACACGCTTCCACCCCGGCGCGCTGCAGCAGGTAATTCTCCACCTCATTCTGATTATCATCGCCGGCGTGATGCTCCTGCCGATGTTCTGGATGGTCTCCACAGCCCTCCGACCGGATTATCTCGTCTTCAAGATTCCGCCGGTCTGGATTCCCTGGCCGCTCGTCTGGAGCAACTTTCCGGCCTCGTTGCAGTATGAGGGACAACCCGTTTACCTCTACGCCTGGAACACCGTGCAGATCAGTGTCCTCGCAGTGCTGGGGACAGTCATCAGTAGTACCATCGTCGCCTTTGGCTTCGCCCGCCTTGATTTTCCGGGGCGTGATGCCCTGTTCACCCTTGTCCTGAGCACCCTGATGCTCCCGTTCGCAGTAACCATGGTGCCGATGTTCATCCTGTTTCATGCGCTGGGCTGGCTGGACAGTTTCAAGCCGCTCATCATCCCGGCCTGGTTTGGCGGGGGCGCCTTCAACATCTTCCTCCTGCGCCAGTTCTTCCTCGGCATTCCTCGAGAATACGACGAGGCGGCGCGCATCGATGGAGCCGGGAGCTGGACGATCCTCTGGCGGATCATCGTGCCGCTCTCCCGGCCCGCCCTGGCGACCGTCACGGTGTTCGCCTTTGTCTACTATTGGAATGACTTCCTCTGGCCGCTGGTGGTGATCTCGAAGCAGGAGCACTTCACCCTCTCCCTCTTCCTGGCAACGTTCCAGGTAGCCCAGCGAGCGACGCCGTGGAACCTCTTGATGGCCGCCGCAACGCTGGTGATGCTTCCGACGGTGCTCGTCTTCTTCGTAGCCCAGCGGCTGTTCATCCAGGGCGTCGCACTAACCGGCCTGAAAGGCTAGAGCATACGACGAGATGGCCCATTCGTCAGTTTACTGGCATACACAGCATTTCATTGGTACATACAGACGACGACCGGTTACCTTTTTCGCGCACCATGTCTTGTCCTGACTATCGTGATCATGGCCTATCTACCGGGCTACTCTCTGGTTACCAGCTTCCAGCACTACAGCAAACGCCTGGGTGGAGAGTAAGCTGGGTGGAGAATAGGGGGACCGCCGGTGATGGATGCGGCGGCCGTCCGCAAGGAATCACGGGGTAGATGAGCTGCCAGCCTCCGTGGGCCTGTCGCGGCTGCAGGATCCCCACAGCAGTGATCGAGAGTACATCCGGACGCGATGGCACGGGAGACTGCGGGCGGACGGCCAGGCACAATCAGGCACCGGCAAGACGCCACGGGCGCCAGCCAGTCAGCCAGCGCGCCGCGATATAGGAGCCGATCACGAAGAGGGCGGCGCTCGCCTGGCAGATCAGCCCCTCGGCCGTGGGAAAGATCGCGAACCAGACCCCCAGCCAGCCGGGGAGGTCTACGCCGATATCAGTGCTCCCAATCCAGCCAGCGAGCTGAAGCTCCTGGATGCTCTCCCCGACCATCACGATCAGGACGCCCCCGAGCATGATGCCGGTGAGGACGAGCATGCGGCGGTACGGGAGACGGTGATGGGCAAGGAAGGTCAGCACCGCGACAGCAGCGGTCAGAGCGAGGCCGATCAGCGCACCCTGCAGGATGACGGCAGATCCCGCCTGGAGGCGGAGGTTCTGCAGGAAGAGTACGACCTCGAAGCCCTCACGGTAGATGGCGGTGAAACCGAGGAGAATCAAACCGGTCAGGGTGCGGCTGGATTCCTCACCTTGCGCCTCGAGAATCTCCCGGCCGCGGCGATTGTGGTGAGAGATCCAGCCAGTCCAGTAGATCTTATGGAAGAACCAGTTCATGATGATGAGAAGAACAACGATCGCGAGCAGACCGGTGGCAGCCTGGATATCAAGCTCGGGCGCATTGATCGCGGAGATCAGAGCGACGACGACAAACCAGGTCACCAGGGTAGCGAGGAAGGCCAGGCCCGCGCCGAGACCGATCGGGCGCCCGAGACGGGGATCCCTCCGAACGAGACTGGCCGAGATCGCCGCGAGAACGAGAATCGCCTCAAGCCCTTCCCGGAACACGAGAATGCCAGTATCTACAACAACCGCCGCCGGGCTGAGGTTCGGGGCCGTGGGATCCGGGACGCCGTGGGCGGTGAGCGCCTGCCAGACCAGGACCGCTACGATGCCGAGGACTGCCGCGGTAACAAGGACAGTCCGCAGGAGGGGCGCGATTCGCTCGAAGGCCGCGCGACGGCCGGAAGGCATGGGAATCATGCGCGTACGGCTCCTCTTACTGCTTGCTCCCGGGCACCCACTCCTCTGGGGAAGTGGGTGCCCAGACAAAGATTAGGTTAGGCTAACCTCAGATAGCGTAGAGGAGCCGCCTGGACTGTGTCAAGGGTTTTCCGGCGGATTATCTCCCTCGCCCGGCTGATCTGCACTGGAATGGCCCGGTCGGCCCCCGCGGGTGGTTCGGCGCTGGCTCTGGGCGAACGGCACGGAGGCAGGGCAGGGCGGTCGTGCTCTCCGGGGCACGGCCGTGCCTCTGGATCAATGCGCTATACTGGACCAGAATCCGAACCCCCGCGGCGCTCAGCGGCTGACCGGCGGGTGAACAGAGG
>DATGMJ010000112.1:0-7152 GCA_035293685.1 Chloroflexota bacterium | reverse complement strand
ACCGTCGGGACCTCGACCAGCACCGACTCGATATCGGGCAAGTCAAGCGCCGTCGGGATATGGTAGTCCAGGAACCCCGGGTTAAGGATTCGCCCGTCCGGCGCGTAGACCATCTGCTCCCAGAGCCCCCAGCCAATCCCCTGGGCGGCCCCGCCCTCCATCTGGCCCTCCACCGCCATCGGGTTAATCGCCCGTCCACAGTCGAGCGAACCGACCACCCGCCGGACCCAGACCTTGCCGGAATCCGGCTCGACTTCCACCTTTACGATCTGCGCCGCGATCGTCGTCGCGCTCGGTTCCCGGGCAAAGCTCCCCTTGCCGGCAATCGGGCCGCCTGTTGTCTTGGCTGCCTGCTGGGCGACCTCAGCCAGTGTCACTGCACGATCCGGCGCACCGCGGACGGTGACCCGGTTGTCCCGCAGATCGAGGTCCTCCGGCCGCGCCTCCAGCATATCTGACGCCACCTCGAGGATGCGCTGGCGAACCTCCTCTGCCGCCCGCTTCACGGCGTTGCCCATGCTGAAGGTAATCATACTGCCGCCACTGCCCGGGGCCATGGGCACCGAGTTCGTATCTCCCCGGACGACCGACACCCGGTCATAGCTGACCCCGGTCACTTCGGCCGCGATCTGCGCCATGGCTGTATCGGTCCCGGTGATGTCCATCAGGCCGGAGAAGATCTTCAGCGAGCCGTCCTCCTGGAGCGAACATACGGCGCTCGACGCCGCACTGCCATTGGTCCATTCGCCAATGGCGACCCCCCAGCCCTCGTTCGGCCCCTTCGTCCGGCTCCACCAGCCCGCCGCATCGGCGACCGCGCGGAGTGTCTTCTTGAAGTCAACCTCCGGTCCCTCGCGCATGTTCATGAGGCGAAACTCGACCGGATCCAGCCCGAGCGCGTGGGCAATCTTATTGAGCTGCGCCTCGGACGCGAAGGTCGCCTGCGGCCCGCCCGGGGCGCGGTAGGCACCGGTTGGCGGCTTGTTGGTTGCTACATCATATCCATGGAACTCGATATTGGGGATATCGTAAACGCCACGCACGCGCTGGGTTGCTCCGGCCCCACCTCCCTGAACGCCGACATCCCAGAACGCGATCGCCTTGCGCGCGAGGATCTTTCCATCCTTCCGGACGCCCGTCTTGATCGTGATAACCAGACCAGGGGCTGGGCGCCCATCCAGGAACTCTTCTTCGCGGGTGTAGACAATCTTGACCGGTCGCCCGGTCGCCTGCGCCAGCATCACTGCATAGGTATCGACCACGCCCCCGAACTTCGCACCAAATCCGCCACCGATCGTCATGCCGATCACATTGATCTTATGCGGTGGGATATCTAGCGTTCGGGCAAGATTATTGCGAACGGAGAAAATGCCCTGAGTGCTCGTCCAGCAGGTCACCCGTCCAGCAGGATCGACCTCGGCGATCGCGACCTGCGGCTCGATATAGGACTGGTGCGCCCGCGGGATCACATAGGTATCCTCGAAGATGTAATCGGACCGCGCGAAGGCATCCTCGACATCCCCTTCGACGCGATCGACAACCCGAAGAACATTCACCAAAGGAGTGCCGTCCGGCCCCGGGCAGGGCTTCAGGCCCTCATGAATAATCGGCGCCCCCGGCCGCACCGCCTCCCGCGGGTCAACTACTGCAGGGAGCAGTTCATACTCAACCTCGATGAGCCGCACCGCCTCCTCGGCGATCTCCCGGCTGACCGCCGCGACCGCCGCGATCTTCTCTCCCTGGTAGGTTACCTTGGTATCGGCGAATGCCTTGAAGTCCATCGCGGTGCCGTGGGCCTCGTCCACGATCTTGGCAACCCGACCGGCGAGCTTGGCCTGGGTGAGCACCGCCTTCACCCCCGGCAGTGCCTCGGCCTTGCTCGTATCGATCCGCTTGATCCGCGCGTGCGCGTGCGGGCTCCGGAGGAAAGCACCGTAGAGCATGCCTGGGAGTTTGAGGTCGGCGGTATACTTCGCCCGTCCGGTCACTTTATCCAGCGCATCAACCCGTGGGACCCGCTGGCCGACAACGACCGTATCAACCATCTTCACCCTCCATTTCGTTGCGCCAAGATGTGCGGCTGATCCTCGCGTTTCCGCCTCGGTTTCCTTCTCGCCCTACCCTGTCGAGAGCCGCTCACTGGCCGCCAGCACCGCCTCGACGATCTTCTGATAGCCGGTGCACCGGCAGAGATTGCCCGCGAGCGCGAACCGGACCTCCTCGCGCGTTGGTCGCGGGTTCGCATCCAGCAGTGCCTTGGCCGAGAGGATCATCCCCGGCGTGCAGATGCCGCACTGCAGGCCGCCGTGTCGCATGAACTCCTCCTGCAGGGGATGCAGACGGCCGTCACGTGCGAGCCCCTCGATTGTCGTGAGTTCCTTCCCCTGCGCGGCCATGGCGAACGTGAGGCACGAGGCGATCGGCTGGCCGTCCATGAGCACCGTGCACGCGCCGCAGTCGCCGGTCGCACACCCCTCCTTGGTCCCGGTGAGATCGCACAGATCGCGAATCGCGTCGAGGAGCCGCGTCCGTCCCTCTACCACGATCTCGTAGTCCTGACCATTGATCCGGAGCGTGATTGGCGTTTTCATTCCCACCCCTTCTACAGCTGGATGTCCGACAACGAATCGGCTGGTCGTTGATCTATCCCCGACCAGTTGCTCGCGAGCATGGAGGCATGAGGCGTGAGATACCTGACGGGGTTTCGACTGACGCGGACAACCCCGCGTCCGCGCCGCTCAGGCCGCGGCACGGGCACGCTCCACCGCGAGCCGCACCGCGCGTCGGGTCATCAGATCACACTGCTCGCGCCGATATTCTGCCGACGCCCGCACGTCGGAGATCGGGCGCGCCGCACGCGCCGCCGCCTGGCCGGCCTCCGCCAGGATATTCTCGTCCAGCGGACGACCGATCAGGATCTCCTCGGCTTCCCGCGCCCGGATCGGCGTCGGTGCGACTGCCCCGAGACAAATCGCGGCCTGCTGGATCGTCGCGTTATCTGCGGCGAGGGTCACTGTGGCCGCCACGCCGACAATCGCCAGGTCCATGGCTGGCCGCGTGTACAGTTTGATGTACGCGCCGGATGTCCGGGGGGGAGGTGGTGGAATCCGCAGATCGACCAGGATTTCGTCCGGCTCGAGCACCGTACGGCGCACCCCGACAAAGAACTGCTCCAGCGGGATCAATCGCTCGCCCCTGACGCTCGCCACGCGCGCTGTCGCCTCAAGCGAGACGAGCGAGGGGAGGATATCCCCGGACGGGGTCGCTGTGCAGATATTGCCCCCTGCGCTACCAAGATTCCGAATCTGGATCGAACCGATCTCCCGTGCGCCAGTCGCCAGCTGGGGGTACTTCCGCTGGATCAGCGAGTCGGTCTCGATCCGCCGCAGTGGGGTTGCAGCTCCAAGCGTGAGCCCCCGCTCCGGATCGAACTCCAGTGTGTTCAGCTCCGGTATATTCCGTACACTGATCACGTAGTCGGGCTGGAAGAGCCCATCCTGGAGTTGGAGCATCAGATCGGTACCGCCTGCCAGGATCTTCGCTCGATCCCGATGCGTGGCAAGAAGATGTACCGCTTCCTCCAGGGTTGCGGGAGCAAGGAAGACAAAATCTTTCACCGGGTATTCATCCTCTGGGAGAGCTTTCCAGGATGCCTTTACAGCCTCCGCATTATATCAGCAGAGCGGCCGGCCGCCAATGGCAGCAAGAGGGCTCGCCAGTCGTGTAGAATCACCAGGAAGCGTACCTTACGGTAGATGCCGAATGAGGAGATACGAGCTATGATCCGCGTGGGGATCGTCGGCGCCACCGGCGTCGTCGGCCAGCAGTTTGTCGTCGCACTCCAGAATCACCCGTGGTTTCGCATCGCCTGGCTTGCCGCCTCGGAGCGATCAGCAAACCAGAGCTATGGCGAGGCGCTTCGCGATCGCAAGACCGGCGCCGTCCGGTGGTTCTGCGCCGAGGAGCCTTCGGCCGACATCCTCGCCATGCCGGTGGAGACAACAAGCAGTTTTGACCCCGATCGAGTTGATCTCCTCTTTACCGCTATCGAGTCCGAGCAGGCGCGTGAACTCGAACCGGTTTTCGCCCGCACCACGCCGGTGATCAGCACTGCCTCTGCCTTCCGCTATGAGCCAGATGTCCCCCTGGTCATTCCCGGCATCAATTCGCACCACCTCGCTCTTCTTCGCTATCAACAGAGACGACGCGGCTGGCGTGGCTTTATCGCCCCCAACCCCAATTGTACAACGGTCGGTCTGGCTATCTCCCTGCGCCCTCTCCACGAGCGGTTCGGAGTGACAAGCGTCGTGATGACATCGCTCCAGGCTCTCTCGGGCGCCGGACGAAGCCCTGGGGTCATCGGACTTGATATTCTCGACAACGTGATCCCCTTCATCCCAGGAGAAGAGGAGAAGGTACAGAGGGAAACCCAGAAGATCCTCGGAACGCTGGAGGATGACGGCATCCGGCCAGCCCCCTTCGCGGTCAGCTGTACCTGCACACGGGTCAATGTCTCCGAGGGGCACACCGAAGCCGTCTTCGTCGGACTCAGCCGGCCTGCTAGCCTTGACGAAGTGCGAGACGCTCTGGAAAGCTTCACCGGCGATTTCGCAGACCGCGACCTGCCGTCAGCCCCCCGGCGCATGATCCTCGTCCGGGACGATCCCTATCGGCCACAACCGCGGCTGGATCGCACGGTGGATGATGGGATGACGACCGTCATCGGCCGCCTGCGCGTGGACGACGTCCTCCCGAACGGGATCAAGTATGTGCTTGTCTCGCACAACACGAAGATGGGAGCCGCCAAGGGATGCGTTCTGACCGCCGAGGTTATGGTCCGCGACGGCTACCTCGGCACGCCGGTCCCGGTCGCGCCGAGCCGTGCGCCCGCGTGATCGCCGCAGACTAAGCCTGCCCACGCATGGTCGCCTGGTGCTCGCCGACTGTCGGACCGCCTTCCCGCGCGGCACGTACCCGCCACGCTGCCAGGCCCAGCGCTAGGACGAAGACGACGATTGACGTCAACTGAGCCTGCTTGAGCCCAAAACCAACTACCGGCTCGGAGTACCGCAGGAAGAAGACGATGAACTGGGTGACCGCATAGCCCAGCAGGTAGATGGCACCGAGAAGGCCCGGGATGGTAACACGGTTCCGCAGCGTATAGAGAAGCGCGATCAGCACGACGTTGCACAGCATCTCGTAGACCGGGGCCGGCTGATAGGCGATTGTATGGCTTGGCGCAAACGAGTTCGGATTCGCGTAGACGATCCCCCAGGGCAATGTCGTTGGCGCTCCCAGAATATCTCCATTGATCAGGTTGCCGACCCGCCCAAAGAGCTGTCCGACCGCCGCGAACAGGGCCGCACCGTCGAGCATCGTCCAGAAAGGAATCTTCTCGCGCCGGCACACGAACCAGAGCGTGATGATGACCGCACCGATCGCCCCGTAGAAGGCCATGCCGCCCTCCCAGGTCGCAATGATCCTCCACGGCTGGGCGATAAATGGCCCGAGCGGCTGCTGGACCACGTAGAAAAGACGCCCTCCGATAATCCCGGTAACGATGCAGGGGCCAAGAATGGACCAGACCTGATCCTCAGAGATGCCGCGCGCACGGAGGTAGGGAAGAGCGGCCCACATCCCCACCACGATCCCAACGACGTACATCAGTCCGTACCAGCGGATCGCGAGGGGGCCAAGATGAATGAGGACCGGATCGATATTCAGGACGATGGCTGCAAGCACGATCGCCACCCCGGGAGTACAGAGACTTTCCGCGAGGCATGATACACCCATCCGACAGGCGATGCGATATTGCCGCAGCCGGGGCCCCGGCGGCAGGCACCCGCCTCATAGAATGTGTCTGCAAGGTGACGGTAAAACATAAGGAACATGAAGAATGCCCAAGAAACCTCACGGCTTCTTGGGCATCCCCGTCAGACACGTCCCTGGAACTCTTGACCAGCGAAACGCCTCGCGGCTATTCATACCTCACCACGGGCTCCCTCCCGTGAGAGAAAGCTCATCAAGCGAGGTAAGCGCCTGGTGCGGGTTCGTCAGCGGTTCCAACCTTCCCCGCTTTTGCGCTTGGACCGCGTCTGACGCTCTTACTATAGCACCACCATGGATCGGATGCAATATCCGGTACATTAATAATCCATTAAGATCTGGTGATCCGCTCCCGGGTCGTAAGCTCGGCACCGGCCCTTACCATCTCCTCGATCGCCTCCTCAGAATCGTGTGGCCGAACATTGACGCCGCGCGATCCATCGATCAGCAGAACAGCCTGGAACCCCTGGCGTAGGGCATCAAGGACAGTTGCCTTCACGCAGTAATCCGTGGCCAGGCCCCCGACGAAGACCCGCTCAATACCGCGCTGGCGCAGGGCCTCGGCAAGAGGCACCCCCTCCGGCGTCCGTGCCTGGAAGGCCGAGTAGGCATCTTCATCCGGATCCATCCCCTTGCTGACGATGATCGTACCCTGCGGGAGTTCGAGCCCGGCGTGAAACTCGGCACCCGCCGTCCCCTGGACGCAGTGGATCGGCCAGGTCCCACCGTAATCGCGGAAGTGACGGCTGTTGACTGGGTGCCAGTCACGCGATGCGAGCACTGGCGCCGATCGTGAGGCAAACCAGCGGGCATACTCATTCAGCACCGGCACCACCGCATCCCCTTCGGCAACCGCGAGCGCTCCCCCCGGACAGAAGTCCTTCTGCACGTCGACGATGATCAACGCATCACGAGCCATACTGCCCTCCCGCTTATCATCTATAATATTATCCAATGCTGTCGGTCCGGGCCGGAGAGCCCATTGTTGACTATTCCCGGGACCGCACCAGCCGGCTGGGGGTGCCCGGGGTCGGGTATCGTTCTTCCCCGCTCACTGGCCATAGCCAGGGCTCCTACCTATCCATGCCTGGAGGCGCCCATGGAGGTCCGACGCGGTGATCCCCCGACGACTGCAGATCTCGTCGTCATTGGCGGCGGCGTGCTTGGCGCCGCCACTGCCTTCTATGCGACCCGCGCCGGTCTGCGAACTGTGGTCATCGAGCGCCGCCCCCTTCTCTGTACCCTGACGACGCCGGTCGCGGCCGGGGGGTTCCACCTCCAGTTCGACAACCCTGAGGAGACCGAACTCGTCCGCGAGAGCCTGAC
>DATGMJ010000111.1:0-6212 GCA_035293685.1 Chloroflexota bacterium | reverse complement strand
GCATCGAGTGACCGCGTGCTCCGGCACCCTACGGCCAGCGCGATGCCGTGCAGAAAGGCGATTGGACTATCATCGAGGTCATCAATGCTGTACCAGGCGCAGGACTGGTGGACGCCGCGCGCGAAGTCAGCGAGCAGTGTCGTCTTGCCCGCACCGGCTGGTGCCGTTATCACGGTAACCCGCCGCCGACTTGACTGTCGGAGAGCCGATAGCAGGCGCGGACGCGCCAGGTATGGCCGGGGCAGAACGGGCGCCCTGGTCTTACCCGAGAAGAGTGGGTTCAGTGCTGACAGCGGATGTCCGGTCGAGCCAGCCGATCGCGGTTCCCGTGGTCCTGCCATCGCCCGTCCTCCTGCTATCAGACCAGGCCGCTGTCAGGCGAAAGAGGTCAGATTCGGCTCATGTGGGGTCATCGACGGCGGACAGCCCCCGTGTGTCCTCGGACACGCTACCCGCCGCGCACAGCCCATGCTCGCCGATCACAATCGCATACCAGCCGTTTCTCGCCCACGATCCGTCCAGAGGCCTGGACCCCAGCCTCGCCGATTATCTGCCAGATCTGCCGGGACGTCAATAGGTGCGTGACATGCGCACGCTGTTCCGCCTGATCGCTCCAGCCCCTTGCTATTATGGGCTTGTGGACGGCGGCAGGACAGGGTGCTCCGGGTCGTACTGCTGAAGGAAGCGAATGACCTCGCGCGTGATATCGCTCGGCGTTGAGGAGCCAGCGGTCACCGCGACGGTCCGCGCGCCCGCAAGCATCTCCGGACGGATGTCCCGAACACTATCGATCAGGTAGACCGGCTTGCGAGCCTGATCGCGTACGACATCGACAAGGCGGTTCGAATTACTTGAACGGACGTCCCCCACAACGAATACCACATCGGCCTCCGCTGACTGGCGTACGGCCGCCTCCTGCCGGAGCTGGGTCGCCTGGCAGATCTCGGTATACACCTCGATCCCTGGGTAGCGCTCGCGAATTCGGGCGATGAGCGCCTCGGTGTCCCACCGGGACAACGTCGTTTGGGTGGTTACCGCAATCTTCGCGGTCGCTGGCAGATCGAGCGCCGCAAGGTCGCTTTCGTCCTGCACCAGATGGACCTGTCCCGGTGCCTCGCCTAGGGCGCCCTCCGGCTCCGGGTGTCCTTTCCGACCGATAAACAGGATCTGATACCCCTGGGCGGCGAGCTGCCGGATCAGATCGTGGGTCTTCTGCACGTCGGGACAGGTGGTATCAACACAGTGGAGGCCCTTTGCCCGCGCCTTTTCCTTCACCTGAGGCGAGACCCCATGGGCGGTGAAGATCACCGTTCCGTGGTCAATCGAGTCGAGAAGATCTAGTCGGCTGGCAGTATTGTCAAGGGAGATGATCCCGTACTCGGCCAACCGCTCGATCATGTGATGGTTATGGACTAGCTGCCCGAGGATGTAGATGGGGCGGGGGACGGAGGGATCGCGTGCGACCTGTTTTGCCATCTCTACGGCATCAACGACACCGTAGCAGAAACCGCGCGGGGTAATGCTGATGACCTTCACCGGCTCTTCCCTCCTGCCACCTCCAGTATAATCCGGACGAGCCTCGGGGGACCAGGCTTTCTGCGGCGGCCGCGATATGATCCGGCGGCACACTGGCGGTACCACCGTTTAGGCATGGTATAATTCCCTGACGCCGGCCCGGCGCGGTTCCCGTGAGCGGGCTGGCTGAACCGATCAAGACATCGGAGGTAGTTCCTGGATTCCCTCGTCCTGGCCCGTCAGGTGACCGACTGGCTGGCCGAGGCAAAGGCTGAAGATATCGTTCTACTCGACGTGCGCCGTGCTACATATCTGGCTGATTACTTCGTCATCTGCACGGCCACGAGTGATCGACACCTCGCGTCGCTGAGCGAGCGCCTCCGCGAGCGGACAGACGAGCTCGCGGTCCGGGCGAATCACGTCGAGGGAACGCCCGACTCCGGTTGGATTTTGATCGACTACGGCGACGTGATTGTCCACCTGTTCTCGGCCGCCCTCCGCGAGTTTTACCACCTCGAGCGCGTCTGGAGCGAGGCGGCAACCCTTCTCCACGTCATGTGAGGCGCTGCGCAGACTCTTCCGCTGGCCTGGCGGCGTCAGCGATCAGTAGATCAAGGGTCCCATCCGGTGTTCGTAAGCGTACCGGCTGGATCCTGAACCCGTGGAGCAGGGACGGCCAGTGCGGACCGGAAGATGTCCCGCTGACCCACTGCCAGATCTCTTCGAGGAGGCGCGGCCAGAGCCGCGCCTCCGAGCGGGCTCCGAGGAGAACGATCATACGACCGTCGCGCCGCAGGACGCGGTGTGCCTCGTTCCAGAAGGCGGGATCGAGGAGATAGCCGGCCGGAAAGGTGAGAACGAGAGAATCAAAAGAGGCCGGACCAAATGGGATCGCCCGCGCCTCAGCCTGGACGATCCGTCCGGGTGTCGCGAGATGGCGGCAGTAGCGGCGCGCACGGCGGCACATCGCTGGGGAACGATCGAGGCCGTACGCAGTCAGCCCCGCGCCGAGCAGGAGCGCCAGGAGGTAGCCAGGTCCACACCCGATCTCGAGGATGCGCGTTCCCCGCAGGAACGGCAGGATGCCCCGCTGCCAGCGTCTCCAGCGGCCGCCGGAGATGATCCAGCTGACCGGGCCGTAGAGTGCGGCGAGTTCGCGATAGAGGCGCTCGTAGAGCCAGGCGGTGAGGACGGTGCGAATCCCCCGGTCCATCCTGGACGAGATGCTTCTCCTCCCCGCCGTCCAGTCCCGTGCCGTTGGCGGCAAAAGATCCTCAATGATGGGGATGATACCCCGGACAACTCAGCGGAACATCGCCGGGAGACCGTGGGGAAGCCACGGTCGCAAGGTCTCATAGAAGTACGGGAGCACGGCTTGGATGTATGGATCGAGCCGACTGGAGGATACGAGACTGGCCAGGACCTGCTGACTCTCCTGATAGGTCCCCCAGGAAGACTGGAGGATGAAGCCAAGGAGTGACAGCCCGACTCCGATGACGGCCGTGCCGATGACAAAGCCGAGGCTTGCCCCGCCCAGGTGGTCGATGATCGCCAGCCGAGACAGGTTTGTCCACGGGTAGATGATGTAGCTAAGCAGGTGCAGGGTTGTCCAGGCGAGGGCGAAGATGCTGAACATGCAGATCGCGGCGAGGGTTGTTGGATCGAGAGACACGGACGGGGCGACTACTGCTGTAACGAAGGCATAGTACTGGGCGGCCAGTGCGACCGCCGCATAAAAGGCCGCGACGTCAATCAGCTGGCGGATAAACCCCTGTCGAAAGCCCGCGGCCATGCCGATGATCATGCAGATCACGATGAGTGCATCGATGAAGTTAATGGCCACGGCCTGTCCTTAGGAGAGGAGCTGCAGAAAGCGGCCGACTACCAGCAGGACGATCACCCCTCCCAGGGTAAGCCAGAGCACCGTGGTGTTGAGGTGAGGCCCCTTCCGCATGCGCCGTGGGGAGTTCATCACCGCATCTCCTCCCACATCCTAGCAATCCAGCCTCCAGTAAAGCGGCTCGACCGCGATCCGGCAATAGCCCGCTTCGGCTATTCTGGATAGGCCGTTCGGACGCTGTTCAGCGCCGCAACTCGACCCCCAGCTCGCCGACCAGTGCCTGTTCGATGCGGTGGTGCACCTCGGCGACCTCGGCGTCAGTAAGAGTCCGATCGGGCGCCTGGTAGATGATGTGATATGCCAGGCTCACCTTGCCGGCGGGGATTGGTGGGCCCTGGTAGACGTCGAAGAGTTCGATCGCCATGACCAGGGGAGCACCGACCCGTCGAATGAGTTCGGCGATCTGGTCAGCGGTAATGCTCGCGCCGATGACGATGGCCAGGTCCTGGATCACCGGCGGGAAGCGCGGGATTGGCTGGATACTTCGCTGGCGGGTCGCGAGCGGGAGGACGACCTCCAGGTCAACCCCCAGCAGGAAGACCGGCTGGTCAATATCGAAGGCGGCGCGCACCTCCGGGTCAACCTCCCCGAGCACGGCGATGAGGGGCTCGGGACGCTGGTCCAGGAGCACGGCCGCCGAACGGGCCGGATGAAAGAGCGGATGCTGGAGCTGACGATAGACGCGGCGGCCGAGCCCGAGCCGATCGAACAGGGTCTCAGCGATACCCTTGAGCCAGAAGAAATCAATGGCGGTCCGCTCACCCCAGTTCCAACCAGACCGATAGGCTCCCGTTCCGACGGTCAGCATCCGGCGCTCCTCCGGCAAGGTGTGCTCCCGCGGAAGATAGATCCGCCCAATCTCGAACAGCAGGACATCGCACTCAGCGAGCCGGAGGTTCCGCTGGAGGGTCTCGAGCATGCTTCCGAAGGTGCTCGTGCGCAGGCACTCGGTATCGGCGCTGAGCGGGTTGACAAGCTCCACCGGTTCGACGTCGACCGGCGTGAAGCGCTCGGTCACCGCGCGGGCGAGGTCAACCGAGGCGTCAGTCGGGAGTGCAGGGGCCGGCCCCATGAAAGAGCTGGCGCCGGCAAGGCGCCCTTCCCGTCCCATCAGGCGCCCCAATCGTTCGCGGCTGGTTAGGGCATAAGTAACGATCTCGGTCAGGCCGAGCTCGACCATAACGTCGCGAATAGTGTCGAGCCAGCGCCAGTCCTCGTTGATCGTCGGTTCGGGCTGGCGTCCGATCGGTAGGGTAGATGGGATGGTATCGTAGCCAAGCACGCGCGCGATCTCTTCGCACAGATCGGCCGCGATGGTGAGATCCGTGCGCTGGATCGGCGGAATCACCCGGAGCCCGTCTCCTTCCTTGACCACGCGACAGCCCAACCGTTCCAGGATGTCGGACATCGTTGGAAGCGGGACCTCCAGGCCGAGGACGCGGTGCACCTCGCCGGGTGTGAGAAAAATCTCCGGCAGCTCAACCGGACGCGGATAGGCATCCACAATGCCGCTTGCTGCGGTGCCGCCGGCCACATCGAGCAGGAGTTGCACAGCGCGGCGCAGGGCCAGGGGCGCCAGCTCCGGTCGCAGGCCGCGCTCGAAGCGGTACGAGGCATCCGTGCGGAGCTTCAAGGACCGGGCCGTTCGGCGGACGCTCACCGGGTTGAAGCACGCTGATTCGAGCAAGACATTGACCGTGGTCGAGGTGACCTCGCTGTCAGCGCCACCCATGACCCCGGCGACGGCGACCGCGCCCTCGGCATCGGCGATCACCAGATTCTCAGAGGTCAGCAGGCGGACCGATCCGTCAAGGAGGGTCAGCATCTCGCCGTCGCCGGCTCGGCGCACCACAATCTGCCGGCCGCGGATTCGATCATAGTCAAAGGCGTGGAGCGGCTGGCCCCACTCCAGCATCACATAGTTCGTCACGTCAACGACGTTATTGATCGGGCGGATTCCCGCCGCGGCTAGCCGCTCGCGCATCCACTTCGGTGACTGCGCAATCGTCACGCCCTGAACGATGGCGGCGGTGTAGCGCGGGCAGAGGTCCGGATCGACGATGCGGACGCTGACCAGCGAGTCGGCCGGCGGTCCGTCCGCGCGGTAGTCGATCACCGGAACCGTCACTGGGTCAGCGAACAGGGCCGCGATCTCCCGAGCAACCCCCACCATCGCGAGCAGGTCGGATCGGTTTGGGGTGACATCCAGGTCGAGGATGGTATCACCGAGTTCCTCGGCGAGCGGTGCGCCGATCCGCGCCTCGGGATCCAGGATCAGGATGCCGCTGTGGTCCTCGCCGAGGCCCAGCTCGCGAGCTGAGCAGACCATGCCCTCGGAGACGATGCCGCGGATGGTCGCGGGTTTCAGTTCACGCGGTCGCGGCTCCGGAGCGTGGGGATCGAGGAGCCGTGCCCCGGCCAGCGCAAGCGGAACCCGATCCCCGACCTTCAGATTCTGGGCACCGGTGACCACGGTGATCGTTCGCCCCTCGCCGTAGTTCACGGTCGCCAGGAGCAGGCGATCGGCATTCGGATGCCGCTCGAGGCGGGTGACCTGGCCGACGTATACGTTGCTCCAGTCATCACCGAAGCGGTGAACGTCCGCGACCTCGGTGCCGGCCATGGTGAGACGATGAATGATCTCCTCGACAGGGTGGTGGACTGGCGTGTAACTCCGCAGCCACTTGAGTGAGACTCGCATATCTGTTTCTCCTGGTCGCTTTGCGGCCGCCGCGGCAGGTCGGTCCGGTCGGCCTGCCGTTCTGTTCTCGTGCGGCTGTCCAGTGCGCCGTGTCGC
>DATGMJ010000110.1:0-5219 GCA_035293685.1 Chloroflexota bacterium | reverse complement strand
TCCTGGCGATTCTGGTGCCGGATGCGGACGCGGTCGAGCTTGCGGCACGGCACGCCCGCCAGGTGAAGAACCCCCGGCTGGCCATCATCGCCCGTGCGGTGGATATCGCGCATATCCGCCGCCTGCGCGCAGCCGGTGTATCGGCAGTGGTGCAGCCCGAGTTCGAAGCAGGGCTGGAGGTCATTCGCCATGTTCTGCGCCGCTTCGGCATTACCGAGCCGGAGCTTGGGCACATGATCGCAGGCCGCCGCACCGCGTTCTATCGGCAGGTTGCTGGAGAGGAGGGTGTATAGCTGGCGAGCAAGAGGCTGGCAGCACGGCATCCGAATCGGCTGATTGATCAGTGCCCGCGATGGTGACCATGATCGCGGTGGCGGGATGCCTAGACGCGGCAACTTCCGCCCGGTGGCCGCCGGGGCGGCTGGAACCCCGGCGGCCGTTCTGCGAATAAGGGGGGATAGATGTCCACTTTGGTCGCGGTGCGGGACCAGTCGTCCTTGACTGATCCGCACCACACCGACGCAGGTATCATGCCCGGGGGCGCGTGAACGAAGGGTTAACCGGGGCGCGGCTTTCCTGAACAATTCGTGAACATTCCCCTCCCCCGCTGGCACACTGCCTGCGGCGTTGTCACGGTCCTCGTGTAATCGGAAAACCCGGGAGAGCGGCATGGAGGCTGTTGGGGGCGCCTTTCACCGGTGCGAGGATGCTCGCCAGGCGATGGCCGCCTTGATCCAGGCCGGGGTTGCGCCGGACGCGATCCGATGGGAGGTCTTTCCACCGGTCATGGAAAATCTCCTCGGATTGCTCGGTATTCCGGCCGAGGCTCTCGAGGTGTACACCCGCGGCATCGCCCCTGGCGATGTCCTGCTGGTTATTACGACCGACGCGCTCCCAGCCGCAGTGATCGCCGATGAGATCGCCCGCTGGGGCGGCATGGTCATCCGCGCAGGTCAGATGCCCACGGTCGGCCCAGGTGAACGCTGACACGACCTCGCGAGGCTGATGCCGAAAAACCGGATTCTGGCGTTCGTGAAGGCCGCTCAACCGCCTCGACCCGGGCCTCAGGCAGGAGGGACTGCCCCCCGCTGTTTGGACTCCTCGAGCTGCGACAGCAAGAGGCGTTCGCTCTCCTGACGGGCGGTTTGAAACGCCTCACGGGCCCGCTGCAGTCGCTCCTGCCCCAGCGCGGCTGCCGCCCGGGCTTGCTGTGACAGCCGGTCCAGGGCCAACAGCGCCCTCTGTCGGTACCGGCCGATCGCCGACTCCTCCGGCGCCAGCGCGATTGCCAGCGCGGCCGCGGCGATAAGCACGGTTCCGCCAATCAGGGGAACCGCCCTCCCGACGCCCCGGTTGTTCGCATCGCTTACTGGCATGCTGTTACTCTCTTCATCAAGATCAATTTCCCCGTCCCAGGAGTACCTGGATGAAGCGCGTGATCGCGAAGATTAGCGCAACCAGGCGGATGAGCGGGCGGACGACAATGGTCGTCACGAAGTCCGCCGTTCCTTCGACCGTTGTGGCAGTCTTCTTCACCGCCCCCATAACCGGCTGGGCTTCCGCGCGGAGGGCGAGAACGAGCCGCAGGATCAGGTAGGCAATGGCGATGAGGATCACGAGCAGCACGATATCCAGGAGCGCGACAAGAATGATCGCGAGATCACGGATCGTGGCAAGCATCAGGCTCCAGGCCCTCCGGCACGTGGTCTGGGTCTCCTGGCGAGGCGCACGTTGTTTGCCCAATTCTACCACGCGCCGAGGAGCCGAACAATGCCGAGCGAGAGGATGGCCCCCAGGCTGGCCTCGACCGGGTGCAGGTCGCCAACCACTGGCAGGGGAAGGTGCAGGACAGCACCGGCGACCTGCCCCAGAAGCGACCCCGGTACCGCCGCGGCGATCACCGCTGGATACCATCGCGGGTGCGGCGGCGCGGCGGCAATCGCGATCCCGCTCCAGGCAACTCCGAGGAGAACGGCCAGGGGAAGCCACGGAGCGAAAAGAACGTCGGTGATTGACATGCCCGTTCGAAAACCCTATCGTAGCCCTTGCATCGGTCTCACGGATCACGAGTTCGCTCGACTTCTGGGCGTTCGAAAACCCTATCGTAGCCCTTGCATTCTCCGATGGATTCAGCGCCGCCCGTGGTGCCTGCCCTTACGGTGCCTGTCTCGCCAGTATCCGATCCCGGGCCTTCCGCCGCGTTCGCGGCACTGGTCGAACGGGTCGCGGCCTGTCGGCGGTGCCCCTCCATGGATGGACGACGCCGCATCCTGGGCCCGCAGAATGGTCCACTCGACGCGCCGGTGCTCTTCGTTGCCGAGGCACCCGGCCGCTTCGGTGCCGACGTTACGGGTGTTCCGCTGAGCGGCGACCGCGCGGGCCGCACCTTTGAATGGCTCCTCACGCGGGCCGGCCTGCGCCGCGCGGAAGTATTCATCACAAACGCTGTGCTCTGCAACCCACGTGACGATCGTGGACGGAACCGGACCCCGTCCCGGGTGGAGGTTGCTCGCTGTCGCGACTACCTGCAGGCCCAGATCGACCTTGTGCGCGCGCCGGTTATCGTGCCGCTCGGCCGGACCGCCCTCGCTGCCCTTGCGCGGATCGAGCCGCACGGCCTGACCCTTCGCGAGGCGGTCGGCCGGCCGCACCGCTGGCGCGGCCGGATCCTCGTTCCGCTCTATCACCCCGGCGACCGCGCCCTGCGTCATCGTCCCTTGTGGTGTCAGGAGAGGGACTATCAGGAACTCGGGCGCCTGGTCCGATCCCTGAATCGCTGAACGGCATCGGACGAGCCCGGTGGTCGGTGCGCAGAGAGGCTTGCTGATTCTAGCACGGGGTGATCGGTTCAGCGTGATTGGCCGGGAGGAGAGAACTGGGGATTGTCCGTCTACTCTCTCGCCCGGGCAGTGCCCCGTGGTATGGAGTACAATCCGGCCTTGGTGAGTTCGCACTGAGGAGGGGATAACGTGCGCATCGCGGTGGGCGGTGATCACGCCGGCTTTCCGCTCAAGCAGACGGTTATTGATGTCTTGCGGCGAGGCGGGCACGAGGTTATTGACTGCGGCACACTGAGTACCGATCCGGTCGACTACCCGGATTTTGCGGCGCGGGTTGCCGAGCAGATCCTGAGCGGCCGCGCAGACCGAGGGATCGTGATCTGCGGAAGCGGAGTTGGGGCGTGCGTGGCGGCCAACAAGATTCACGGCATTCGTGCCGGGCTCTGCCACGACAGCTACTCGGCCCACCAGGGGGTAGAGCACGATGACATGAATGTGCTCTGCCTCGGAGCGCGGATCGTTGGCCCCTCTCTCGCCGCAGAACTGGTCGAGTCCTTTGTGCAGGCGCGCTTCTCTGGCGAGGAGCGCCACCGGCGGCGCCTGGAGAAGATCGCTGCTCTCGAGCGGGCGGGCACGCCCATACCGCTGACGAGCCCCGGTGCGCCGCAGGGCGGTCATCCGGCGTGACCGGGCTGTCCGCCCGGGAACCAGACAGCGAGCGCGGCAAGCAGGGCGAGGTAGAGCCAGTCGATCCAGAATCGCCGCAGGTAGTTCACCAGGATGAGCCCGCCAGCGAACGGCAGGACGCCGAGGGCGAGCAGATTTCCGCGCTCGAGGCGCTCCAGGGCAACGGTCCAGAGGCTGCTCGCATCGGTCAGGCTGGGGATAGCCTGGAGGGCGATGGAGGTCCCCAGGAGGACGGCAAGGAAGATCTGCACGATCCGCGGGATGAAACCGACAGATCGATCGAGCAGAATGCCTCCGGGAAGGCCGAGGGAGCTGGCGGCGGCGCGAAAGAGCAGGAAGCTCAAGGCCGAGTTCAGCAGGAGCGGTCCGGCTACGATCACCAGGTGATGGCGCAGGCGGCGCGGGATCGTGTGGACAACGTAACCCGACGGCCCAGCCTGATCAAAGAAGACTACCTCTTTCACCGGCGCCCCAACCAGCCGACAGAGGAGGTAGTGGCCAAGCTCGTGAATGACAATGCCGGGCAGGACCAGGAGAGCATGGATCGACATGGGAGCACGGCTATTCTACTGCGTGTGATCCCCGCGTTGGCGTTAGAGACTCGCGATGCTATAATCGTTTCGATGCGAAGGCCGGGATCCCGGCCGTGGCCTCGCGACCGTCCAGGAGATCGACCGGATGCTGGCGCTCTACGGACCGATTGCCGTTTTCACCGTTATGGCGGTGGGCTTTGCTGTTGCCCCCCTCGCGATCTCGGCGGCCCTTCGTCCCCAGCACCCTAACCCGATCAAGCTCGCCACCTACGAGTGCGGTGTGGAGACGATCGGGACCTCCTGGATCCAGTACTACGTCGGTTTCTACCTGTATGCCCTCGTGTTTGTCGTCTTCGATGTCGAGACGGTCTTCGTCTATCCCTGGGCGGTCGCCTACGGTCGGCTGGGGCTGTTTGCCCTCGGTGAGATGGTCATCTTCATCGGAACCCTGGTCGTCGGGCTCATCTACGCCTGGAAGAAGCAGGCATTGCGCTGGTGGTAGCCCTCGGTTGGAGCGCCGGTGAGTAGCTTCATCAATAATTTCTTTCCTCTTGCCGCTCAGTTCATCGGCGCGGTTCTGGCCTCTTTTCTCCCTGACTGGTTGGCCGGCCTGGTTCAGATTGTCATCTCGATCTCTTTCTTCCTGGTGACAGCAACGATCATCGTTATGAGCCTGGTCTACCTGGAACGGCGCATCATCGCCTTCATCCAGGATCGGCTAGGTCCGAACCGGGTCGGGCCCGAGGGGCTCCTCCAACCGGTTGCTGACGTGATCAAGCTCTTCTCGAAGGAAGATATCATCCCGGCTAGCGCTGATGTGCCGGTGTTCAAGCTCTCGACGATTGTAATGGTCGCCTCGGCACTGCTGGTCTACGCCGTCATCCCTTTTGGGCCGGGCATGATCATCTCTGATCTGAACATCGGGATTCTCTACGTCGTCGCAGTATCCTCGCTGACAGCGGTTGGCATGCTGATGGCAGGCTGGGGCTCGAACAACAAGTATGCCCTGCTCGGGGCCATGCGCGCGGCGGCGCAGATGGTCAGTTACGAGATCCCGCTCGTCTTCTCGATCCTCGGTGTTGCGATGATCAGCGGCTCTCTGTCAACGGTGAGCATTGTGCAGGGACAGGCCGCCTGGTCGGGCTGGCGTTGGAATATCCTGCTCCAGCCTCTTGGCTTCGTGGTGTACTTCATCTCGGCGACCGCTGAGCTCAACCGG
>DATGMJ010000109.1:0-2115 GCA_035293685.1 Chloroflexota bacterium | reverse complement strand
CGCGAGTGCTTCACAACCCCCTGGCCGGCGAGCGCATACCGGCGTGAGCTGCGCGATAACCGCATGGGGCGGTACATCGTTCTGGTCGAGGTGGCGGATGATGATCCGTCTGCGCGGTCGGGCCAGCAGCGCGATGCATCGGCCGAGAGCGCGGGTGGTGTGCGGCGCGCGGTCGGGCACTTCCTTCGTCCGTTCGGTCGGCAGGGCTCGATCGCGACGGCACGGGAGCGGATCGTAGGGTTCGCCGGGATGTGGTTGATGCTGGACGAGGCCCACGTCACGACAATTGGAGTGAAGCGTGAACTGCGCGGCATGGGGCTTGGAGAACTCCTCTTCTCGACCCTCCTCCAGATCGCCATGGATCTGGGCGCTCGGCGGGCAACGCTCGAAGTCCGGGTCTCGAACTACTCGGCCCAGGCGCTCTACCGCAAGTACGGCTTCCACGAGGAGGGTATCCGACGTCGCTACTACAGCGATAACAACGAGGATGCTCTGATCATGTGGAGCGATGTGCTCACCAGCCCCGAGTTCCAGACGCGCTACCGCGCCGCACGCGCCCGTTTGGAAGAGCGGCTGGGTGATCTGATCGACATTCGCCTGTAGGGCCCGTTCGCCGGGTGCGGCTGGTCGTCGCGCCCGGCTTGGCCGTGTATACCGCACCGCGAGAGGTCACTTGGCAGAAACGGTTCTCCTGGTTGATGGCAATTCGCTGGTCCATCGGGCATTCCACGCAACCCCCCCGATGACGACGAGTCAGGGGGAGTTGACCAATGCCGTCTATGCCTTTGCGCGGATGCTCTTCCGTGCGCTGAACACGCTGAAGCCCGCCTACGCGGTGGTCGCGTTTGATCGCGCGGCTCCAACCTTCCGGCACGCCGAGTTCGAAGGCTACAAGGCGCAGCGGGGACCAGCGCCCGAAGGGCTGTATGAGCAGTTCGGGCGCGTTCACGAGTTGGTTGATGCGCTCGGCCTGCAGACCTGCGAGGTGGATGGCTACGAAGCCGATGATGTCCTGGCCACGCTCGCAACGCAGGCAGTGGCGGCAGGGCTCGACGTGGTTATTGTCACCGGCGACACGGATGCCCTTCAGCTGGTGAGCGATCACGTGCGGGTCCTGATGCCGCGGCGCGGAATGTCGGATACAGTGCTCTTTGACCCATCCGCAGTCGCAGAACGGTATGGCCTCCAGCCGTCGCAACTCGTCGATTTCAAGGCCTTGAAAGGGGATCCTTCGGATAACATCCCCGGCGTGCCTGGCATCGGAGAAAAGACGGCAACCCGTCTTCTTGCAACCTACGGAACGGTGGATAACCTCCTTGCCCACATTGATGACCTCGACCCGCGATTCGCCCGCGCACTGCGGGAGGCGGCGGACCAGCTGACCCAGACGCGGCGGCTGATCACGATGGTCCGGGATGCACCGATCCGGCTGGACCTCGAGAAGGCCCGGGTTGGCGCCTATGACCCGGCGCGCCTGGATGCCCTGCTCCGGGCCCTGGAGTTTCGAATCCCCCCGGCAGAACTGCCGTTCCGCCACCCTTCTGCTCCCGGGACCCAGATGGAGCTGTTCGAGACGAACGGCACCGTTCTGGAAGCGTCGGCGCGGCCGCTGGCTGAGGTCCCGCTCGGCCCGCCGGAGCTGTCCGAGGGCGATTATCGTGTCCTGTCGGCCGATGCGCTGCCGGGCCTGGCAGATCGCCTTCGGGCCGCCGGTCGATTCGCCCTCGATGTCGAGACCACAGGCCTGGATCCCATGCGTGCCGCTCTCGTCGGAATCGCGATCTCTCCGGAGCCCGGCCATGGGGTCTATATCCCGGTCGGGCATCGCGGTGAAGGGGAAGTGAACCTTCCTCTGGAGGAGGTGCTGGGTGTTCTCCGTCCGGTCCTGGCGGATCCGACGGTCCAGAAACTCGGCCATAATCTCAAGTATGATGCGATCGTGCTCGAGCGCGCCGGCGCCCCGGTCGAGGGGATCGCCTTCGATACGATGATCGCACGCTACCTTCTCCAGGCCGGCGAGCGCGCTCTGAACTTAAAGGATGTCGCTTTCTTTGAGCTCGGCATTCGGATGACCTCGATCGAAGAGCTCATCGGCAAGGGCAAGAACCAGCTCTC
>DATGMJ010000108.1:0-6451 GCA_035293685.1 Chloroflexota bacterium | reverse complement strand
TCGATCTCCTCGGTTCCGAACAGGCCATTTTCGCCCGCATGGCAGTTGAAACCCGCCACCGCGACCCGGGGCGTGGCGATACCCAGGAGACGGCAGAAGCGGTCCGCCAGACGGATCATCCGCAAGACCCGCTCCCGGCTGAGTAGCGCAAGAGCATCCCGCATCGAGACGTGAGTGGTGACGTGAACGACCCGCAGTGCGCCGGCGATCAAGGCAAGCGAATAGTCGTGCGCACCGGTGAGCTGGGCGAGCATCTCGGTGTGGCCCGGGTAATGGTAGCCAGCCTGGTTCAGGGCATCCTTGTTCAACGGCGCCGTCGCGATGGCGTCGACCTGCCCGGCCATGGCGAGCTCGGCCGCCCTGATCACGCATTCGGCTGCGGCTCGGCCTGCCCGCGCCTGTACCCGTCCGGGGATGATCTCGGCCAGGCTCTCACCGGTCGCCTGCAGGAGATCGACCATCCCGTGGGTGTAGCGCCCCTGCGAGGGGTCATCCACCACCTGGATCGTAAGGCCGAGGCCAAGGGCGGTGATGGTGCGTCGGAAGACCTCGGCATCGCCGACGACCAGCGGTCGACACCAGGAATACACCTGGGGCTCGTTCAACGCCTTGACCACGACCTCGGGGCCAATCCCGGCCGGGTCGCCCATCGTGAGTGCGACCAGCGGTCGCCCATCGCTCCTCATCGCCGTCTCTCCTCCAGTCTTTCGAGCACCACGGCGAGCGCCTCCGGCGGCCCAAAGCCGCCCGCCTTGGTTACCAGGGGCAGGCCATGCCACGGCCCCTGCTCAATGATACCCGCCGGAACGCCCGGAGCGACCTCTTCGCGAATCTCGATCCCTCCCGCCCCGAGCGCCAGCACGACCGCCCGTGCCGTGTCCCCTCCAGTTAGAACGAGGGCCGCTGGGGGACGCTCCTCGATCGCCCGCCGCGTGACCTGACCAAGTGCTGCAACCAGCCTCCGCGCGATCTCAATCGGGTCAGCGCCCCACGCCTTTACCAGACGGCGGGCATCGAATGGCTCGTCCAGTCGATCGACCAGGCCGAGCACGACGTGGTCGGCCCGACCAAGCATCGTGCGGAGATCCCGCGCCATTTCGATGATCGCCTTGTCCGAGCTCGCCCGCAGGTGTTCCAGATCCAGCGGGACATAGCACGCTCCCTGCCCGACGATGTAGCGGATCTGCTCGATACCGCGGCGATTCAGGGTGCCCGCAACGATCAGGATCGGACCCGCCGCGAGCGTGATCGGGGAGCGCGGGACAGCCGTGCGATCCCGGTCGGGCATCAGCCACGCCGCCAGGCCGGCCGAGCCGACGAGCAGAAGATCCGGGCCCGCCGCGCTGGCCAGCGCGGCCAGGCATTGCAGATCGGCATCGGTCTCGGCATCGGCGATCACCACGCGGACGCCGCTCTGCCGCACGCGCGCCAGCCAGGCGCGGACGGCATCGCATCCCTGTCGGATGACGGCGAGGGGGAGACACGCGGTCGCGGCGTCGGTCTGGGCACGCAGCAGATCCGCAATGGAAGCCGTCGCCGCGGGCCAGAGCGGATCATCGGCAAACTCGGTGCGATCGAGGGAAACGCCGTGGATCAGGATCCGTCCGTCGCGGACGGTCCGCCCCACCGCGGGAAAGGCAGGACAGACCAGGGCGCACGATATGCCGAGCGCGCCGAGTGCGGCTTCGATCTCGGCACCGAGGTTTCCCCGGCCGGTCGAATCGATTTTTTTATAGACGTATCGCGGTTCCACTGTGCGCAGCCACCTTGCGGCGGTGGCGACCCGCCGCGCCGCCTCCGGTGCTGGGCAGATCCGGGAATCGGTGTCGATGACCAGCACGTCGGCGTCAGCAGGCGCTGGCACGGCAAACGAGACATGCGTTCGATAGCCGCGCTTGGCAAGTTGCAGGCCGGTATCGGCGGCTCCGGTGAGATCATCCGCCAGGATAGCGAGGTCGAGTTGCACCGTGTCTCTGCATCCAGCCCTCTCTCACGAGCATTGTAGCGGTGCGGCTACCGTACCGGCAAATCGGGGATGACGACTGCCCTGGCCGATACGCAGTTGTCCAGGGAAATCAGGTGCGTTCATCCGACGCGGTAGCCTCACCCCACGCACGGAGAAGATCTGCCGCCATGGCATCGCGCACGGCCTCGTAGGCCGGACCGCGCAGACGGAGCAGGTAGGCAGGATGGTAGGTCGCAGTGACGCGGATGCCATCCGGACCGGGGAACCAACGGCCCCGCTCCTGGCCGATGTGAAAGTCCGGGTGAATCAGAACCGAAGCCGCAACAGAGCCAAGGCAGAGGACCACCCGCGGATGGATGATCCGGATCTCCTCAAAAAGCAGGTCGCGAAACGTCTCCACCTCTTCCGAGCGCGGGGAGCGGTTGACGAGGCGGCGGTCTCCCCGGGCCACTGGGCGGATCTTCACCGCATTAGTAATCCAGAGGCGATGTCGGGGAACACCGGTCAGATCGAGGAGACGATCCAGAACACGGCCGGCTGGACCCTGGAATGGCCGGCCGGCCGCGACCTCTTCCTCCCCCGGTGCCTCACCGACCAGCGCCAGTGGTGCATCCACGTCACCCTCACCCAATACCTGGGCGCCACGCTGACGCGCCTCTCGTTCGATGGCCTCCAGTGCTTCCCGTTTAATCACCGATCCCGGCGCCATCGCCTCTCCTCCCTCGATCCGCTCGACTTCCCGACCGGGCGCACGGCAGAACCCGCACCAGGGATGCCCCGAGGACAGAGGTGATATAATCCGGCCGCTATGAGCGCTCGGCATCGGGCTCGGCATACTCCGAACGCCCTCGTTCGCTCCAGCCGGCCGCGGCGCCGCACGACCGGCTCCGGTTCCTGGCTGGCGATCGGCGTCCTCGGCCTGATGCTGAGCGTGACCTTCGCCGTCAGCGTGATTCTGGTCGCCCTGATCGGGTTTGGCCTGGTCGGCGACATTGCCAGCTACCTCACCCGGGATCTTCCACCGATCGATCAAGTCTTCTCAAAGAGCGTCTTCCAGTCGGCGATGATTTACGACCGGAAGGGGCGTCTGCTCTACGAGATGTTCGACCCGCAGGGGGGCCGCCGAACCCTGGTCCACCTGAAGGATATCCCACCCGTCCTGATCGATGCCACCCTGTCCACCGAAGATGTGAACTTCTACACGAATCCCGGGGTTGATCCCCTGTCGATCCTCCGGGCGCTGGTGCAGGATATCCTGCACCGTCAGGTCGTCTCCGGCGCGAGTACAATCACCCAGCAGCTCGTTCGAGACGTCCTGATGACCCCTGAGGAGCGTCAGTCTCATTCGATTAAGCGGAAGATCGAGGAAGTCATCCTCGCGTACCGCATCTCGCAGCGCTACAGCAAGGACGAGATTCTTGAGCGCTACCTCAACGAGATCTACTACGGCAACCTCGCGTATGGAGTAGAAGCAGCGGCCGAGACGTACTTCGACAAGCCAGTCAGCCAGCTGGACCTGGCCCAGGCCGCGCTCATCGCCGGGCTTCCCCAGTCCCCCGCCCTCTACGACCCCTATCAACATCCCGATGCCGCCAAGCAACGGCAACGCGAGGTGCTCGATCTGATGGTCCGGCACGGGTTCATCACCCGCGAACAAGCAGATGCGGCGGCGGCCGAGCCACTGCACTACCACTCCAGCCCGTCGGTGTTCGAAGCCCCCCATTTTGTCATGTACGTGCGCAGTCTTCTGGAGCAGCAGTACAGCCGTGAACAGCTCTACACCGGCGGTCTACGCGTTTACACCTCGATCGACCTCGACCTCCAGCACCAGGCCGAGGCTATCATCGCGAGCCGCCTGGCGACCCTCAAGGACGATAACGCCAATAACGCGGCCCTCGTTGCGATCGATCCGCGAACCGGTGAGATCCTGGCAATGGTCGGGAGCGCAGATTTCTGGGACGATGCGATCCAGGGCCAGATCAATATGGCTCTGAGCCCGCGGCAGCCCGGCTCGACCCTCAAGCCGTTCACCTACCTGTACGCATTCGAGCACCATCTGGCAACGCCGGCCACGATCCTCATGGATGCCCCGGTCCGATACTCGATGGGCCCGGGGAAGCCGCCCTACGAGCCGCACGACGCTGACTTCAAGTTCCGGGGGCCGGTGACCGTCCGGCGGGCGCTGGCCAATTCGCTGAATATCCCGGCCGTGGAGATGCTGAACACGATCGGGGTGCCGGCCCTGCTCTCGACCCTCCGGCAGTTCGGCCTGACGACCCTGGACAAGCCGCCTGATTACTATGGCCTCTCACTCACCCTTGGCGGTGGGCCCGTTCGCCTGCTGGACCTTACCTTCGCCTACGCAACACTTGCTAATCAGGGGATGCAGATCGGCCAGCCGGTCCGTGATCCGGAGCCCGGTCAGGCCACCGTTGCGCCAGTCGCGATCCTGAAGGTGACTGATGCGAGCGGGAAGGTCCTCCAGGAGTACCGACCGGGCAGTGGAGTCCGTCTGGTCAGCGCACCGGCAGCCTGGCTGATCACAGATATCCTCTCCGATGATGCCGCGCGAGCCGAGACATTCGGTGCCCACTCGTACCTGGAGATCGACCGACCGGCTGCCGTCAAGACCGGCACGACCGAGCAGTTCCAGGATTCCTGGACCGTCGGCTACACCCCGCAGATCGCCGTCGGGGTGTGGGTGGGCAATGCCAACGACCAGCCGATGAAAAACGTATTCGGTGCCCGCGGGGCTGGCCTCATCTGGCACGAGTTCATGATCACCGCCTTGAAAGGTCAGCCGGCCCTCGCCTTCGCGCGCCCGCCAGGGCTTGTCCGGGCAGTAGTTGACGCCCAGACCGGCCTGCGCCCGGTTCCCGGTCGCTCGACCATCACTGATTGGTTCATCGAGGGGACCCTCCCGACGCGGTCGGCACCGCTCCCCACCCCGACACCGCTCCCACCGACGCCAACGCCGGTGCCGCCAACTGCAACCCCGACCCCAACCGCCGTCGTGGTACCGGCCCACGCTACGCCGATCGCGGTGCCGAACAACCCCAACGAGGTCATTGTCCCCAGCTTGATCGGCCTGCCTGAGGCAGATGCCCAGCGGATCATCACCGAGTCCGGCCTGATGACGACCTACGTCAACTACCAGACGATCAATGAGGTGCCGGATCGAAGCTACTTCCTCTCGATTCCGCCGGGCGCAGTCCTGAGCCAGCTTCCTCAGCCCGGAACCCGCGTGCCGCGCGGAACCCGGGTCTACATCGCTGTCCGCAAGCAGTAGCGCACCGGCCCCCTATCTAGCGGGCCCAGGTCCAGAGCACGCTTGCGGCGAAGTTCCAGCCAGTCGCAGCACCGATCGCGATCAGATCAGCCAGAAGGTAGTGCCAGCCAAGGAGATCGACGAGAGCGGCGAAGACAGCCGCCGTGATGGCCAGTCCGCCCAGGGAAGCCAGGTTGAAGCGGATGAAACGGGCGAGCGAAACCGAGCGCTGGCGGAAAGTCCACCAGTTATTCCAGAGGAAGTTGTTCACGACACTGGCCTCGACGGCCACCGGCGAGGCGATCACCGCCGGCCAGTGCAGGGTGCCGAAGAGCACGTGCACCACTGCCAGATTGACCAGGGTACCGCTGAGGCCGACGAGCCCGAAGCGGATGAGCCGCGAGAGATCCACCCGGGCGATCAGACGGGCAATCACGTCAGGAGGCGGACGCCTCGGGGCGTCCTGCCGCTCCCGGATCAAGCAAACGAAGCCGCCAGACCAGGAGGAGGGCTTCAAAGAAGATCTGGCGAGACATCTTCGACTCCCCCAGCCGTCGATCAACGAACCGGATGGGGACCTCGGTAATGCGCAACCCCTGGCGATGACAGTACCAGTTCATCTCGACCTGAAAGCCGAAACCGGTCGACCGGATTCGGCTGAGATCGAGACGGGCGAGCGCCTCACGGCGGAAGCATTTGAATCCACTCGTCGGATCGTGAACCGGTAGGCCAAGGATCAGCCGGGTGTAGAGGGCGCCGCCGCGGCTGATCAGACGGCGACTCCAGGGCCAGTTCCGAGTTTCACCCCCGGCCACGTAGCGCGAACCAACGGCGACGTCGGCCCGCGTACAGGCCGCGACCAGCCGCGGCACATCTGACGGCTGATGTGAAAAATCAGCATCCATCTGGACAATGTAATCGCACGGCCGCCGCAGGGCTTCCCGAAAGCCAGTCACGTAGGCCGTCCCGAGCCCTTGCTTGCCCGGCCGATGAACCACGGTCACCCGTCCATCATAGCGCGCAGCAAGGCTATCTGCGAGGGCACCGGTGCCATCCGGGGAGTCGTCGTCGACGATGAGAAGCGAAGCATCGGGCTCAGCCAGGAGCTCGGCCGCGAGCCGTTCCAGGTTCTCTGCCTCGTTGTAGGTGGGAACAACAACCAGCCGTGCCATTCGCGTTACTCCCCCTCTGCTCGGCTCCGGCCCGGGCGCGTCGGG
>DATGMJ010000107.1:0-8044 GCA_035293685.1 Chloroflexota bacterium | reverse complement strand
CTGTCTGACGCGGCCGGCCGTGAGGCATGGTGAGTGGGGTGTCGCGGCTGGCCGCGTCCGGCGCCGTTCGCATTCTGGGGATCACGTTGGTCGTGCCCCGAGGGATTGAGAGGAAGCACGGTGGGTGCTCTTGAGGGGTCGGTTACCGTCTACAGCACGCCGACCTGACCATGGTGCACTCGTGCGAAGGAGTTCCTTCGCCAGCACGGCGTCCCCTTTCAGGAGCGGGATGTCTCGCGTGATCCATCCGCGGCCCAGGAGCTGGTGCGCCGCAGTGGGCAGATGGGCGTGCCGGTCATCGTGGCGGGAGATGAGGTCATCATCGGATTCGATCGGCCCCGTCTTGCTCGCCTGGTAGAGCGCATGCGGGGACAGATTTCCCGTCCGCACCTCGGTGCCCTGGTGAAGGAGATGCCGGGGAAAGGCCTTCTGGTCGGGGGAGTGCGGGACGGGTCTCCCGCAGCGCGGGCTGGCCTGCGCCCGGGCGATCTGATCGTGACGGTAGATCGTGTGCCGGTTCGGACGATCCCTGACCTCCAGCACGTGATCGGGGAGCGGCGTCCGGGGGAATCGGCGCGCCTCGAGATTTACCGGAATGGCCAACCGCTCATACTGCAGCTCGCGTTTTAGCTCGCTGGACATCCTCGCCTGCTTATCTCTCCGCGGACTGTGCTTTCTGGAAGGTTTCTGATCCAGAGAGAACTTCCAGATCGCTGCGCAGATGAGAGTTGTTGACATCCCGGACGTGGGTAATTCGATCGTCAATATTCCAACTGATAGCTGATTTATTTCTTACGGGAACCAGATAGGTCGTGGTCTACGCTGAAGGTGGACAATGGTTCCTACTGGAGGATGCGATGCGCCGCGTTCCTCTTAAAGGGTGGGTCATCATTCTCATCCTCGTCGCGATCTGGAACCTGCTCTTCTATGCTCCGATTTTGACGTCGACTCAACCCCCACCAACGGTATCCCTGCCGTACAGTGCATTCGTGCAGCAAGTAGAGCAGGGGACCGTTCAGAAGGTGATGATCAGTGGAACGACGATTACCGGTGAGTTTCGTCAGCCCGTAACCCTGGGTGCAGAGGGGAAACCACCCCGGTCGTACCGTTATTTCTCGACCGAGGTTCCGGCGGTCTCGGATCGGCTCCTTAGCTTGCTCGAACAGGAGAACGTCGAGATCACCGTGCATAATCCGGAGCCGCCGCTCTGGCTCCAGGCCCTCGGCGTGCTGGCTAACATCCTACCGTTACTGTTCCTCCTCGGTCTCTTTGGCCTGAGCGCCTATCAGGTGCGGCAGGCACAGGGCGGGCTGGGGAACGTGTTTGGCTTCGGCAAAAGCCGGGCGCGCGTCTACACCGAAGAGCGGCCCCGCGTGACCTTTGCGGATGTCGCCGGCTGTGAGGAGGCGAAGCAGGAGCTGCAGGAGGTTATCGCCTTCCTGCGCGATCCGCAGCGGTTCCATCGCATCGGGGCACGAATCCCTCGGGGGGTTCTGCTGTCGGGGCCTCCCGGCACGGGTAAGACCCTGCTCGCGCGAGCTGTCGCAGGAGAGGCCGGCGTTCCCTTCTTCAGTATCAGCGCCACCGAGTTTGTCGAGATGTTTGTTGGCGTCGGGGCGAGCCGCGTCCGCGATCTGTTCCAGCAGGCGAAGGCGAAGGCCCCGTGCATCATCTTCATCGACGAAATCGATGCCGTTGGACGGGCGCGCGGCGGCGGGTTTGGTGCGGTCAATGACGAGCGCGAGCAGACCCTCAACCAGCTCCTGGTCGAGATGGATGGCTTCGAGACCAATCAGGACGTGATCGTTCTGGCGGCGACCAACCGTCCCGATGTTCTCGATCCGGCCCTGCTCCGGCCAGGGCGGTTTGATCGCCAGGTCACCGTAGATCGGCCCGATCGCCGCGGGCGCGAAGCAATTCTCCGCCTGCATACCCGGGGCAAGCCAATCGCGCCGGACGTGCGGCTTGACCTCATTGCCCAGGAGACCCCGGGGCTGGCGGGCGCAGATCTGGCCAACCTGGTCAACGAGGCCGCCCTGGCCGCGGCGCGGGCGGGTAAGTCGGTGATCGGCCAGGATGAGTTCGCCGAGGCCATCGATAAGGTACTGCTGGGGGTCCGACGAGGGATTCTTCTCGATCCCGAGGAGCGGCGGGGTGTGGCCTACCACGAGGCTGGGCACGCGATCGTGGCGGCGTTCACGCCAGGGGCTGATCCGATCCAGAAGGTCTCGATCATCCCACGCGGGCGGGCCCTGGGCATCACCCAGCTCGTGCCCATGGATGACAAGCATAACTACACCCGCTCGTACCTCCTGGGGCGACTGGCGATCATGCTGGGCGGCCGCGCGGCCGAGGAGATCGCTCTCGGGGAGGTCACGACCGGTGCCGAGAATGATCTCAAGGAAGTTCGGCGGCTGGCGCGGAAGATGGTGACGGAATGGGCGATGGTGCCCGGATTGCCGCCCAGCGCGCTCGAAGATAGCGACGCTCCCGCATTTGCGACCCGGCCGTGGCCGGGCGAGGGGCGGGAGCACAGCGAACAGACTGCTCGCATGATTGATGAGGCGATCGCGTCGCTCGTCGGGGAGGCCTACCAGCGCGCCCGGCAGATCCTGCTGGCCCGGCGCGCCCAGCTCGACGCGCTCGCGGAAGCCCTGCTTCGCGAGGAGACGATCGAGGGTGAGGAGATCCGGCGTCTCCTGGGGGAGGCCGTTACCGCAGAGGCGAATCCCGACGGCCGGGTGACCGCGCCAGATCTGGCAGATCTGCCGCGCGCTTCCAGTGGATCTCCATGGAGCGGAGGTGAGGCATGAAAATCCTGGCCATCGCAGATATCGCCGGTCGTGTCGATCTTCTTGACCGGCTGGTGAGCGAAGTACGTGAGACGGGTATTGAGGCGGTCTTCTTTGTCGGCAATGCGCTGACCGGTGGAGCCCGACTGGACGAATGGATGCGCTCGCAGGTTGATGGGCGTCCGCCGCGCTACCACCTGGCCGAGCTCGAAAGCCAGGAGCGCCAGGACGCCCAGACCCTCGATGAGATCCTCGATCTCCTGGGGCGATTCGGCGTGCCGGTTCGGCTCGTCCCCGGTGATCTCGATGCGCCGGAGCGCCTGTTCATCCAGGCCGTGCGCAATCACGAGCTGATCACGCCGGATGTTGTCTGCGTCCATCGCTCGTTCGCGCTGGGCCCGCGCAACTATGCTGTCGCTGGCTTTGGCGGCCTGATAGATGACGGTGTGCGTGAGCACACGCTGGTCCTGCGCTATCCCTCCTGGGAGGCGAAGGCCGGTCTGGATTTTGTCCGGCGCCTTGAACGCGATCTGATTCTTCTCTTCCATACGCCGCCGCGATTCGGATCGCTCGATCGTCACGATGGGGCGTTGGTTGGCTCGCCAACCATCGAGGAGATCATTCATACCTACGATCCCCATCTCGTCGTCTGTGGCCACGCGGCCAATGGGCAGGGCGCGACAGTTGTCGGACGGACCCTTGTCGTGAACCCCGGTCCGCTGTGCCACGGTGCGTATGCGCTCATTGACCTTGCCTCTCGGGACGTGGAGTTTCGCCGCCTTGAAGGCGGTGGGCCCGCGCAGTCGGAAGCCGACCGTGCCCTCCAGCGGCAGATCGAGCAGGCGCTGGAGGAGGAGGCAGTCACGCGCGGCTCCGGGATTAGCGTCGTCGTGCGTGATGGCATTGCGCGTCTCTTCGGCACGGTTCGTTCGATCGCGGTCAAGGCCAGGGCCCACGAGGTGGCCCGCTCGGTTCACGGTGTTCGCGGGGTCGAGAATGTCCTGACAGCCGACAGTACGCTCGCTGCCCAGATCACCGCGCGGCTGGCCAGTGACCCGCGCACGGCCCTGGCGACGATCGAGGTGACATCAGTTGGAGGTGAGGTAACCCTTTCTGGCACAGTCGAGTCGCCGGGGGTCCGCGAAGCGGCCGAGCTGATCGCCCGCTCGGTACCGGGCGTGAAGCTCGTCATCAACGAACTTAAGGTTGCCGCTCGCGCTTCCAGCTCATGAATTGATCGGTGCAGACGACTGTCATGGATGGCCTGGGAGGCAGGTAGAAAGACGGCCTTCCAGGCCGTCGTGATATTCTGGCCACTCAGGTGTGACAGACCGGACGCCGGCGGCCGATGGGAGGAAGCGAACAGCGACCGCCAGAGGGCATCGCGTCTTCGCGGCCGTCTGGGTGGCAGCCGATCGGCGCGATATCTTCGAGCGTCCGGTTGCGCTGGTGGTCAGCCGCTCTACGCGGGACAACCAGCGCCTGTGCGGCAAGAGGAGCGCCGCCATCGTCCGGACGAGGTGGGGCTACCCCATCCCGGACCACTGGGGGAAGGTGGTCGGATCGGAGCACGTGCCTCCATCCGATCACCGGTCATCGTGATCAGGATAGGGCCTGGAGCGGGCGGCGCAGCGATCCTCACCCGCGTATCGTCAGTGTACTCCATCTGTGTTAGAGCGTGGTGAGAAGCTTGTAAGAGATTTGTTCAGCCCCTCCCTATCGTCCACCCTCCCCATCACGCATCTCATCCTTCGCCGGAGGCTGGCGGGCGGCCCGGGGCGAGGCGAATGACCGCCCCAGTACGGATGGGCACTGCCCTCACAGCCAGGCCGTCTTGATCTGAACGGTTGCCGACTCCTGTGGGGTGATCGATTGGGGAGCCAGGAAGACCTCGCGGGCGGTCCAGACGCCGTCTGGGTGTACATCGCCTACGATAACCCAACCGTCTGAACAGCCGTAGTTGATCCGCTCCCCGTTGATGCCAGCCGTTGCGCCAGTGAAGAAATTGCACACGGTTCCATCGGCAAGCTGGAGAAACCACGGCCGCGGCTGGATCGGTACCGTCTCGGCCGGGGGAAGCGGCTTCTCCAGTACCAGGCGCACGATCGAGCCAGGGTCGAGCGGATCGCGGACGCAGGTCACAGCTGTCTGATCACCGGACACGGCGAAGCACGGATCATAGATCACGTTGCCCGCGCTGCAGCGCCAGGCATCGGTGCGGGTCGCGGCAATCGAGCTGGCGAAGCAGGAGCCAGAGGTCTGGTGGCTGGCCGAAGCAGGAGGGACAAAGTGCACGACCGCGGTCGCGGCCACGGACGCGCGCTTCTCCCACGGGAATCGGCTCGAGTTCAGCCGCTCCTGCAGGCCGAAGGGACCATTGATCCAGGTGCGGTATCCATTGGTGAAAGCGGTGTAGTTGTCCATCTTTCGCCAGACGAGCAGGCCGTTCGTGGTGTGCTGGACGGCATCGCCATTTGCGGTGTGGCTCTCGTTGTCGACGCACGCGCCCACGATTGAAGGGATTAGATCGTGGAGGGTCTTGAAGCCGAGAACGAACCGGCAGGAAGCCGCCTGTTCCAGGGGTGCCGCATCTACTGCCGGCGTCAGTGCTGCCAGGGCCATCATAATTCCAATCAGAATCCGCATGAGGTAGCGCATCATCTCTCCCACTGGACCAAATAAACTCCGTGCCTCGAGGGAAGAAGCGCGGTGCCGCCGCTCCTCCAGCCTGTTGGCAGAAAGTGTGCCCTTACTGCCCCGAGATCTAAAACGCTCGTGTGGGCTCGGCGGTCACGACTGCAGCCCCCATACAGCCTAATGAAGCCGCCGCATGAGTGTTACTGTTGACGCGGTTGTCCGGGCGGCCAAGGCGTCCGCGAGGATCTCCAGGTGGTGGCGGCTCGACATTGGCGTGGGCGGCGTCGCCGGGGGAAGCCAGACGTGTTGCAGGGCCTCCGTTGTCGGCACCAGGGTGCCGCCGGTGGGGAAGCAGAGGAAAGCGTGGGTAATCAATCCCCGGGGTTGCCCGCGGTACGTGCGCGGGCGGGCGTAGATTCCGACCAGGCGATCGATCGCGATCTCCAGCCCTGTCTCCTCGCGCACCTCGCGGATGACCGCCTCATCGGGCGCCTCGTCGGCATCGATGAAGCCGGCCGGGAGGTTCCAGCCGCGCCCGTCCGCGCGCTCACTGAACAGGACGTGATCACCGTCCATCACGACCGCAACCACGCCGGCCAGGGGTGTGAATAGGGTCGTCTGTGCGAGTATGCCCAGCCAGGGGTGCTGTGGGTCTTGGGTCCCCATCTGCTCGACTGCTACCGTGCGGACCTCGAATCCGGCCCGCTCGAGGTACAGCTCCAGCTCGTAGCGCCCGAAGTAGGTGATGCGGCGGGGCGTACCGGGGCCGTCGGTCCCGTCAGTTATCTCTTCTCCCTCGCCCAGCTTCACCGTCAGCCCGAGATAGCCATGGCCGAGTAGACGGCGAAAGGATGCCAGTACGTCCGGCACCTCAGATCGCGATAGGTGAAGGAGTGCGGCGCAGCACCAGATACCGTCGAACGAGGAGGGCGGGAAATCCAGATGGCGCAGATCCGCCCGTTGGAAGTCGACGCCGGGCACGCGGCGGCGGGCCTCGGCAAGCATCCCTTCAGACAGATCAACGCCGATGACCTGGAATCCCTGCTCGTGGAACCACTTGCTATCGCGCCCGGGGCCGCAGCCGGCATCAAGGATGCGAAAACGGTTGGGCGGTGCCCGCTCGACGATGGCACGCGCGAAGGCCGCGCGCCGCTCTGCGAGCTCAGGGGATATGGTATCGAATGTACGTTCCGCGAACGTGCTCGCGATGCGGTCGTCGGTCGCGATGGTGGGATCATCCATTGTCCGCGGATTCTCCTCATGCATCATCCAATATGCGGGCCGACCAGCTTCCGGCACGCCAGGAGCGCGGTGCCTCACCCAGTAGTGAAATGCACACGTCAGCGGCGGTCCCTAAAGTCCATTCCGCCCCATGGGATATTCTACGCTGATAAGGTAGGAAATCCACCGACCGCGTGCGGGGTGCTCCAATCTACGCGTCCTGGTGAATTGAGCGCGATGGGGTGTCCGCAGGATGGGGATGGGGCACGGAATGCACCGGTGAGGGCGCTACTCCCGAGGCAGGGAGAAGTATCCACACTTATGATAACAGGCAGTGATCAAGCCGATGGGTCAGCCCTCTCCTGTTCCGGAACTGTTCGGGCGGCATCGATTGACTGGGAGGGTGGTGTCTGCCAGCGCTGGTACAGCGTCGCGATCACGTCGTCGATCGGAACGCGGTGGGTTTCGACATCCAGGATGCGCGTCTGCGCCGCGGCCTGGTCGAGGAGTGCGGCGATGCTCACCGCGGCCGCGTCGAAGACGTACTCGTGGCGTCCGTTCTGACTGTGAAGCCATACGGCGCCCTCCAGGCGAGGGGGATGGTCTGTGATCGTCTCGATGAGGAGATGGCGGCGATCACCAAGGGCACGGCGAAGGCGGGCAAAGTCGCCGTCGAAGGCGATGGATCCGCGATGAATCAGCACGATGCGCCCGGCCAGCCGTTCCAGATCATCCATATCATGGCTTGTCACGACGACAGTGACGCGGCGCTCGCGGTTCAGTTGCTGGATGAAGCCCAGGATCTGGCGCTTCGCCAGTACATCAAGCCCGATGGTCGGCTCGTCAAGGAAGAGCAGTTCAGGCTCGTGGAGAAGGGCCAGGCCAAGCTCGGCGCGCATTCGCTGTCCCAGGCTCAGCTCGCGTGCAAGGGTCTGGTAGAAGTCATCGAGGCCGAGGATCTCGCGGAGAAAGCCGAGAGTGCGGTGGTAACGCTCGGAAGGGATGTTCCACACGACACGCTTCCACTCGAAGCTGGCGGCCACCGAGTGATCCCACCACAGCTCAGTGCGCTGGCCGAAGACAACCCCGATGCGCTGCACGTAGGGAATGCGATCGCGGATGGGGTCCATACCGAGCACGCGGATGCGCCCGGCATCCGGCGCGAGCAGGCCGGTGAGGAGCTTGATCGTTGTGCTCTTACCAGCGCCGTTCGGACCGGCGTAGGCGACGATCTCACCGCGTTGGATCGTCAGGCTAATGCCGCGCAGTGCCTCAACCCGGCGGACCTGCGGGTGGAGGAGGCCGCGGATGATGTCGCGGAGCCGACCGGCCCGCTGGATCTGATGGTATACCTTCCAGACGTTTGACAGCTCAACGACGATGTCCGAATGACA
>DATGMJ010000106.1:0-2038 GCA_035293685.1 Chloroflexota bacterium | reverse complement strand
CGGTATCCCGATCGCCCGCGATATGTGGGGACAACTCCAGAGCGGCCCCCGGGTCTCGCGGAGCAACCTGCAGCCGGGTGATATCGTGTTCTTCGCCAATACCTATCAGTCTGGCCTCTCCCACGACGGCATCTACATCGGCGGCGGGCGATTCATCAACGCAGTTGACTACGGCATTGGGGTGGCTGTCCGGAGCCTGTCCGATCCATACTGGTCGAGCCGCTACTTCGGTGCCGTTCGACCGTGGTAAGATCCAGGATAGGCGCTGACTATCCTCAGCACCGCTGCGGGGCTGGTGCGTCGACACCGGAGACCGGCAGGGCATCCCTCGGATCCGCGTGGAGCCGCGATGTCATTAGGGGCCGCTCTGAGACCAGAACCACCGGCCAGCACCCCAGGTCAGCAGGGACCTTTCGCTGATCTGGAGACATCCCCGTCTGGTAGAACAGCCGTCGGCCCCGCGCCCGACATTTCGCTTGTCCTGGCCTCATCCTCACCACGCCGTCGAGAGCTCCTTGCTCAGCTCGGCCTCCCCTTCCGGGTGATCCCGCTGGACATCCCGGAACACCCTCATCCGGGCGAGTCGCCCGAGGGGCTGGCCCGCCGCCTTGCCCTCGCCAAGGCGCGGGCCGGAGCGCGGCAGATTGGACGTGAGAATGCCCTGGTGATCGGCGCAGACACAGTCGTCGCGGACCGCGGCCGCCCGCTGGGAAAGCCGGCTACCCCGCTCGAAGCGGAGCGGATGCTCCATGCTCTCCGAGGACGAACCCATGTGGTCATCAGCGGCGTCGCGGTTGTCAGTGCAATGACCGGCCGGGCTGTCGTCGACAGCGCGGTGACCTGCGTGCACCTGCGGGCGATGAGCAACGAAGAGGTTTCCGCCTACATCGCAAGTGGGGATCCCTTCGATAAGGCGGGTGCGTACGCGATCCAGAACACCGCGTTCCAGCCGGTGGAATGGATTAACGGATGCTACACCAACGTTGTCGGTCTCCCACTCTGCACCCTGGCGGAGGCCCTCGCCCGGTTCGGCGTAATCCTGCCGGCCGCCTGGCGGCCGCGCGATGGCCGCTGCGCCTGCGCCCGCCTCGCTCCCAAGAGGAGCGGAACGCGACCCCTTCTATTTGATGCGAACTGTTCTACTTCTGCTGACAAGGCAGTGGTGCCGACCGACACCTAACGCTGGGTGGGAATTCAGTATTTGTTGTACTCGAGCAGCCATCGGAAGAGGCGTTCACGCAAGGGGACGGGCCGCTGCAACTCCCGCTCGATCCGTGCCTCGTCCTCGTCATCGATCGCCGACCAGGGCCGGGTGCGCACCACTGCGGGATGATCCAGGACCGACGGCTCGCTTCTCACCAGACCCTCCTCACTCCGCCCACCGGCCGGGCGCGGGCCCGCCGACGCCGGCCTATCCCGACCGGACGCCGAGACACCCTGGTCGCGCGGAGCGCCAGGATGCCAGATCAGGTCTCGAGCGGGAATCCTGCCTTCTCCCAGGCTGTGGTTCCCCCTTCGAGATTGTAAATGTGTTCAAGCCCGATCGCTGCCGCCATCTCACACGCCACCGCGCTTCGCTGACCGACCGCGCAGACGAACATCACATGATCACGTTTCAAGAAATCCCGCGGACGGGCGAGGAGCGTGTTCAGGGGAACAAGCGTCACGCCCGGGATATGTCCGCGGGCATACTCGTCCGGCTCCCGGACATCGATGACCTGAACTTCGCCATTCTCGATCATTCGCTTCGCGGTCGCCACATCCACGCGCACGAAGGGCTCTTCCAGCTCGATCTGCTGCTGTGTACTCACGCGCACGCCTTCCTGATAATCTATATCGACTATCGTCGAAACCGCTTCGAGTGTACCGGCGGCGGCGTCAGCGTGTCAAGAAATAGGGACAAGGACCGCCGTGGGTATTCGGGTATAATGAAGGCAGAACCAGAAGAGGACCAGAAGGGAGAATGGAGCAGCAGGTTCAGGGTGGGGAGCGCGTCCGTGTCCTGGTTGTCGCCGCGCATCCAGATGACCCGGAGTTT
>DATGMJ010000105.1:0-4085 GCA_035293685.1 Chloroflexota bacterium | reverse complement strand
GATCTCTCGGAGGACGTTCCACGCATCGCCCAGACGTTCGGCCGAGAAGAGGTCTCGGATGTTCACCCTTGCTCCATCAGCGGCTCGCGCCCGCTGGAGATGTCGCCATGAGTATACCGGATCTTGCGTGGGGCACGAGTCACGGTCAGTGGGCCGCTCTCACCGTGGCCCGCGGGCCACGGTGATGTTCGCGGTGACATTGACGGTCCTGGAATTGACATGCTATCATACCTCCGTTACAAGGTACTCGCTTTCCCTAACTCGGCCAATCGCGTTGTTATCAGGTTACGGAGGATCAACACCAGACATGCCAGTCAGGATCCGACTGCGTCGGATGGGCGCGAAGAACCGCCCTTTCTACCGCGTAGTCGTGGCGGACTCGCGGTCGCCGCGAGATGGGCGCTTCATTGAGACGGTCGGACACTATGATCCGTTGACCAATCCCCCAACAGCCAGGGTAAATGCCGAGAAGGTACGTTACTGGCTGTCTCATGGTGCGCAGCCGACCGATGCGGTCCGGCGCATCCTGAGGTGGACCGGCGTAGTCGAGGAAGCGCCGGATGTCTCCCCAAGCGAGTCCTCCGAGCCCGAGTCCGTGGGCTGATCACCCGTCGCGGCCCGGAAGCAGTTCGTCGTGATCTGTCAGTGCAGCTGAGATGCCAACCGATCGGTCCGTTGGCCCTAACCGCATTGTCGCCAGGAGAGCCCGATGAAAGAGCTCGTCGAGTACATCGCCAAGGCACTCGTGGAAAACCCGGACCAGGTCCGAGTCACTCAGGTTGTCGGAGAGCAGTCGATTATTCTCGAGCTGCAGGTCGCCCAGGAAGACATGGGCAAGATCATCGGCAAGGAGGGACGGATCGCAAATGCGATCCGCACGCTCCTCAAGGTCGCGGCGGCGAAGCAGGGCAAGCGTGCGGTGCTGGAAATCCTCTAGTGGGAGATTCCCTCGGTCAGCACGCGCGTGTCCTTCGATCGTAAGCATCTAACCGGTGACGTCCGTGCTGGTCCAATCCGGCAGGAAGTTCGTTTCCTTGTTATCGGCCGAATCCTCGGGCCGATTGGACTGGCCGGTGAGGTACGCGTTCAAATCCTCACAGACTTCCCCGACCGGTTCTTGTCACTCCACACAATCCACGTCGGGGATAATCTCCGACCCTACGCCGTGCAGACGGTTCGCCTGGATCGCGGTACGGCTATCTTGAAGCTGGCCGGCATTGACGACGCAACCACCGCCCGCGCGCTTGCCAATCAGGATGTTCAGATCCCGGCCCGAGAGGCCGTCGAACTGCCGCCCGATCACTACTTCTGGCACCAGATCATCGGCCTGGAGGTCTGGACCGATGATGGCCGTCTGCTAGGTCGGGTAACCGAGATCCTGCGCACGGGGAGCAATGACGTTTATGTCGTTGGTGAGGGAGCAAGCGAAGTTCTCATACCGGCGATCGAGGATGTGGTCCGTCAGGTTGATCTGGTAAACGGGCGGCTGATCGTTCACCTTCTACCGGGCCTTGAGCCCGAGGACAGTTGACTGCAGTCAGGCTGGCATCCTGCTCCGGGGTGCCAGATGCTTCTCTCACGGCAGGCGTGACGGTCGCGAGCCGTGGAAGTTCACATTCCCGATCGGCTCGTTCATGTACACATCGCCGTTGCGAATCTTGATGTTAAACCCACACTCCGGATTCGTGCATACCCAGGCCTTAAAATGGATCGGCGCGCCTCCACTGCCGAAGTCTGACAGCGGCACGAGCTCGCCAGCATTGCACTTGTGACACTTCGGCAATGCAAACTCCATCCCATCAACCCTCCCGCGCCAACTCATTCCCCGCGCCGCGTCCGCGGCACCGCGGGCTGATCCGATCTCCCCGATCGGTCGGGCTGCCTCCCCGGCCCTGCCCCGTGCTCACGCTCCGATAATGGTGCCCCTGGTCCGCATGAAGGGGTACTGGTCATATGTCTGACTGCGCGCCTCAAAGTGAGCACGAGTATACACCTTTCATCACAACGGAGCAAGCGCCCTGCCCGGCGATTCCCTCCCTCCGGAGGCTCAGACGGCGTGAGCTCCGTATGCCCGGATGCTTGCCCATGCTGCGCTGTTTCGCCGCTGGGGGCCTTGCCACTACTGGTTCGGCGTAATGGCTATTCGATACGGAGCGGGGTGAGTCGTCACCGGTGCCAGGCCGGCAATGGCCAGAATGATCGGTTTGCCCGGTTGGAGGACGAGCCGCGCCTGCTGGTTGGCATCGAGCGAGAGGCGCCGGACCGGTGGGGAGGTCGTCGGTGAGAGCGCCTCTACAAGGTACGGCTGGCGCCACCGGTTATCAATCCGAACGAACCCCTCGGCAGTCCAGCCATTATCAGACTGCACCGTATCGTGGAAGCCGATCTCGGGAATCTCGATGTCATCGAGCGCCAAGCCGTCGCCGTTGTACGAGTCATCGGTAACGTACTCGAAGCGCAGGAGCACCTGCTTCCCCGCGTAGGGCGTGAGATCGGCGTCCTCGTGCACCCACCGCGGCGCGGCGCCGCCGGATTCCCCGGTTAGGCCGTCCCCATAGTTCTGGCCATTTGGATTGGATCGGGTTGTATCCCCGGTGGGAATCGTCTGCCAGGTCTGACCGCCGTCGGTCGATACCTCGATGTAGGCGTAATCGAAATCCTTCTCGATGTCGTACCACGCCCAAAAGCTCAACCGCGCGCTGGATACGCCCCGCAGGTCGACTGCTCGGGTTAGCCTGCTGTCAATCGAATCACCACGATTGCTCCACCATTCCCAGGAAGCACCGTGGGGATCGGCACCGATGAGCTGTCCGTCGCTGGCGCCAGTGAAGATGAGTGTCGCGGGACGGTCTACCTGGATTCGATAGTACGTCGCACCAAACTGATGCACCTGGCCTGTCACCTGTCCACCGACCGGTGGGCCGTCATGAACAGTGATGGCCAAATGAAGAGACTGATAGCCATATCGCCCGCTGTCAAGCGTCGGGTCATCCAGGGCGTTCGCCGCCACCCAGTCGGCGAACACGTCCTCGAATGAGCGCGACGGATTCATGGTGTGAAAGAACTGCTCAAAACTGTCGATGCCCCGCGCGGGCTCGGCGATGATCTTCCCGATCGCTGCGAATCCACCGTACTGCTCAGCCACGTACCGCATAAAGAGATAGGCCGCCCCGTAGTGAGGAATCGCCTCGGTCGGGTCACTGGCCCAGGCATCAAGCTGAGTATCGGGCATCGCCGCAAATGCTCGAACCGCGCCGCTTGCGGCACCGGTGACCGCCTGGGCGGCGAGCTCGGCAGATCCCTCGTCTACCCAGCTGTCCTGCCAGCGATGGACGTGAAACTGGATCATGTGCATGAACTCGTGGGCAACCGTCGTGTTGAACGTCGCGGTGCCGGGTCGAACCGCGTCGGCATTGATATAGATCATCTCCCGCTCGTTGCTGTACGGATTGATTGCGCGCGTATACTCGTCAGCACTACTGAAGTATCCTCCGACCTCCGGAATGCGACCAATCAGAATGGTGATGTGAGGGTCTCGGTCGATGCCAGGCGTCCACTCGCTTCCAAACCAGTGGTGCTCGGTCGGGTAGGTGCGGGTTTCAAAGTAGTCGGCGGCGGCCTGGACGTCAGCGACCGGCAGTCGGAGGCCGTCTTGGAGGTACCAGTAAGCGTGCGGGGTTTTCACGACGATGCGGGCCCGCATCTGGAAGTACGTCTTCGCCTCTTGATCGGCGACCCAGAAAGTGTGCTCAGTTCCGACCGGGTAATCCGGAGCCGACCGGGGCGTAGCCGCCGGCGTCAGCACCGCCCGCCGGGCCAGGCGCCGCGCCAGGTCGGCGAGATCGCGCGGTGGCGGAGAGGGAAGAGTAGCTGCCCGGACCACGCCGGTAGCCGACGGCGTCGGAGCAAGCGGGATAGCTGTCGGAGTCGGCGAGAGCACGGCGGTTGGCGTGGGCGACGGCGACAATATGAGGTGCGGCAGAGTCGCTATTGCCAGGGTGCTTGGTTCTCGCGAGGGGACCGCCGTGACCGGAGCATGGCTCGCCGCGCGGTCGGCGAGTGGGTTCACAGAGCCCCGAACAGGG
>DATGMJ010000104.1:0-10611 GCA_035293685.1 Chloroflexota bacterium | reverse complement strand
CATCCATCTCCAGTTCGCCCATTGGGAGACAGGAAAGACCGGCCAGGTTCTCGCCGCGATCTGCCAGCGCTTCAGTGAACTCCTGCCGCGCGTCATGATCGACGTTACGCGACGGTCCTTTGCTGAGCACTTCGCCTCGCTCCGCCGGGAGGCCAGCAGCGGTAAGGGGCCCGATGTCTTCCTCGGGAGCAGTGCCTATCTGCCGGACCTGATCCGGACCGGCCTCTGCCTGGATCTGGCTCCCGCCATGGCCCGGGAGCCCGTGGATCTCAACGCCTACTGGACCAGCCCGGGCACAAATCCGACCGACGGCCACCAGTACGCGGTCCCGCTGTGGAACACCATCGATCTAGTCGTCTACAATCGCGACCACCTTGCCGCGTCGCACCTGGCAGAGCCAGCCGATAGCTGGACCTGGGATGATCTGCTGGCAATGGCTCAAAAACTGACCCTTGGCAAGCCAGGGGAGATCCGCCGCTGGGGTCTCCTACTGATCAACGACATTCAGGGCGGCTGGGGCAGTTTCGTGGCGAGCAACGGGGGAGACTGGGTAGACGTGACTCGCCGTACCGTCGTCCTCGATGAGGCGGCTTCCCTCTCCGCGCTCCGCTGGTGCGTCGAGGCGATCCAGGTGCATCACGTGGCCCCGGCGCCGAGCGTCCAGCAGCGCTTGACCGCAGCCGGCCAGCTCGATCCTTTTCTGGCCGGCGCGGTTTCCCTCTTTCCCTGCGGAACCTGGGAGCTCCCGCGGATCCTGGACGGGGCGACCTTCCGATGGGATGTCTGCCGGATTCCCCGTGCGCCGGCTACCGGTCGGGGGACGACAATCTCTGACGTTCAGCCGGTGAGCGCGGCACGGACGACGCGATTCCCAGATCAATGCTGGGAGTTCCTGCGCTTCGCGCTTGGGCGAGAGGCCCAGTTGATGCTGGCGCGCGACAAGACCAGACTGCCAGCCCGGCGCGACGCCGCGGACGATCGGACGAGCGGCTACACCGCACCGCCGCCGTCCCGGACCGGAGCCGTGGTCAGCTCCGCGGATCAGGCGCGCGATCTCGGCTTTCTCCCCGGCTGGCTTGCGATGCGCCGGGCAATCGTTCGCGCGCTCGATCCCGCCTTCGACGGGCAAGCGCCCATTGAGGACGCGGTGCGCGCCGCTGTGGTGGATGGCAATGCCGCGCTGGCGGCCGCTACCTGACCCGGCTATATTTCCGCCCGCCGGCGGCGTATACTCTCCGGGGTATCGCACCGGCCGGGCAGGCCGCCAGGAGACCGACACCGACCTGCCGCGAGCCGCCGTGGAGGGAAGCCATGGAATATCGCAAGATGGGCGATTCGGATCTGGTGGTCTCGGCAATCGGGTTCGGTTGCTGGGAGATGGGAGGAAACTACGGCGCTATTGATACGCGGGATGTGACCGAGGCAATCCGCCGTGCGCTCGACCTCGGCGTCACCCTCTATGACACGGCTCGTGCCTACGGCGCGGGACGCTCCGAGGAACTCCTGGGGCGTGCCCTGGGCGCCGACCGTCAGCGGGTTGTCGTTGTGACCAAATGCGGGCTCCCGACGCGGCCGGACCAGAAGCCCCGCCGCGACGCCCGCTACGCCTCGATCATCGAAGACTGCGAGCAGAGCCTGCGATCGCTGAACACCGATTACATCGATCTCTTCCTCGTCCACTGGCCGGATGTCGAGACACCGATCGAGGAGACCATGCGCGCGCTGAATGACCTGCGCGCGGCGGGGAAGGTGCGCTACGTGGGAGTATCCAACTTCAGCGCCGCCCAGCTCCGTGAGTGCCGACGGTATGCCCCGATTATCGCCAATCAGGTTGGCTACAATCTCTTCGATCGCCGCTGGGAGCGCGAGATGTTCCCGACTGCCCGCGAGCTCGGTGTCTCGATCATGGCCTACGGGCCGCTCGCCCACGGTCTGCTGACCGGCGCGTTTACCCCCGAGACAACCTTCGAAGAATCCGACTGGCGGTCGCGCGGCATCGTGTTCGGGCAGGCCCTGTTCACGCCGGAGAACTTCCCGAAAAACCTCCGGGTTGTCGATCAGCTCAAGACGTTCGCGGCGGACAAGGGTACGACCCTGCCCCGCCTCGCGCTCGCCTGGGTCCTCTCCAATCCCCAGGTCGCGGTAGCCCTCTCCGGCACACGCCGCCCTGCGGAGATTGAAGAGAACGTGCAGGCACTGCGCGTTCACCTGACCGCCGACGACAAACGTCAGCTTGAGGAGATCATGACCGGCGCCGCGGGCCAGGTCGATCAGATCCCCACCTGAGCGCCCTTGAACCGGCCGCTCGCACCGCCGGGCCCATTGTGCCCCGTGGGAATGCCGTCTACAATACAAGAAACGCCATCTCATCCCCAAGACAGGATGAGATGAGGAGCGAATGAGATGGCAGCGGCAAGCGGCGCCCCTGGGCTCGGCGGCGACCCGGCCGTCGCGCTCCTGGGGCTCGTGCTGATGGTGATCGTTATCGGCGTCGTCGTCTGGAAGGGGATTATCTAGAGGTCTCCCCGCTGGAGAACGATAGCCGCCGCCCCAACAAGCCCGGCATCGTCACCGAGCCGTGCCTGCGTGAGACGTCCTGACACGTCTGGCGATCCTGGCCGCTGAAGGCGGATCGCCGCTGTTAACCGCGCGAGAAGGCGGTCCCCTAGCTGGGCCATCCCGCCTCCGATGGCGATAGCCGTCGGATCGAAGAGCTCGATCAGGTTATTAACCCCGACCGCGAGGTACCGCATCGCCTCGTCGACAATCGCGCGGCTCGGCGCATCCCCCTGGTCAGCCGCGCGAAAAAGATCGCTGGCCGTGATATCGCGCCCCTCTCGTTTCCAGGCCGCGAGGAGCGAGTCAGGCCGCAGTTCTGCCAGCTCCGCCGCGCGACGGGCCAGCGCGCCCCCCGAGGCGAACATCTCCAGGCATCCCCGATTCCCACATGGGCACTGGGGACCATCCTTCTCCACAACCGTGTGGCCAATCTCCCCTGCGGCGCCGTGTGCGCCGCGGAGGAGCCGCCCATGCACGATAACCCCGGCGCCGATGCCTGTGCCCAGCGCCAGGTAGATGAAATGCGCGTGGCCATCCCCGGCGCCGCCGCGCCACTCCCCGAGCGCGGCGGCGTTCGTATCGTTTTCGATGCGCACCGTCTCTCCGAGCGCCTCTTCCAGGCGAGATCGAAAGGGAAAGCCCATCAAAGCGAGATTCGCGATGCGTACGAAGGATCCGCTTCGCTCGTCGAACTGGCCGGGCACCGCCAGGCCGATGCCTTCGTATGGCCCCGCCGCGGCCCGGCGGAGTTCCTCGACGACGGAGACGATCATGCGGACGATCTGCTCGGGGTCTCGCGCCGGCGTCACGCGGCGCGCCCGGGTCAGCACCATCCCCTTCTCGTCAACCACGCCCCCGAGGATCTTCGTGCCGCCAACGTCAATCCCGATCGCCAGGCGCACCATGACCTGCGGTCCCAAGCGCGTTGAAGACGATGGCCCCACGCGCGACCGTTAACTTGACACGGAGATCCACATCGAGCACGACCAGGTCGGCATCCCGTCCTCCACTCAGGGAGCCCTTGCGATCGTCCAGGTGCACCTGGCGAGCCGGAACTATCGTTGCCATGGCGATCACCGCGCGGAGATCCAGGTCCGCCAGGCGCGCAACGCGGCGCAGATTCGCATCGAACGTAGCGACACTGCCGGCGATCGTACCGTCAGCGAGGGTCGCGCGCCCCTCCCGGACGACGATCGGACGACCCTCAAACTCATATGCCCCATCGCCCAGCCCAGCCGGCGCAACCGCGTCGGTGATCACCGCGATCCGTGACCAGCCCGTGGCTTGGATCAGAAGACGCATCGCCAGGGGATCGACGTGAACGCCGTCAGCGATGAGTTCGCAGACGACCGTCGGCGATGCCAGAACGGCTCCCACAACGCCAGGCGCGCGATGCTGAAAACCGCGCATCGCGTTGAACATGTGCGTCGCATGGCGCACCCCGGCCGCGATCGCCGCGAGCGCCTCCTCGTGCGATGCATCGCTGTGACCGATCGAGACCGTCACCGTGCGCTCGACCAGATGACGCACGAGATCAAGACCGCCGGGAAGCTCCGGGGCCAGCGTTACCAGACGCACCTGTCCCTGCCCGGCTGCGAGCAGCTGATCCAGCTCGGGGACAGAGGGAGCGCGGAACCACTCCGAGCGAATCGCCCCTGGGCGCCGCGGGCTGAGGAACGGGCCTTCCAGGTGCAGGCCAACCGGTTCGGCCCCGCCAGACACCTTGGCCCCCCCGGCGCAGCAGGCCCGGATCCGATCGATGAGCTCACCCAGGGTTGCCCGGGGGGTCAGCGTGGGCAACCAGGCAGTGACCCCGTGGGCGGCGATTACCCGGCTCACCGCGGCGACAGCTTCCGGTCCATCCATGACCGAGTAGCCGCCGCTTCCGTGAATATGCAGATCGATGAAGCCGGGAACGATCGTCGCATCACCGCATTCGATAAACCGGGCACCAGCAGGCCGGCCGATCGTCGCGGCCGGCCCGACTGCTCGGATCTTCTCGCCAATAATCTCGACGGCGCCGTCCGTGATCTCCTCGAGCGGCGTCAGGATCCGTCGGGCCCGGAGGACAAGGTGTGATGCTGACAACCGGTGACGGTCTCCCCGGGGGTTCAGGAACGCTTCCGGATAAAGGTCCCCTTCCCCTTGACGTGATACAGCAGCCCTTCCTCGACCAGGTGATTGACTGCCTGCCGGACCGTCGTGCGACTCACCGAATAGAACTCACAGAGCTCCTTCTCGGAAGGAACGCGCTGGCCGGCTTCCCACCGGCCGCTCAGGATCTGCTGCCGCAGAAGCCCCTCGAGCTGGTAGTAATAGGGGATCGGGATGTCGCGATTAATATTCAGCGAAGGATCGAGACCACTACCACGTCTTGCCATGACGTCCACGCTCATCTGACCCCACCTTCCGTCGCTGCGATCGGTACGTCGAACCACTCACGGCGCCGGGGCGCCGTTCGGGTGTTCGATAATTCGTGCGCTGACGAGAGTCCTGCCTCCGCAACCATGCCAGAGCGCCATCTGATGAGACCCATCCGGCTCTCTCGTGGAGCGCCTACCGCGCCTGATCGAGCCGCCCTCGGCCTCGCCCCCCTCGCGCGGGCGCGTGAGGGACAGCGGGACCCCACCATTGACGAACCATATGCTCAGGTATGAGGAAACACATACCGCGGCCGGTAACTGGTGCCCTGATCAGCAGGATATCCGGTGATGACGACCGCTGCAGCTCGATTATAGCGTTGGCTCGCTAGCTCGTCCATATTCGTTTACGGGATTTTCACGTGAATCCGACAACCGGCTTGCCCACCTGCTGACCGCCGTGTATAGTCGATGCGACGGGCCTGCTCCTCCGGCGTGGGGAGAGCCAGCCGCGCCCGGTTGGGGAGATCTCCGTGGCAGTGATGACAGGCGGTCAAGCCCTTGCTCGAGCTCTCATACAGGAAGGGGTCACCACCATCTTTGGCCTTCCCGGCATCCAGCTCGACTGGGCCTTCGACGCGCTCTACGAGGCGCGCGAAACTATCCGAGTGATACATACCCGCCACGAACAGGCAACGAGCTATATGGCCGATGGCTTTGCGCGCACCACCGGCCGCGTCGGGGTCTGCCTGGTCGTACCGGGCCCCGGCCTTCTCAACGCGGCGGCCGGCCTGGCTACTGCTTATGCCTGTTCCTCGCGCGTCCTCTGTCTGACCGGTCAGATCAGCTCCGATCTCATCGGTCTCGGCCGCGGTGTCCTCCACGAGATCCCCGAGCAGCTCCGACTGGCCGGTTCGTTCACCCGGTGGGCCGCCCGGGCCACGAGCCCGAACGAGATCCCCCGGCTGGTCCACGAAGCGATGCGTCAACTACACACCGGCCGCCCCCGGCCGGTCCTGATCGAGATCCCACCGGACGTGCTCCAGGCGACGGCCAGTGTCGACCTCGGGGCTCCTGCCGCGACTACGCCAGCTCCGGTGGATCCAGAGGTGATCGATCGTGCCGCACGCCTGCTCGGCACGGCGACATCACCGCTGATCCTGGCAGGCGGCGGAGTTCTTGCAGCGGGCGCATGGGAGGAACTGCGTCTGCTCGCCGAGCTCCTCGAAGCGCCCGTCGTGATGACAAGCAGCGGACGCGGCGCGCTCTCCGATCGGCATTACCTTGCTCAATCCCCCCACGCGTGGCCCCGGCTCGCCCGAACTGCCGATGCCCTCCTCGCTGTTGGTACGCGGTTCACCATATCCACGGACCCACTACCGCCGGACACGCGCACGCACGCAATCATCCGGCTTGATATCGACCCGGCCGAGTTTCGCCGGGCCGTGACGCCGGCGGTCGCGATCGCCGGTGATGCTCGGGTCGGCTTAACCCAGCTCATCCAGCGTATTCCCCGCTATAACCGGTCCCGGGCGTCACGCCGGGAAGAGCTTCTTTCCCTCAAGGGGGCGGTCGCGGCCGACCTCGAACGGGTACAGCCGCAGGCTGCGCTGGCTATGGCGATCCGAGCCGAACTCCCTGACAGCGGCATTCTCGTCAACGAAAGCACCCAGGTCGGCTACTGGGCCAATCTGGGCTTCCCGGTCTATGCGCCGCGCACCTTCCTCACGTCCGGCTACCAGGGCACCCTTGGCTACGGATTCCCCACCGCCCTCGGCGCCCGTGCTGGCAACCCGGATCGCCCGGTGGTTTCCATCAATGGAGATGGCGGCTTCCTGTACAATGTGCAGGAGCTCTCGACCATGGTTCGACACGGGCTCGCCGTTGTGGCTGTCGTGTTCGACGACGGCGCCTACGGCAACGTACGCCGCATCCAGCAGCAGGAGTTTGGCGGCCGCCTCATCGCCTCGGATCTCCAGAATCCGGACTTTGTGCGGCTGGCCGAGGCGTTTGGGATCCGCGGTGTTCGGGCTGAGGGACCTGAAGGGCTCCGCCGCGCTCTCCGCGAGGCGCTCCGGGCGGGGGAGCCCGCCCTCATCGCTGTGCCGGTGGGGGAGATGCCCCGCCTTCGGGACGTGCTCGCCGGGCGTCAGACAGCGCCGACGGCAGGTCCACCCCGCGCCTGAGCCGTTCTTTCCTCAAGCACACCGCCTACAGCGGGACAACCTGCTCGACCTCGAGGACGAAGACCGTGGCCCCGCCGACCTGCACCTCCACGGGCACAGCAGGTAGCATATCCGGCGTGGACTGGGCGAAAAGGTCATACGCGAGGACGACGCGGGTCTTGCATTCCGCTTGGATGATGCCCAGAAGCTCCTCCAGCCGCTCATCTGGAACCCCGAGGAAAAGGGTCGTATTGCCGCGCCGGAGGAAGCCTCCCGCGCTCTCGATGCGGGTCACCCGAAAGTCCGCACCGATAAGACGATCAATGAGCGGACCGGCGTCATCCGGATTAATAATCGCGATCACCAGACGGTTAACCGCGCCGAGTCGGTCCGCGTGATCCGCTGCCACACAGCCCCCTTTTTCGATCGCATCCGACACCACCTTGTGCCGTCTCTGACGCTCGTCCCATACCACCGCCCGCCCGCCCGAACACTGACGCGTCCTCCGCTCACCAGGTGAGGCAATGGTATCCGGAGGCCTTGCGCTTTTCAAGCAACGGCCTGTCCTGGCGAGTATGCGGATATAATGGGCGGCGATGTCGAGCGGGGAGGTTGCTCTATGAAGATCACGAATATCGAGGCGCTTCCGGTCTGGGGAGGCACGCGCAACTACTTCTTCGTCGTCGTGGACACCGACGAGGGCATCTGGGGTGTAGGCGAGGGAGGCATCACCCAGCGCGAACTGGCCTGCGCCGCCGTTGTCGAGCACTTCAAGCCCCTGCTGATCGGCCAGGATCCCACCCGCATTGAGCACCTGTGGCAGGTACTCTTTCGCGGAGGCTTTTTTCCTGCCGGGCGGATCGCGGCCAGCGTGATCTCAGCGATCGATATCGCGCTCTGGGATATTCGCGGGAAGGCTCTGGGGGTGCCCATCTACGAGCTCCTCGGCGGGCTAGTGCGCGATCGCGTGGTCTGTTATCCCCACAATGTCGGCCACGCGATGGACGTCGTGGCGCTCGTCGACAGCTGTCTGCAGACGAAGGAGGAGGGGTGGAAGTTCGTCCGCTGGGGCCTCCCGCAGGATGGGGAGATTCTCGAGCCCGGACCATCCATTCGAGCGGCTCTGCGCCAAATGGAGGCGGTGCGCGCGGCGGTTGGCGATGAGATCGAGATCTGCTTCGATGTCCACACACGCCTCGATCCGTCCGATGCGATTCAGCTGTGTCGTGCTGCCGAAGCATATCGTCCTTTCTTCATCGAGGACCCGGTCCGGTCGGAGAATCCGGCCGCGCTTCGCCTCGTCCGGGAGCACACCGCCGTCCCGATTGCAGCGGGCGAGCAGTTTGGAAGCAAGTGGGAGTTCCGGGAGGTTGTCGAGAACGATCTGATCGATTACGCGCGGATTGACCTATGCATCGTTGGCGGCTTCACTGAAGCCCGCAAGATCGCCGGCTGGTGCGAGCTGCACTACATCAAACTCGCCCTGCACAACCCACTCGGTCCCGTTTCCAGTGCGGCCTGCCTGCAGTTCAACCTGGCCTGCAGTAATTTCGGCGTCCAGGAACAGCCCCGCCGGACCGGCACACTTCTGACCGATGTCGTGCCGGTCCAGCCAGAGTGGAAGGACGGCTACCTTCTTCCGCCAACCCGGCCGGGGCTGGGGATCGAATTCGACCGCGAGGCCGCCCGACGGCACCCCTATCAACCGACCTCGTTCCCGATGCTCCGTCGGCTGGATGGGTCGTTTACCAACTGGTAGCCAGAAGATGATTCCATCGCGGCATCCCTCTTGCCCGTCAAAACCGGGCAGGAGGATGCCGTGCATATGCGCCTGCTTGCCGCTCTGGTGATCGTGCTGTCCATCGCGGCTGTCTCCTGTCTCCCTCTCCGTCTCCAGCAATCCATTATCCTAGAAATGGTCTACCCGCGTCCGGACCAGACCGAAGTTACGATCTATTACACCGTGCCACCGCCTCCCCCCGGCAAGATCTACGTTCTCTGGATCGTCAATCCGGCCCAGCACGAGGCAGTTAATGTGGGACAGGTACCCTCCGGGCGGGATCTCACCGTGCACACGACGGTCAACTTCGCGGCGACCGGCGCCGTCGTCTCGATCGAAAGCCAGCCCAATCCCCCGACCATGAGCACGACCTGGGCCCTGAAGGCAGGAACAGTGACTGCCGAAACCCCGACCCCGTCCGCATCCAGTCCCTCGGCCGCCGACACCCCATCCACTGCGGCCCCCTCCGGCACGGTATCCCCCTGATCCACCGCCCCCGGCTCGACCACGGCGATGGACTGAATTTGACAGAAAGGCGCCCAGTCCTGATACTGGCGAAGTACACCGGTCCGGCTCTCGCCGAAGACCCCAAAGACCCCCAAGCGGTGATGTAATAAGAGGAGATTCAATGACGTTCGCCCTACGGGTGCGCCGGCAATCCGGACTGACGGCCGTGCTCCTTCTGGCTGTCCTGATCGCCGCCTGCCAGCCCGGACGATCACCCGTCTCCCCGGGCACTCGCCCCTCCTCGTCTCCAGCGGCCTTCACGCCGGTCGCCTCAACTGCTCCGCGCGTCTCCCCGACCCCAACGAGCGCTCCGCCGACGCCTACGCCAGCGGCTGAGGCGCTTCAGGACACTGTGAATCAATTCGTCACTGCCTGGGAAAACGGCCGCTTCAGCGAGATGTACCAGATGCTCAGTACAAACGCGAAGGCCTCGATCACCGAGCAGCGGTTTGTCGAGCGTTACACCAATATCTCGAACGGCATCGAGCAGCTCTCGCTCTCAGTGCAGGTGACAATCCCGGTGGATCCAACCCCGACTGGGACCCCTCCCACCATTAACCTCCCCAAGCACGTCACTCGACACCTCGCTGTGCTCGGCGATGTCTCCGAGGACAACCAGCTCCCGCTCGTCCTCGAGAATGGCGCCTGGAAGGTTGCCTGGACCCCTGGTCTGATCTTCAAAGACCTGACCGCTGATCGCGTGGTCCGCTATGACACCATCACGCCGACACGCGGCAGTATCCTCGACCGCAATGGGAATGTCCTGGCAGAGGATGGCCCGATCCTGACCGTCGGCGTGGTACCGGGCGAGATCAAGGACGAGCAGGCTCTGCTGAAGGCGCTGAGCGACTTCCTTGCGATGCCCGCTGACGAGATCAAGAAGCGCTATGCCTCGGCACAACCCGATTGGTTCGTCCCGCTGAAGGACCTGCCCATTGCAGATCGCCCGGCCGCCGAGCAGAAGGTCGGGAAAATTCTGGGCGTCGCTCTGCGCGAGCGACGCCGACGGGTCTATCCCTATGGACCGGCCGCCGCGGACTTCGTTGGCTACGTTAGTCCGGTTACCGATGCCGATATGCCAACCCTGCGCTCCCGGGGCTACGAGGTCGGTGATCTTGTCGGACGTGCCGGCCTCGAAGCATGGGGAGAGAAGTACCTTGCAGGACAGAAGGGCGCGACCCTCGCGATCGTCAATCAGGACGGTAGTCTGGCGCGCTTGATCGCCCAGAAGCCAGCCGTC
>DATGMJ010000103.1:0-7274 GCA_035293685.1 Chloroflexota bacterium | reverse complement strand
AGACGCGCACGTACGCCCAGACGAATGCCTTCGTTGTGCTCGCTCTCTATCTCCTCCTGCGGGCTGGCGCCGCGGATGGTCCGACTGTCTGGCGATGGTGGAGCGCGTACGCGGCCGCCGCGACCCTCGCGCTGTACAGCTACTACTTTGCCGGCTTCGTCCTCGCCGCCGCGGTCCTGTGGCTCCTGATTATTCAACGCGGCCGCCGCATGCTGCTGGTGCCGTGTATCCTGGCCCAGGTCGCGGTCCTGGCCGCGCTGGCTCCTTTGATCATCTACACGGCGTCGAGCCTCCTGGGGTTGGCCCGGAGTGTCCAACGCGGCGGCGTTCCTATCGGAACCATTCTCGACCACCTGACGCGGGTATTCAGCTACGGGACATCAATCGAGCCAGGGCATGCCTGGTCGTTCGTTGTGGTGGCCGTAGCCCTGGCGATAACCGGTCTCGCGAGTATGCCGCGGTCAACTGCTGCGTTCTGGGGTATGGCACTGGTCGGACCGGTCATCACTATCTACGTGGTCTCGTTTGTCCCGCATAATGGCTGGGAGCGCTATTTCATGACCGCGAGCCCGGCATGGTATGCGCTCATGGCAAGCGGGGTGATCGCCTGGGCGCGCGGCCAGCCGGTTGGAGCTGTTCTCCGATCGATCCGAGGAGCGCGGGCGGCCAGCATCGGGATCGCGGCAGCGGCCAGCCTGGTTGTCCTGGTCGGCATGGGCATTTCCCTTCAGCACTACTATTTCGATCCTGCCTTCTGGCGCTATGATCTTCGGGATGCTGACCGCCGCGTGGAAACGCCGCCGACGTCGGACGTGGCGGTGATCGTGAATGGCCCGCGGAACTATCCGAGCTTCTTCTATTACTTCCAAAAGACGATTCCCTGGGCTGAGCTCCCGTGCACCTGTCCTACCACTTCTGATACGGTCCGGATCCTCTCCGCAATGGCTGCGCGCTACCGCGGCTTATGGCTGGTGAAGTACCACCCCCAGGATTATGATCCGAATGGCCTCGTCGAGGTCTGGCTGGACGAGCACGCCTACCAGGCCAGCCTGACATGGGTCGAGAACGTAACCTACAGCTTCTATCTGACTGAGGACCCGCAGTCGGCGCAGACGGTGGCCTCCTTCCCCGTCGAACGCACCTTCGGGGCAGATGTGACCCTGGAGACGTATCGCGCGAGCATCACCCATGCTCAGGGAGCGGACTATCTCCTGGTCACCCTCACCTGGCGCGCCCTGCGGACGCCTCCTGAGAATCTGCGCGTGTTCGCCCATCTGATTGACGCAAACGGAAATCGCATCAGCCAGCGCGACCACTATCCTGTCGCCGATCTTCGTCCGGCCTGGACATGGCGCGCGGGCGATCGCATGGTCGATCGTTTTGCGCTCCGCCTCCCGCCAGCTCCAATCGGGCGGGGACTCCAGCTGGTCGTCGGCCTTTACCGGCCGGATGGGAGCCGTCTGCCGGTGATCGGTACCCCTGTCTGGAATGGCGCCCTGCCCCTGCCAATTCCTGGCCTGAACCCCCCTCCACCGCACGTGGTCCTGCCGCGGCGCCTCGGCAATGCGATAGAGCTGGAAGGCTTCTCCGTTGCGCCGAACCCGGTGCGCGCGGGCCAGCCGCTCTCCCTGACACTGCTCTGGCGGCGGATCGAGCCGGTCGGGCAGGATTACACTGTCTTCACCCACCTTCTCGGACCGGATCAGCGGCTGGTTGCCCAGGATGATGCACCGCCCCTGCACGGCCAGTGGCCGACCTCCGCCTGGTTGGAGGGACAGACGCTGGTGGATCCATACCAGATCACCGTGCCGCCCGGGACGCCGCCCGGCCGCTACCAGATCGAGGTCGGAATGTACGATCCGGCGACCGGCCGACGGCTCCCGGTCCGAAGTGGAACGAGCCCTGGCACGGCGACATCCACAGACCGCGTTCTGCTGCCGGTCGCGATCCAGGTCACTCGCTAGAGACAAGGCATTCCCTTCCCCGCCCATTAGCCAGGCGAAGGGATACGCCGCGACCTGCCCTATTTCCCGATCAGATCGATCCTCCGGCCCCCCGTCTGATTGTTTGGGCGAATCGGATGCCGGGCCGAATGGCTGTCGGGCGTACGGCAGGGGCGATCGGTGTGCTCGCGGCCCGGTTCCCCGGGGTAGGGTGGTCGTCTGGGCAGGATCAAGCGCCTGCAACGGGACCAGCCATGGCCCAGGGAATCTCCCCCACGACGATCGAGCGCGCTTCAGGCTGAAGGGATGAATGGCCGTCCGATCGCTCAGGCCGGGCTGAGATCAATAAACTCGTCCAGGTGCTTGCCCGTATCCACCAGCGTCACTGGTGCGCCGGTCACCTTCTCCACCCGGGCGATCAGCTCGCGTACGCGCGGCGTGATGTCGTCACGCGTGCGTGCCTGGCGCATCGCCGGATCATAATGGTCGCAAAAGGTCAGCGCGATCTGGGTTGGCCCATTCAGCATGGCCGCGTAGGCCAGGAGATCCCAGTCGATTCCGGCCGCCTTTCGGCGCATGCGCCCGGTCACGACGCCGTACTCAGCGACATCCCGGGCGATGATCTCCTCTGGACTCATCTCGAGCGGCAGGGGCCCGGTGCCGACGCGCGTCGGCATGGCCTTCACGACCAGGACCACATCCTGAACCAGACGCCAGCTCAGTCCCACATCATCGATCGCCGCCGCACTGGTGCAGTTATCGGAGGTCGTATACGGATAGTCGGGGCTCAGGGCGAGCGAGAGGAAGGTGCCCTGCGAGCCCTCAATCAGGACGGTGGTGCGCGCGGCGGTCTCGTTGACCATGCGGGCGACATCCGTGACGAACGGCGCGAGCTCGGGGAGATCGCGGGCCTGCCGTGCGCGGCGGAGAACGAAATCTGCCCGGGCATGCCCGTTGCCCGTGCAGGTCGAGCCAACCCGCCCGGCCAGGTTCGCATCCGCGCGCTCGGCGGCGATGTGCTCCGGGGTAATCACCGCGCAGCGATAATCCACCTGGGCGCGGTCGTGGAGCTGGAAACGCTCCACCTCCTCCCGGAAGACCGCCGGATCGACCAGGACCCCTGAGCCCACAGCCACCCGGGTTCCCTGATTGAGCCATGCAGTCGGGAGTTGCCGCGCCCGGACGACCGTTCCATCGTCCAAAATCACGCTGGCGCCAGCGTTCGTGCCGACGCCTGCACGGACCGCCAGGGGAACGTTGAGCTTCCGTGCGAGGTACGCACACGTCTTCCCCTTGCCGGAATCACCCCAGAAGGCATCAACGATGATGATGGCTCCCATCCCTTCTCCTTCGTGATCGCGCCTACTCGCCGCCGAGGAGGGCAGTGGCCCCCGCGCCGGCTGCGCCGAAGCCCACGATCGCCAGCAGCCGCTCGGCCTGGGCAGCGGGAAGCAAGCGGCGCCGAAGCTGAACCAGGTGCTGCCCATAGGCGGCCTCCAGCTCTGTCCGAAAGCGCTGGTAGATCTCGGCGAGATACGCCTCGTCTCGAATCAGCTTTTCCACCAGTTGCACGAGCGCCGGGTGCCGCGTGTAGACCGCCCCGATTGGCTCGTCCAGCACCGCCACGAGCGCGGCGGACCAGTCGACGGCGAGGGTCAGGACATGACCGCCGACGACCTTCGCGGGCTCCTCGTGCCAGTACACCTCACCGACGTCGAGTTCACTTGGCCCGAACATGTTAATGATGACCTGACAACCCCGATCTTCAGCGGCGCGGAGCCTCTCGGCCAGCCACGGAACATCCTCGTTCCAGAGACAAATCGCAACCCGGCTGCTCGCCTCAGCGATCAACGCGGCAATGCGTTCGACCACGGCGTCCCGGCCGCGGAGCGTCCAGAGCGCCGCTGGCTCAGGCGTGGGCGCAAGCGCGGTCAGCTCGGCCGTGAGCGCATCACAGCGGGCAATAGTTTCGTTCTTGATGCGTCCGAGGACGCTCGCCGGCGCGTGGGCAACGTATCGCGTGGGGTTGTCCGCGACTGCCTGGATAGCATTCTTTGCCTGGAGCGCGCCAAGCACGTGGTAGACGTTCGCCCGCGGGAGGCCGGTCGCCTTTGCCAGTTCGTAGCCGGTCGCCGAAGGGCGTTGGAGCAGGGCCACGTAGACCCGCGCCTCGTGGGGCGAAAAGCCCAGGGCAGTCAGGCGATCCGTGACGTCCGTCGCGCGCCTCCGGTCTCTATAGTAGTACGATCAGCAACCACTACTATAGACTGCTCCCCGGCGCTCGTCAATGCCCCGTCCGGCTGCGGCGGAAGACCACGCCGCGCGCGGTCTCAGCGTCTTGCGGCGCGCGCTGGCCAGACTACCTCCAGCCGCCGCGGATCGAAGTAGACGGCGAGGCGCTTGATCTGGTCTCCTGCCCAGTCCAGGATCGTTACCCCGCGATAATAGATCCGCTGGTTATTGGCCCGGAGCGTGCCGGTCGATTCCCACTCCAGCGCGGCGTCATCTTTGGCGGTGATGATCGTCCGAAAGGAGGACTCGATCGTTCCGAAGGTGTCGCGGTAGCTCTGCCAGAACTGGCGCGCTCCCTCAGATCCGACGAGTGGTTCCTCACGCTCCGGGCTCCAGAGCCGTGCATCCGGCGCGAACAGCCCGACCATTGGCTCGACGTCAGCACGTTCTTCGATCTCACGGAGCGCAGCGATGAACTGCTGAATATCCATGGAGTGCACCCTCCCGGTACCGGTCTGGAGGGTGCACAATGACTGCCAGCGCTGGCACGAGATTCTATTCTGGCGCCGATCATGTGCGGCCCAGGAGGTCCGCCAGCGCATCGGGAGTATTCGTCGTGAACTGGTCCACCCCCGCCTCGACCAGACGAGGGAGGGCAGCCACGGCCCGTGGATCGTCGGCGTCGAGGGTCCAGGCATCGAGCCTGATGCCGTGAGCGTGCAGCATCTCTGCCCAGTTGAAACCATCGTCAAGTGAACGGTCAAGAAGACGATAGTCGATGTAAAAAGTGCTCGCGCCGGGAACGAGCCCGAGGAGCATACCGCACCGATCGTAAAGGTAGGCCGGAGTCGATGTAAAACGCTCCGTTGCCAGCGGGTGATCATCCCAGTAGCCATATGCGCCGCGGCGCCACGGCGGCACACGTGGATCGACCGGCTCGCTCGGATCGCGCCATGCCAGGTAAAACTGGATATCGAAGCCGAGCTCCAACCAGGGGGCCAGGGCACGGAGCCGCCGGAGCTGCCAGTCGGCTCCACTGCTGACGATCACGCGCTCGGCGATCGGCTGCAGGAGAGCGACCAGATGGCGAAGTGGGGTGTCATCTGGAAAGGGGTAGACGTTCTTGAAGTCGAGTTGAAGCCGCGTCGGGCCCGGATAGCGCGTGAAAAGGTCAACGACCTGGCTGAGGAGCGGTACCCGGAACGCTGTTGGGACGCCGTTGCGCGCGAAATAGAGCTCGCGAGCGCGCGCGGCAGTACAGGCGGCGACCGGGCCGGATCCGGTTGTCTCGGACTCCAGGACCGGATCGTGGACGAGGAGGTAATCACCGTCGGCCAGGGCAGTGATGTCGATCTCTATGACCCTCGCCCGGGCCTGGAGGCACGCCTCGATCGCTTCGAGCGAGTTCGGATGGGCACGCCCATCGAGTGCTGCCATGTGGTGGACGATCACCGGCGGGCGAAGCGGCAGACTGGTCATCCATCGGCTCCTCAGGAAAGTCACTACGCGACGCGCCTCGACTATACGCCCAGCACGGAGCGACCGGCAACCCGCTGACGGGGATAGGGGCTTCTTTACGCGGCCGCTGCCCCGACATACCATGCGCGCGACGCGGCCGGCGGGCCGATCTCCGGCGGCCGATGCTGTCATCTCGGGAGGGCGAAACATGAGCAACCCTGAGCCCCGTGAGCCTGTCCGCGCTGACTCGGGAGATGCCGCGCGCCGCGCAGCCATTCTGCGCTGGTTGCGGGGTGTTCCGGCGTCCGAGGCGGCTGGGACCGATGCGGCGACCCTTGACCGCTGGGCCGATGAATACTGTCGGTCAAAGCTCCCCTATCACCCGGGGGCGGTCGAGGAGGTGGCGGGGACGGTGCACGCACGGGTGCGCATCCGACGCGACCGGTGGGGCGTCGCTCACATTACGGCGGAGACTGTGCCCGATCTTTTCTTCGGGCTTGGCTACGCCATGGCCCAGGATCGGCTCTGGCAGCTTGATTACCAGCGCCGCCTGGTACGCGGCGAACTTGCGGAAGTCTTTGGTCCATCAGCGCTGGAGAGCGACCGTCGCATGCGGATCCTGGGCCTTGCCCGGGCTGGCGATCGCGCCTGGGGAAGTGCGCCGCCGGCGGTGCGGACGGTCGTCGAGGCGCTGACAGCAGGCATCAATCGCTGGATCGAGGTGATGGGCAACCGCCTCCCGATCGAGTTCGAAATCCTCGAATACGAGCCGCGCCCGTGGCGTCCATCAGACTCGTGTGTGGTGTGGAAGCACCGCTGGTGGACCCTCACCGGCCGCCTGGAGCAGATTGTAGTTGGTGAGGTGGCTCGCCGCCTCCCTCCCGATCTCTCGGCGGCGTTCTTCTCCGTTGAGCTGTCAGACGAGACGATCGTCTGGAGCGACGAGACACCGGGCTTCCGCGGTCCGGTGCCGGCTGGATCGTCGGACGAGGGAAGCAACAACTGGGTTGTCGGAGGCATGCGGACAGCCACGGGCGCGCCCGTGCTCTGCAGTGACCCGCATAACCCCTTCAGCGCGCCGAGCCAGTGGTTCGAGGTCCAGCTCACCTGCCCGGAGTTCGATGCGGCCGGAGCCGTGTACATCGGCACGCCGGTCCTCTACCTTGGGCGCAACCGGAACGTTGCGTGGGGATTGACCAATCACGCGGCCGCGACCTGCGACCTCTACTACGAGGAGGTCTCGCCAGATCACCCTGATCAGTACCGGGACCGAGATACCTGGCGTCCCTTCGACATCGAGTACCAGCGAATTCCCGTGAGGGGCGAGCCCGCTGCACGGCTCGAAATTCGTCGGACGGTGCGCGGCCCAATCGTCAATGAACTCCTCCCTCGCGTTGAGGGACTGCTCGAAGCGCCAATCAGTTTGCGCTGGGTAGGAGCAGAGGTTTCGGCGGGCTTCGAGGCCTCCCTGGCGCTGATCCGTGCGCGGAGCGCTGCCGGGGTGATCGAGGCCCTGCGGCAGTGGCCTGGACCGCCGCTGAACTTCGTCTACGCAGATCGCTCGGGGACGATCGGATACCACGCGGCTGGCCTGATCCCGCGCCGCGGGCGCGCGGGCCCGGGGGTGCGGTCGGCGAATGA
>DATGMJ010000102.1:0-2924 GCA_035293685.1 Chloroflexota bacterium | reverse complement strand
CACCGCAATCCACTCGAGGTGTTCGAGACCGCGCTCCGCAACGCGACCCCGACCCTCGAGGTGAAGCCGCGCCGGGTCGGTGGGGCAACCTATCAGGTGCCGGTGGAGATCCGGGGTGAGCGCCGAATCTCCCTCGCGATGCGCTGGCTCATCGAGTCCGCGCGCAAGCGGGCCGGCCACTCGATGATCGAGAAGCTGGCCGCAGAGTTGCTGGACGCGGCGCATGGGACCGGTGCAACGATCAAGCGGCGGGATGATACCCACCGCATGGCCGAGGCAAACAAGGCGTTCGCACATTACCGCTGGTGACAGTCGGGACCGGCGGGGCGATCGGGCAGCAGCCGAGGGCCGGGCTTCGATACCCGCGCACGGCAGCGGTGGGCGCCTCCGGGCGTCGCGGCAACAGACGGCCCACGACGATCTGCCGATTCCGCGTTACCTCGGCGTACCGCGGCCCTCTTGCGCTGGAGTTTTTTGATGACGACGGACGTATCTCTCGATCTCATACGGAATATCGGGATCATTGCCCACATTGATGCGGGCAAGACTACGACGACCGAGCGGATCCTGTTCTACACCGGCATGATCCACCAGATGGGCGAGGTCCACGAGGGCACCGCCGTCATGGACTGGATGGAACAGGAACGCGAGCGCGGCATCACCATCACCGCCGCCGCGACCACGTGTCAGTGGAAGGGGCACCAGATCAATATTATCGATACGCCCGGGCACGTGGACTTCACCGTCGAGGTCGAGCGCTGTCTGCGGGTCCTTGACGGAGGCATCGTGATCTTCGATGCCGTCGCGGGGGTCGAACCCCAGTCCGAGACCGTCTGGCGTCAGGCCGATCGCTACAACGTGCCTCGGATCTGCTTCATCAACAAGATGGATCGGCTGGGCGCTAACTTCTGGCGAACGATCGAGATGATCCGGGACCGGCTCGGAGCGCGGCCGGTGCCGCTGCAGATCCCGATCGGCCAGGAGTCATCCTTCCAGGGCATGATCGATCTCCTGACCCGGCAGGCGCTCTTCTACACTGACGTCCTTGGGGCGAATCCGCAGGTAACGCCCGTGCCCGACGAATATCGGGCAGAAACCGAGGAGCACCGCCAGAAGCTCATCGAGCAGGTCGTCGAGACCAATGACGATCTGATGATCAAATACCTGGAAGGCGAGGAGCTCAGTGTCGAAGAGCTCATCACGGCACTGCGCGCGGCGACGATCGCGGGCAAGCTTGTCCCGGTCCTCTGCGGGAGCGCCCTCCGCAACAAGGGCATCCAGCCGATGCTCGATGCGGTGGTGTCCTATCTTCCCTCGCCGCTGGACCGCCCGCCGGTGACCGGGACCGATCCCCGGACCGATCAGCCGGTCACCCGCACGGCCAGCCCGACTGAGCCCTTCACTGGCCTCGCGTTCAAGATCGTGGCGGACCCGTTCGTCGGGCGCCTGGCCTATATTCGGGTGTACTCTGGCACCCTGAACGCGGGATCATACGTGCAGAACGCCACGAAAGGGCAGCGCGAGCGTGTCGGCCGCCTCCTGCGCATGCACGCGAACAAGCGCGAGGAGATTGATCATATCAGTGCGGGCGACATCTGCGCGGTCGTCGGGCTCAAGAACACCTTCACCGGCGACACCCTGTGCGACGCGGACCATCCGATCCTCCTGGAGCCCATTCGCTTCCCGGAGCCGGTTATCTCCCAGGCCATCGAACCCAAGACCAAGGCCGATCAGGATAAGATGGGGATTGCCCTCGCCCGCCTGGCCGAGGAGGACCCGACCTTCCGCATCCGGACCGACCCCGAGTCCGGCCAGACGATTATCTCGGGCATGGGCGAGCTGCACCTGGAGGTGATCGTGGATCGTCTCCTCCGGGAGTTCCGGGTCGAGGCGAACATCGGCAAGCCCCAGGTCGCCTATCGGGAGACTATCCGCACCGCCGCCGCGGCCCAGGGACGCTTCGTCCGGCAGACCGGCGGCCGGGGCCAGTACGGGGACTGCTGGATTCGCCTGGAGCCGCTCGGCCCCGATGGAGGCTTCGAGTTCGTGAACCAGGTGGTCGGCGGGGCCATCCCGAAGGAGTTCATCCCGGCCATCGAGGCGGGGGTTCGCGAGGCGGCGGAGACCGGCATCGTCGCGGGGTATCCAATGGTGGGCATCCGGGCTATCGTCTACGACGGCTCGTACCACCCGGTGGACTCGAGCGAGGTGGCCTTCAAGATCGCCGGCTCGCTCGCGTTCAAGAACGCCGCCCAGCAAGCCCAGCCAGTGCTTCTCGAGCCCATCATGAAGGTCGAAGTCGTCGTCCCGGACGAGTACCTGGGAGACGTGATGGGTGACCTCAGCGCGCGGCGCGGCCACATCGTGGGGATCGAGGCCCGTGCGCCGAATCAGATCGTTCGAGCCCTTGTCCCGCTCGCTCATATGTTTGGCTACGCGACCGATCTGCGGTCCATGACCCAGGGACGGGGCAGCTATTCGATGGAGTTCTCACACTACCAGGAGGTTCCCGAACAGATCGCCGAGACCGTTACCGCACGGACACGCCCCTGAGGGCAGTCCGGTCGGGACGGTACCTGGCACCGGGCGGACCGCCAGCGTCCTACTCCCATGGGTAATGGAAGAGAGGGCAGTCTCCACCCCGGTTGGGAAACTCGGGCGCGAATAGGAAGCGACCACGCGGGTCCCCCCGGGGCACCCACGCCGGGGACGCGCGGAGGCGCGCACGGCAGGCCATGCGCCACGATACCATCAAGCAAGACGTTACTGTCATGAGGAGAGAGCCACTATGGCGAGGAAGCGATTTGAGCGGACGAAGCCGCATATGAACGTGGGGACGATCGGGCACATCGACCACGGGAAGACGACGCTGACGGCGGCGATCACGAAGGTGCTGGCGCTGAAGGGGGAGGCGGAGTATCGGC
>DATGMJ010000101.1:0-7045 GCA_035293685.1 Chloroflexota bacterium | reverse complement strand
CCCGCAGGCTCCTCGCTCAATCCGCTCGTCTGTTGACTCAGCTGGACACGGTCCGCGATGATCGCGTGGCCGATTCTGGCAGAACATGGCCGATCCACCACCCCCGGGATACATATCCCCTGCTAGGATCCCGATCGGTTTCCTGGCGGATGTTCCCCGGACGTAAGACGGAAGGAGAGGATGAACATGGCTTCGACGGTCAGTCGACGGACACTCGTCGGTCTTATGCTCCTCGGCGGCGGGGCGCTTCTGGCAGCCTGCGGCGGTGGCACCGCGCCCGCCAGCCCAACCACCGCGCCCAGCGCGGCAACCGCCGCGCCGGCCAGCCCGACCACCGCCAGTGGTGCGGCTCCCACGGCAACCTCCCAGGCTGCGCCCGCGGCCCAGGCCACCAGCGCCAAGCCGGTTGGCCAGATCAGCTTCCTCTGCCGCCCGGACATCGTGACCGCCTACGGGGCGGAAGCGGCAGTCAAGGCCTTCATGGACTCGCACCCCGGCGCGAAGATCACGCTGGACAAGCCGCCTCAGGGGGTTGATCTCCTTACCAAGCTCCGTGCGGCGATCGCGTCGAACTCGCTGGTCTGGGACGGCTACTCAGTGATGGAGGTTCCGTGGTCGACCGCGCAGTGGGTGGAAGCCCAGGTGATCCAGCCGCTCGACGGGCTGATCAGCGCCTCGACCGAGCCCGATGCGACAAAACTCCTTGACGGCGTCATCTCGACGATCAAGGAAGCGATCAAATACAAGGGGAAGGTATACTCCATCCCCGGCAATGTCGGGAGTGTGGCGCTCCAGTGGTACTGGGAACCGCTCAAGGCGGTTGGCTTCTCCAAGCAGCCGGCGACCTGGGACGAGGCCCACGAGGCGGCGAGCAAGATCAAGGCGAAATACGGGGATAAGTGGATCCCCTTCGCCCAGATCCTCACACCGCTCTGCGGCCTCTTCACCCTGCTCTGGGCCGCAACGCCGCCGAGCGAGCTCTTTACCAAGGACGGCCTGATCAACATCCAGGGTCAGGGATCGATCGCCGCACTGAATTGGATGAAGATGATGGTCAAGGAAGGGCTGATGCCGCCGACCGACAAGAACGTCAGTGAGGAATGGGATCGCAAGACGGTGGCGATGCTCCTTTCCTACGACGTAAAGGGCGAGGACGCGCAGAAGACCTATGGGTACGACGCCGCCGACACTGGCATCAACATCTTCCCCAAGGCAGGAGAGATCAACTCCGGTACACCTTTCTGGATGAACGGCTCAGTCGTCTTCAACAAGGCGAAGAACCCCCAGGGCATGATGGACTTCCTGATCTGGTGGTTCGGCCCGAGCAACGCCGATGCCCAGAAGACGCTCGTCGCGACGGCCGCCAAGCCCTGCTACACCTACACCTACGAAAAGTTCGTGAAGAACGACCCGCGGTTCCAGTGGGAGCAGGTGGGCATCGACCTTGTCGCTAAGTCGGTACCCTTCCCGGCCAACACCTACTTCCAGATCCAGATGAGCGCTATCGGTCCCTGGCAGGATAAATTCCTCGCGCCGGATAGCACGCTCACGGCCGAGGAGGCAATGAAGAACGCGGCACGCGACGTTGCCGATAAGATCGCGGCACAGCAAGGCTGAACGCCCGCGCCGGCGGGGGAGGGGCAGGACGGACGAGGAGGAGCCACGGCGGCCCCGTCCTCCTGCCGGCTCGTTATCTGCCCCCGCGCTGGCGGGGGCTATGGAGTTCAGGGAGGGGAGGAGACCACGGACATGGAGCACCGTGCATCGCCCGGGCCATCAGCATCATCGACACTGCGCGCTTTCCTTGCCGAGATGCGCGGCGTGCGGCGGGAGTCCTGGGGCAATCCCCTGGGATACTTGTTCATCGCTCCCGCCTTGATCCTGTACCTGGTCTTCAACTTCTGGGTGCTCATCCGCGGCTTCCTCATGGCATTCACGAACTACCGGTTCCTTGTCCCGAACTCCAACTGGTCCTGGAATGGCCTGCGAAACTATGAGCTGATGCTTCGGGACCGGTTCTTTGCCGCCTCGCTGATCATCTCCGCCAAGTACATCGTCATGGTGCTTCCCTCGATCATCATCCTTGCGCTCGTGGTGGCACTCATGATCCACCAGGTCCCGCGCGGGGCCGGCTTCTTCCGCTGGCTGGTCTACCTACCGGTGATCCTGCCGATCTCCGTCTCAATGCTGATGTGGCAGCAGCTCTACAACAGCAAGTACGGTTATATCGACTCGCTCTTGCGCGACCTTGGAGTGGCAAATCCACCGGACTGGCTCGGGGACGCCCATTATGCCCTGGCATCCATCGCCCTGGCGAGCGTCTGGCGGAGTTTCGGCTTTCCAACCCTGCTCTTCCTCGTTGGGCTGTACAACATCTCGAAGGATCTCTATGAAGCCGCCTCGATCGACGGCGCGAGTGGGATCCAGCAACTGTGGCACATCACTCTACCGCTTCTCCGTCCCACCTTTGCCCTCGTTCTGGTCCTCCAGATCGGGCTGCTCTACGGAACCCAGGAAGTCCTTCTCCTCACCAACGGCGGACCGGCTGACGCGACCAAGACGGTCGGATTCTACATTTACTCGGTCGCGTTCAGTGAGGGAGACCTGCGGCTCGGGTATGCCGCCGCGATGTCACTCGTTGTCGGCCTCTTCATGAGCATCTTCACCGCGCTGACGCTTCGCGTCTTACGCGGCGAGCCCGCCTGAGGGGTAGCAATGATGGCAGATACCCTGACGTCGGTCCAGCTGGCCGGGAGGGCTCACGCCCGGCGTCACTGGATCCAGATTGCCCTCTCCTATATCCCGCTCATCGTTGTAAGCCTGCTGATCCTGGTCCCGCTTATCTGGATGGTGAGCACATCATTCAAGGGGCGCCAGGAGTTCTACTCGGCAACCGCCTCGCTCATTCCCCTTCATCCAACCCTGATCAATTACCGCTACGTCCTCACCCAACTTGGATATCTGCCGATCTACCTGCGCAACAGCTTCATCGTCACGGTTAGCACGGTCGTTCTGGTCTCCCTGCTCTCAGCGCTGGCGGGCTACGCCTTCGCCCGGCTCCGCTTTCGTGGGCGTGATCTGATCTTTCTGGCCCTGGTCCTCTCGATCTTTATTCCCAACGTCGGCGGGCTGATGTCTCTCTACGAGCTGATGTCGTTTCTCGGCCTGCGCAACAGCTTGATCGGGCTGATCCTCTATTTCAGCTCGGCCCTGCCGGTCCCGATCTTCATTATGCGTCAGGGATTCCTCTCGGTCCCCCGTGAACTGGAGGAGTCGGCACTGGTCGACGGAGCGGGGTGGCTCCGCGTCTTCTGGAGTGTCGCGCTTCCCATCGCCTTCAACGCACTCGTCTTGGTCATGATCCTGACCTTCGTTGGAGTCTGGGGTGATTTCCTGGTCACCTTTATCCTGGTTGACCAGGACCTGAATATGACTATCTCGGTTGGCGCGCAGAAGGTCCTGGTGATGCCCTACGCAACGACGATCACCCCGGGCTTTGCCGGTCTCTTCACGACCGAGGCCGCCAACGCAGCGGTCTTGCTGCTGGCCTCGGCGCCGGTGGTCTTGGTATACCTGGTGCTCCAGCGGTGGTTCATGCGCGGTCTGACCGAGGGGGCTCTCAAGTTCTAACCCTGGCGTCCTAAACAAGCCGCCGATTTCCCGCCGAGACAGCCCGGGCGCCGGAGCATGAACGGGTCAGATCGCCTTCCCCTACCATGCGCGGCCGCGCACGCCATTCGGAGGAGAGAACTGCGCGAGCCAGTCAGTCACGGCCAGCCCGGGTGAAGGTCCCGCCAGACGAGCGCGCGGTCCCCGAGCGGTCCCGCCGGACGGTCAGGAATCACGATCGGCGTGAGGCCACCTGCCGATCACCAGGCGCGCCTGGCACACCGCGGAGGACCAGTACGGCAATCAGCACGAGGGTCGCCAGCGCCTCGACGGCCATGCTGACCAGGTCACCCGCGTAGCGGGCCAGCGGAGAGTCAATGATCAGCAGGAACGCTTGTGCGGTCGCGAGCACCAGTGGGCTGGCGATCCCGGCGATTGACTCGGCCGCGGTGATCAGGCCGGCGAGGCCGAGCACCAGCATCGCTATAGCGATCGGCTCGAGCGCCCGCCCGGCGGAGCTCGCCCGCCCCGTCCGCCGACCAGCCCGTGGGATCTCGCGCAGGCGCGCCGCAAGCCCTACCGGGACCGGCACGAGCACGGTCGGAGCGATCAGAGCATCGAGACCCTGCAGGCTATCGAACCAGAGCGCGCAGTCTCGACAGGCCGCGCGATGGGCAGACCATGTGTCATCATCGTCGTCAAGCTGGCCTGCCAGCCAGCGGCGACGCAGTTCCTCGCAGGTCATGGGATCTCCTCCACCCTCGACACGCCGAGCCTCCGGGCCAGTGCCAGCTTTGCACGGCGGATGTGCGATTTCACCGTATTGAGCGGCAGTCCAAGGATCGTCGCGATCTCCTCGTATCGACGGTCCTCGAAATAATAGAGGGTGAGCGCGAGGCGCTGGGCAGTGGGAAGCTGGTCCAGCGCGGCCTGGATCCGCTCCACGCGTTCGCGGCGCTCCAGGACCAGGGACGGATCAATGAGCGGGTCATCGTCCGGCACCTCGAGCGGATCATCCTCGAGGCTGACCTCTCGGGCACGGCCGCGCCGTCGCAGCAGATCCAGGCCGAGATTGACGACCAGGCGATAGAGCCAGGTCGTGAAGCGCGTCTCGCCCCGGTACGATCCGATCGTCTGATACAGGCGCGCAAAAGCCTCCTGGGTGAGATCCGCCGCATCCTCCGGCTGACGCACGATCCCCAGGGCGATACTGTACACGTAGGCCTGCTGCTCCTCGATGAGCTGACGCCAGGCGGCCGAATCGCCGGCTCGCGCGCGCTGAACCAGCTGGGGGCTTGGCTCAGCCACCCCTCTTGCCTCCCTGGTGACATCCCGACGATGGGACGAAGTGCACCGTGCGAATGTTGCGCCCTTCCCCAGAGGACGATCCTGGCCCGCGGAGGCCCAGCGCACCACCCCTGCAGTAGGCCGGGCGAGCTCGCCCGGCCCTCGATGGCGCAGGCTACCCAGTAGCAGATGCCAGCCCCGGCCGCACCGGGGCAATCCGGCGAGCCGGCGAAATAAAAAAGGACCCGCGGTCCTTTCGGCCGCGGGTCAGGACAAGCCTTCAGGATGACGGTGAGGGCCCACCGGGCGCATCGAGCTTCGCCAGATACTGCGCTGCGATGCGCGAGGCCTCGCGAACGATCCACGGACTGGCGCGTCGCGATCGCCGCTGATGGTGCCCCCGAGCGGCGGGGCGGCGGACCTGCCGGGCCGTCGAGGGTACCTCGTCCACCCGCCGAACCGCAACGACCGGCAGACGGAGGACGACGTCCACGAAGCCCAGGACCCGCATGGCATCCTGTCGTACTGGTGTCTTTCGCTTCTTTCCCATGCCAATCCACCCCCGCTAATTCATATGCCACGAATAGGATAACACACCTGATGCCTCATGCACAATTCACTGCCTGCGCCTCCAGGTGCGGCTGCAACTTTTTCCCACCGCGCCGCGTCCCATCTGGTGAGACGGATGGACAGATCCGTCGTCTCGGTCAATTGCCTGCCGCGCCGGACCGCGGGGCCGAGGCGCAGGCCGGGGTGTGCCCGGCCTGCCGGATGCTGAACCCGCCAGACTGTCCCGGCGGCCGGGAGGAGGAAGTCCGTGGCTTCGCATCGCCTTTATCGCAGTAGATCCGAGCGCATGCTGGCTGGCGTCTGCGGTGGGCTGGGCGAGTACTTCGATGTCGATCCATCGCTGGTTCGCCTTTTCTTCATCGTCGCCACGATCTTTACTGGCGGGCTCATGTTCCTGGTCTATCTTGCCATGGGGCTCATCGTGCCGGAGCAGCCGCTTGGTCCGATCGGCGAGGAGTGCCCGCGGGAGGCTGAACCAGAGGGTACGGCCTCCGAGGCAAGCGGTCCCATTCCCCGCTCTTTCGGCACCGGCGGTATTCCCCACTTCACCTCGACAACGTCGGCAGAGGCAGTCCACCACCGACGACGCTGGGCCGGGTGGGCGCTGGTCGCGCTTGGCGTACTCGTCCTGCTGTCCAATCTGAACCTTCTGAGCTGGATCGATCTGCGGACGACCTGGCCGGTCTTCCTGATCATCGCGGGACTGCTCCTGCTCCTCCGCCGAGACCAGTGACTCGCCAGACAGCCAAGGATCCGATGGGACGTGCACCGCGCCGGAGGATCATCTTGATCCGATGGCCGCGATGCGCTCCGGAGGGATAACGATGCGGGAAGAGAGGAAAGCGCGGCCGACGGCCCATCCTGCCCCTTTTCGCCTCCTGCCACTCCTGCTCATCAGCATCGGCGCCATCCTGCTCGTTAACAACCTGGGGATCGTCCCGTGGTCGATCTGGCCGGTCCTCGCTCGCCTCTGGCCAGTCCTCCTCATCGTCGCCGGTCTTGACCTCCTCCTGGAGCACCATGGTCGCTGGGTCTCCCTCCTCGCTGCCATCGCAGCAGTGATCATCGTGACAGCGACGGCAGTCGCCATCCTGCGATTCCACGACCTCGGCTCGGCTGCGACCGAGCCCGCGTCGGCCCGGACCACGATTGTGCCTCTCGACGGCGCCGCGCGAGGCCAGGTCAACGTGCATCTTGCCGCCGGCCAGCTCACTATGGGAGCACTCCCCTCCGGCGCGACCAGCCTGCTTGCGGTGAACAGTCAGATGCCGTCAGGGATGCAGATGACATCGCGGGTCGAGCGGAGCGATGGAACCGCGACTGTCACGCTCCAGGGGGAAGGGCGCGCCCCCGGCCTCTGGTTCCTCGACTGGATCGGCCCACGAGACGGGATCCGCTGGACAGTCCAGCTCGCACGCGCAACCCCGCTCACCCTGGAGGTCAATCTGGGGGCAGGGCGTGCCGACCTGGACCTGTCCGAGCTCGCGGTGCAGGAACTCACCCTTGACAGTGGTGCGGGTGATATGACAGTCACCTTCCCTGCCGGAACCTCCCGGACCGATGCCCAGATCCGTTCTGG
>DATGMJ010000100.1:0-15392 GCA_035293685.1 Chloroflexota bacterium | reverse complement strand
GAACAAGCGGCTCCAGGAGCTGGGGATTCGGGGTGTATACCTCGATATCGATGCCGTAGTGCTCGCGGACACGATCGATCATCTCGTAGGTCTCGGCGGGGAGCCGACCGGTATCGATCGTGAAGACGCGCACCTTCGGATTGATCCGCCAGGCCATGTCCAGGATGGCCATGCCGTCCATCTGAAAGCTTGTGCAGACGGCGACCCGCGAGCCAAAGGTCTCCAGCGCCCAGCGAATGACCTCCTGCGGTTCCTGGTCGTCGTACAGCACCGCGAGCTCTCCCGCCTCGTACTCGTCCAGGATCACCCGATCCTCGGTCAGCATCCTTATCCTCCTCGATCCTCGATGCCCTACCCGCCTCGATGCCCTCCTCGCTCACCGCGATCAACCAGAAAGGGCCTCGATGGGCCCAGCTCAGGCGACCGCCCCTGCGGTGACCTCGTTCCCTTCAGCGATGGCAGTCAGCTCCTCATCGCTCAACCGCCGGCAGAAGTCCCGGAAGCGTTCGCCCTCCTGACGGCGCTCCAAGAAGGCTCGGACCAGCCGCTCGACGTAGTACTTCACCTGATCCGCCGGCACGCGGCGCAGGACTGATTTCCCGATCTGGGCATCTGGTCCAAGGCCTCCTCGGAGGAAGATCTCATAGGCCTGGATCTTCTCACCTTCGGCAGTCCGCTCGCGCGCGGTCGTCCCCTGGAGCCCGATGTCACCGGTCCAGTGATGGGCACAGGCGTGCGGGCACCCATCGACGTGCACGCGCACCTCATCGGCCGCCCGCCCAAACGTCTGCTCGAGATGGCGAATGATCTCATCTAGCTTGTCCTTCGTCTGGGCTACCGCGTAGTTGCAGAGGGGCTCGCCGGTGCAGGCGATGCCGGTGGCGTGGTGCCGGCTCACATCGAGCGGAAATCCGATCTCCGCGATCTCCCGCACGATCCGGTCAACCTGATCGTCAGCAACGCCGGTGATGATGAAGTTCTGCTGGCGGGTCAGACGGATATCTCCGTCAAATGCCTCTACCAGATCGGCGATGCGGAGCATTTGCTGGCCGGTCACCCGCCCGAGATAGACGGGAAACCCGATGTAATTCAGACCCTCCTGCTTCTGCGGGTGAATGCCCATATGCTCGGTCTCACCGAGCGGCCGCGGCTCCTGCTCGAGGTCCTCGAGCTTGCGGCCAAGGCGCGCCTCAATCATCTGGCGCATCCCCTCGGGACCGTAATCGTCGACCATGAACTTCAGCCGTGCCTTGACCCGTGACAGGCGGTACCGCAAGTCTTCCTTCCAGCCGTCAAGGATGGCACGCAGGACCTCCATCGCCTCGGTGACCGGGATGAAGACACCGATCGAGCGAGCGATGCGCGGGGTTGCCGACAGCCCACCACCCAGGCGCAAGGCGAATCCGTCTCGCCCGCCTTGTCGGACACCAATCAAAGAGATGCAGTTCAGCTCTGGCGCGTTGCACTGGTAGGCACAGGTCGAGATCGTGATCTTGTGCTTGCGCGGAAGATCAGAATATTCCCGGTTGCCGTAGAAGAAGCGGGCGGCCTCCTCGATCAGCGGCCGCGCATCGAACAGCTCTTCCGGGTCGATCCCCGCGACCGGGCAACCGGTGATATTGCGCACGGTATCGCCGCAGCCGCCGAGAGTGGTGAGGCCAGCCCGCTCGAGGGTTGCGAATACATCCGGCAGGTGGTCGAGGCGAATCCAGTGCAGCTGGACATTCTGCCGCGTGCTCAGCTCGGTATAGTCGCGCCCATAGCGGACCGCCAACTCGCCAATCGTTCGTAGCTTCGCCGGGGTCAGGATGCCGCTCGGCACCTTGATCCGCATCATGAAGTAGCCGATCTTCGGCTTGTCGTGATAGAGACCGTACCATTGGAGCCGCACGATATCGTCTTCCGAGACCGCCTCGTAGCCGCGCTCGATCAGCTCCGGCAGGTAGTTGATGACATCGAGGGGAAACGTCTCCCGCTTCAGCCGCTCGATCGAATTGCGCCGGAGAACCAGATCAAGGGTGGGAGCCTCTGGCACGTGTTCTTACCTCCAGGCAATCAGGCTAGCGTGACCGCACGATCAAGGACGCGGGCAAGCTCCACCAGCATCGCCCCCATGGCGCTGCGCGCGGGGATAACCGAAGGCGCAACGCCGTGGTCGCGCAGGGTCGCGGCAGTGGTGGGACCGACCGCCGCCACGACGGTTGCTGCCAGACCGTTGTGTAGGTCTTCACTCCGCGCCTCCTGCCGGGCAAAGGCGAACAGGCCGCGGACCGCCGGCGAGCTGGTGAACGTGACCGCCGCTACCCGTCCGGCCGCCAGGTGATCGATCAGGTCATGAACCTTCTCCGGATCGCGCGGCGGACCATAGCGGTAGAGCGCAACGTCGAGCACTTCGGCCCCCCGGGCGAGGAGCGCCTGGCGGAGCTCCTCATTGTCGTCGCCGGTATGCTGGATCGCGATCGTCCGACCGGCGAGATCGAGCGCGGCGAACGCCTCGACCAGCCCGCGCGTGGTCGGCTCGGCCGGTGCGAGGTCGACCGCCAGCCCGACCGCGGCCAGTGCCTGGCGCGGCTTGGGACCCCGCGCCGCGAGCCGACACCGGCCGAGCGCGGCAATCACCTCCCGCCGCTCATCATCCGCGATCGCGGCCAATAGCCGCTGAACGCCGATGCCGGTCTGGAAGACCACCCAGTCCACCGTTCCATCACGCAGTCGACGGCACAGACGATCAACGCTCTCCCGATCCACCGCGTCCTCGACCGACACGGTCGGGGCAACCAGGGGGATACGCCCGAGGTTTTCGACCAGCCGGGCAAGCTCCGCGGCACGACGCTCCTCGGTGATCGCGATGATCTGACGATGCGCCCCGGTCATGTCGTCCACCACCTACGCCGATGCTCCGGCGAAGGCCTCGCGCAAGATCGCCGCGACTTCCGGACGGGTAAACTCCGGCGGCAGGTCCTGTCCGGCCCGCAGGAGCTCGCGTACCCTAGACCCGCTCAGAACGACGTGGGCCTCGGCCGGATGCGGGCAGGTCTTCGTCGAGGCCATGCCGCCACAGCGGCGGCAGTAGAAGGTGTGCTCGTACTTGAGGATCGTGATGCCGATCTCCTCGGGGCGGAAATGATCGAAGATCCGCTGGGCATCGTAGGTACCGTAGTAGTTTCCCACCCCAGCGTGGTCGCGCCCGACGATGAAATGCGTACACCCGTAATTCTTGCGGAGCAGTGCGTGGAAGATCGCCTCACGGGGGCCGGCGTACCGCATTGCGGCGGGCAGGACAGCAAGGACGACCCGCTCGCGCGGATAGTAGCCCTCCACCAGCACCTCGTAACAGCGCAGTCGCACTGCCGCAGGCACGTCGTCGGCCTTGGTCTCTCCGACCAACGGATGCAGGAGCAGGCCGTCAACGATCTCCAGGGCGCTCTTCTGGATGTACTCGTGCGCCCGATGAACCGGGTTTCGCGTCTGAAACCCCACGATCGTCTCCCAGCCCCGGCGGGCGAACTCAGCGCGCGTCTGGGATGGGGTGAGGGCGTAGCGTCCGAACGGCTCCAGTATCTGCCGCTCCAGCACCCAGACCGGTCCCCCAATGCGCCAGCGCCCTTGCCGATAGAGCGCCGCGACCCCGGGATGTGCCTCTTCAGTCGTCCGATACACCGCGGCCGCCTCGGCCTCTGGATCCACCTCATAGATGGCACGGACTTCCTGGACAGCAACCGGTCGACCGGTGTGATCGTCGACCAGGGCAATCCGCTGCCCACTCCGCAACTGTCGCGCGGTCTCGCCATCAGCCCCCAGAGTGACCGGCAACGGCCACACCAGGCCATTCGCCAGCCGCATATCGGCCACAACCGATCGATAGTCCGCCTCCTCCAGAAACCCCTCGAGCGGGCTCAGCGCTCCGACCGCGAGCAACTCGAGGTCCGCCCGGACTCGCGCGTCGACTGGCACGCGCACGAGGCCTCGGGCCTCCTCCAGGAGCGCCGCACGCGCCTCCCCCTCGGTAAGGCGGCAGACGAGCTTCCCCCCATGCGGCGCGTTCATCACTCGCCCCCCTTCCCGTCGAGGATCGCGCTTCGGACATAACCGCGGCGTTCCAGCTCGGCCAGGATCCGTCCCACACTCTCGGCCGGGCTCTGGCGATCCGTATCCACAATGACCTCGGGCGCCTCAGGCTCCTCGTATGGGTCGGAGACGCCAGTGAAGTTCGCGATCTCACCGCGCAGTGCCTTGGCATAGAGGCCCTTGACGTCGCGCCGAACCAGCTCCTCGAGCGGACAGCGAACGTACACTTCGACAAAGCGTCCGATCAGCGCCCGCGCCTCGGCACGCGTGCTCCGATAAGGGGAGATCGCGGCAACGATCACCACAACCCCGTTTCGGCTGAGCAGGTGTGCTACAAAAGCGATGCGCCGAATATTGGTATCGCGGTCGGCCCGGCTGAACCCGAGCCCCTGACTGAGATGCTGGCGAACAACATCACCGTCGAGGATCTCGACCCGCTCGCCGCGCCGCCGAAGTTCCTTCGCCAGGAGCTCGGCAAGCGTGCTCTTCCCCGCGCCAGATAAGCCAGTTAGCCATACTGTCACACCCTGCGTCACGAACGCCTCTCCTCCCTTGATCAATCGGTTCTACTCGTCACGTCCAGAGATCATTGTAGATGCCCTGCGGGTCCCGAGCGCGGGCGGGGCACTGCACCAATTGATTACTAATTCGATTTAGATTGTGGCTTTTATACCACGGCCGGTTGGTTCGTGTCAACGGTTTCCGGGTTGCACGCATGCCCCAATCTGGTACAATGACCGACGCCGAAGACTTCCCCTGCTCCATGGTGGGTGCATCGTCCCCGCAGCGACGGGGCGAGCGCCGGGTCGACCGTCAGGGCCACGGCGGGACGCGGCGCGTGAGTACTCCCGGTCACCCGCCGGGGCGCGTGGTAGTGGTCGAAGAACTCCATAGCGTGGGCTTGTCCGCCATCCCGGAGGTTCCCTCCCATGCGACGTGGCGTCCGTTTTGCCTCGCGTCTGGCACTGGCGTTCGCGCTCGTCAGCGCGGCCCTGGGCGCACTTTTCCTCGCCCGGCCCGCCCCCGGCCAGGCAGCGACGGGACCGGTGCTCTTTGGAATTGACGAGGGATATCAAGCGCCAGACCTCTTTCGCCAGTCCGGTGCGACCTGGGATCGCATCAACTTCCACTGGGAGGATTTTCAGCCCAATGGGCCGGATGACTGGGTCGTGAGCATTCCCGACTCGGCAATCGCAAGCGACCTGGCCAGCGGAATGAAGATCGCGGGCGTGATCACTAATCCGCCAGCCTGGGCTACGCGCAACGGGTCAGTGCCAGTGAACCTCGACCTCCCGGTCACGGATCCGCAGAACTACTGGGCTGCCTTCACGGGGCGGCTGGCCCGCGCGTACGCCGGACGGATTGACGACTGGATTATCTGGAACGAACCAGATATTGACCCCGGCCAGCCTGGAAGCACCTGGGCCGGGACCGAGGACGAGTTCTACTTACTGGTGAAGGATGCTAGCCTCGCGATGAAGGCGGCCAACCCGAGGGCACGGATTATCTTCGCCGGCACGACCTACTGGACGGATATTCTCCACCAGCGCAAGCTCTTCGTCGAGCGCGTGCTCGACGCGGGGACGCGCCTCGATCCAACCGCGCCGGCCAACGGCTACTATTTCGATGCGGTGGACATTCATATCTACAGCTCGCCCTACCAGATCGCAACGATCGTCCCGGCCTACCGCGCCGCCCTGGCACGCTACCACCAGGACAAGCCAATCTGGGTGAGCGAGATGAATGTCGTCCCCTGGAATGATCCAGCGTCAGATGTCCCTCGGGGTGGCTACCGGGCAACCCTCGACGAGCAGGCCGCGTATATGATCCAGGCAGTCGCCCTGGCCCGCGTGGCTGGGGTCGAGCGGGCCGCCGTCTATAAGATGATCGATGGGACGATCCTCAAAGGCGAGCCCTTCGGGCTCATCCGCAACGACGGAACTCCCCGTCCCGCATATCGAGCCTTTCAGGTGGCCATGCAGTATCTCACCGGGCCGGGCACGGTGACCTATCAGTCCCAGGGCGATGCACGCCTGGTCACGATAACCAACGGCCAGCATCGCGTCCTGGTTGCCTGGAGCGCGACGCCGAACTCCATCGACCTGCCGATCACCCCCCAGGGAACAACCGCCCTTCTGGTCACCAAGCTCGGCGAGACGACCCGCCTGGATCTGCCGCGGGATCCATCCCAGCCGAACTACGTCCTGCACCTGACCGGTGCCACCGCTAACACTGATGACAGCGATCCCTACAACTACATCATCGGCGGTGACCCGCTGATTCTGGTCGAGGACGGGATCGGCCAGGGCGTGGAGGTCGCTCCGGGCACGATCTACTACCCGATCACTGGCTTCGCCATCAGCGGCCCGGTCCTCGACTACTTCGAGCACCGGGGCGGCCTCCGGACTTTCGGCTATCCGATCTCGCGCCCCTTCCTGTTCCTGGGCAAACAGGTCCAGTTTTTCCAGCGACGGGTCGTGGAGATTCATCCCGACGGCACGATTGGCCAGCTGAACCTGCTCGATCCACAGTATATGCCCTATACCCGGATCAACAATGCGACCTTCCCACCGCCGGACCTCGAGCTCGCCCGACAGGTCCCCCCACCGAATAGCCCGGACTACACCCGAAAAGTGATGGATTATGTCAATTCTATGACTCCGGACGAGTGGCAGGGGATGCGGGTGAACTTCCGGAGCACATTTGCCCACGCTGTCTCGTTGAGCGAAGCCTTCCCGACTGGCACGCCCCATCCGGAACTCCTCCCCGGGATTAATCTCGAACTCTGGGGGGTTCCGACGAGCCGCCCGGCGCTCGACCCGAATAATCACAACTTTGTTTACCAGCGGTTCCAGCGCGGGATCATGCACTATGACCGCACCACTGGCGTCACCCAGGGGCTTCTGCTGGCCGATTACTTCAAGGCTATTATCACCGGACGCGGGCTCCCGCCTGACCTCGAAGCAGAGGCGCAGTCCAGCCGCTTCTACCGCCAATATGATCCGAGCCAGCCCGGCTGGGTCGCGCGGCCGGATCAGCTTCCGAACACGAATCTCAGCTTCGCCTTCGAGCGCCAGGCGGCTCCTACTCCGCCGCCAACGCCCACGCCGACCCCGGCGCCGGTCGCGACTGGCGCTGTGGGCGCGGGCGGACTGCCGGGGAGCGCGGCAGCCGGCGTCCCGGAGGCGACCCCAGGAGCGGGAAAGGGAACGCCGCTGTCCACGGCCATCGCTGGCATTCTCTCCCCGACACCGACACTATCACCCAGCGCGGGCCCGGCACCCCCTGTGCACTCTGTGCCCCCACCATAAGCACGCGCCGGCCTAGTGCACGCCCAGCAGGAGGCCACGCACGTACTCGCGGCGCAGGGTCGCGATATTCGCCAGGGAAATTCCCTTGGGGCAGACCGCCTCGCACTCGCCCTCGTTCGAACAGCTCCCGAACCCTTCGATGTCCATCTGCTGAACCATGCGCACCGCACGGCGGGCACGCTCCGGCTCCCCCTGCGGCAGAAGGGCAAGCTGGGTGATCTTCGCCCCGACGAAGAGGTGGGCCGAGGCGTTCTTGCAGACGGCGACACACGCGCCACAGCCGATGCACGCTGCCGAGTCCATCGCGGCTTCCGCGCGATCCCGGGGAACGGGAATCGTGTTCGCCTCGGGTGCGGCCCCCACATTCGTGGAGATATAGCCACCGGCCGCGATGATGCGATCAAAGGCACTCCGGTCGACAATGAGATCCTTGACGATCGGGAAGGCACGCGCACGCCACGGCTCGATGGTGATCGTTTCGCCATCCTTGAAGAAGCGCATGTGGAGCTGACACACCGTGGTTCGGGGATTGGGCCCATGCGGACGGCCGTTGATGACAAAGCCGCACATGCCGCAGATGCCTTCCCGACAGTCCGAGTCGAAGGCCACCGGGTCCTCGCCGCGGCGTGTCAACTGCTCGTTAAGCACATCGAGCATCTCGAGAAACGACATCTCCGGCGAGATGCCGGCCACCTGGTAGTCAACGAAGCGGCCGGGCGCGGTCGGGCCGGCCTGCCGCCAGATGCGGAGCGTAAGCTTGAGAGTGGGCTTTTTGCGCGCTTCCATGGAGCCAACCTACTTATAGCTTCGCTGGGATGGCTGGACGTACTCGAAGATAAGGGGTTCCTTGTGAAGCACCGGCGGGCAGCCGGCGCCGGTGAACTCCCACGCCGCGACATACGCGAAGTGCTCGTCGTCGCGGAGAGCCTCCCCATCGGGCGTCTGGCTCTCCTCGCGAAAGTGTGCGCCGCACGATTCCGTTCGGTGCAGGGCATCGATCGCCATCAGCTCGGCCAGCTCCAGGTAATCCGCGACGCGACCGGCATACTCCAGGCTGTAGTTCTTGTTATCGGGACGACCGGGCACGATGACATCCTTCCAGAACTCCGCACGCAACTCCGGGATGCGGGCAAGGGCTGTCTTGAGGCCAGCCTCATTGCGCGTCATCCCGACATAATCCCACAGGAGACGTCCCACCTCGCGATGGAAATCGCGCGGCGTCCGCGTCCCACGGACGGCGAGCAGGCGGTCAATCCACTCCTGGACGAGGCACGCCGCCTCAACGAACGGCGCATCTTCGATGCTGACTGGCGCCAGACGGGTAGACGCCAGGTAATTAGCGATGCTGTACGGGGCGATAAAATAGCCGTCGGCCAGGGCCTGCATGAGCGCGCTGGCGCCCAGACGATTCGCGCCGTGGTCGGAGAAGTTGGCCTCGCCCAGGACAAAGAGGCCGGGGATCGTGCTCTGGAGGTCGTAGTCCACCCATAAGCCCCCCATGGTGTAGTGGATGGCCGGGTAGATGCGCATCGGCGTCTCGTAGGCGTTCTCGCCGGTGATGCGCTCGTACATCTCGAACAGGTTGCCGTACTCGGAGCGGATGTACTCGATACCCCGCCGCTTGATCTCGTCGCGAAAGTCCAGGTAGACGGCCAGGCCGCTTTCACCAACCCCGCGCCCCTCATCGCACACCTGCTTGGCGTTGCGCGAAGCGACATCACGCGGCACCAGGTTGCCAAAACTGGGGTACTTGCGTTCCAGATAGTAATCGCGCTCTTCCTCCGGAATCTCGTTGGGGGGGCGCGGATCTCCCGGCTTCTTGGGGACCCAGATCCGACCACTGTTGCGGAGGCTCTCACTCATCAGGGTGAGTTTCGATTGGTGATCGCCCGAGACAGGGATGCAAGTCGGATGGATCTGGGTGAACGATGGGTTGGCAAAGTACGCGCCGCGACGGTGCGCACGCCAGATCGCAGTCACGTTAGAGTTGATCGCGTTCGTTGAGAGGTAGTAGGCGTTGCCGTAGCCGCCGGTGGCAAGGATCACCGCGTGGCCGGCGTAGCGCTCGATCTCGCCGGTGATCAGATTGCGCACCACGATTCCCCGGGCACGCCCATCAACCACCACCAGGTCAAGCATCTCCCGCCGCGGGTAGACGGTGACTGTCCCACTGTCTACCTGCCGCATCAACGCCTGGTAAGCCCCGAGGAGCAACTGCTGGCCAGTCTGCCCGCGCGCGTAGAAGGTACGCGATACCTGGGTACCTCCGAATGACCGATTCGCGAGGAGACCGCCGTACTCACGCTCGAAGGGCACTCCCTGAGCAACGCACTGATCGATGATATTGGCGCTGAGCTCGGCCAGGCGGTACACGTTCGCTTCACGCGACCGGTAGTCCCCGCCCTTGATGGTCTCGTAGAAGAGCCGCCAGACGCTGTCGCCGTCGTTCCGGTAATTCTTAGCCGCGTTGATACCCCCCTGGGCCGCGATGCTGTGGGCACGGCGGGGGCTATCCTGGATGCAGAAGCTCAGCACCCGATAGCCGAGCTCCCCGAGCGATGCCGCGACCGAGGAACCGGCCAGGCCAGTTCCGACGACGATGATCGTGTAGTTGCGCCGGTTTGCCGGCGCTACCAGGTGATACTCGTCCTTCCGCCGCGTCCACTTCTCCGGGAGCGGCCCAGCTGGAATACGAGCATCAAGGCCACTTTCGACGGCCTCGCGGTAGAAACCCCGGTCAATCGTTGGCTCACGCGTGCTGATCTGAACCATGGACTTACCCTCGGAAGAAGTACACCCAGAGCGGGATCGTGATAAACCCGGCTGCAATGATTAGGGCAACGAGGCGGGTGAGACGCAGGAGGGCCGGGGTGTACCGCGGATGATCGATGCCGAGGGAGTTGAAGGCACTGCCAATCCCATGCCAGAGGTGAAAGCCGATCAAGACCAGGCACAGGACATAGAACATCACAATCAGACCGTTGCTGAAGGTCTCGACATCGAGACGGTACAGATCACGAATTCCCGGCGTCCCGAACTCCGGCGATACCACCCGATACTCCGGCCCGAACTTGAATTGAAGGAGGTGGACGATCAGGAAGACAACAATCACCAGGCCCGTCACGATCATCGTCGTCGAGGCGATGCCTTTTCGGCTCGGTCGCCCCGCCCAGCCATACCCCAGGAGCCGCCGCACCGGGTGAGAGTACTGGATTGGGCGCGCCTGGCGATTCGCCAGCCAGTTGGTCACAGCCTCCACAACGTGGACGAGGAAAAGCGCAAGCAGGCCGATCTCCGCCGGAACGAGAAGAGGATTCACAATCAGCCAGTTCGAGAACTCGTTCAGCGACGCCGGCCCGAAGAAGAGGAGCAGATTCCCGATCAGATGAAAGATCAGGAAGCCGACCAGACAGAGACCGGTGAGGGCGATGAGCATCTTCTTTCCGACCGACGACGCCAGGAACGGGTGACGTACGACCGCTGGGGGCGATCGGTCCCTGGCATTCGATGGTGCTGGAAGAACCGGTTGCTTCTGCAGGGCCACGGGCGGGCTCCTCACGAAAAGGATCGATGCGCCAGCCCCCGGCTGGGCCAGCCGGGCGAGCCGGACGAACGCCCTGCATTATCAATCCGAACGAGCGGGGCGTCAATCACGACACCTCCAGTCCACCGCCGACGCCAGCGTGAGAACGTGGTTCAGGGAGCGGCCCGCCGCAGCAAGATGCCCTGGGCAGATGCGGGTTGACCGGGCGGTTCCCCTGGCGGTACACTATGAGCAGACTGAGAGTGTGCGCCCGTAGCTCAGAGGACAGAGCAGGTGCCTTCTAAGCACTTGGTCGGGGGTTCGAATCCCTCCGGGCGTGCCGCGCCCGCATCGTTCAGGGCACGAGTTCCCGAGCGGTCGGCCTGATTGACCGCCCGGCCGACTGCACTCACCGTCTCCGCGACGCACCGCGGCCGATCGACACTATCCCCGTATATACCCCGGTTGGATCGTCTATCTATACGTTTGATGATCTATACGTGCCCATAAAAAGCGGCGAGGAACTCCGATCCGCCTTCGCTGACTTGATCGGAATTCCCCGCCGGGACTGCCTTCAGCGCGACGACAGGTCAGTTCTCCTGCACCGATCGGGCCGTTTCCCGATCAGCGACGCGCCTTCGCCGCCCGGATCGCAGACCAGACGCGTTCGGGGGTCAGCGGCATATCGAGGTGGCGAATACCAAAAGGCGACAGCGCGTCCATCACGGCATTGACGACGCACGGCGCCGAGCCAATTGTCGCCAGCTCACCAATTCCTTTCGCGCCCAGCGGATTCAGCGGAGTGAGCGTCTCGGTTCGATGGGTCTCGTAAGAGGGCAGCCATTCCGCCACCGGGACTGGATAATCCATCAGGGTACCGGTGATGAGCTGACCGCTCTCATCATAGACAACCTGCTCCCAGAGGGCCTGGGCGATGCCCTGGGTCAGTCCGCCGTGCACCTGTCCCTCGACAAGGAGTGGGCTGATTACCCGTCCGCAGTCGTCCACGGCGACGTACCGCCGTAGTGTGATGACGCCAGTCTCCGGATCCACCTCGACCACCGCGACATCAGCCCCGAACGGGAAGGTCGTGCTCGGTGGGCGGAAGAAGTCGAGGGACTCCAGTCCCGGCTCGATATCCTCCGGAAGCGAGCCGCTGTAGGCTGCCCGGGCGATCTCGGCGAGTGTCTTCGCGCGGCCGGGTGCTCCCTTCACTGCGAACTTCCCATCGCGCAGCTCGATATCCTCGGGCGCGGCCTCGAGCAGGTGGGCCGCGATCCGGATCGCCTTCGCCCGCACTTCCTGCACCGCGCGATAGAGCGCAGTTCCGCCGACCGCCAGGCTCCGCGACCCCATCGTCCCAATGCCCTGCGGTGTTCGCGCGGTATCCCCATGGACGACCACGATGTCATCCAGTGAAACACCGAGCTCATCCGCGACGATCTGGGCAAAGGTCGTCTCGCTCCCCTGGCCGTGCGGCGACACGCCGGTCGCGACGGTGACCTGGCCGGTCGGCTCGACCCGTACGTTGGCGCTCTCGTAGGGACCAAATCCGCAGATCTCGGTGAAGGTAGAAATACCGATCCCGATATAGCGTCCCTGCTGCCGCAGGCGCTCCTGCTCTGCGCGCAGTCCCGCGTAATCTGCCGCGGCCAGGGCTTTATCTAACGCCTTGGCGTAGTCGCCGGTGTCGTAGGTCGGGCCAGTAGGTGTCTTGTAGGGGAAGGCCTCCGGGGGAATGAAGTTCCGCCGCCGCACCTCCGCCGGATCCAGCCCCAGCTCATCGGCGACCAGATCCATGAGCCGCTCCAGGTAGTACGCCGCTTCCGGCCGGCCGGCACCGCGGTACGCGCCGGTCGCCATCGTGTTCGTGTAGACTCCCTGGATCGTCAGGTCGACGTTTTGGAAGCGATAGACCCCACTCATGAGCAGGCCGGTCAGCGTAGGAACGCCGGGATCGCGCGGGTATGCTCCCAGGTCGGCGAGCAGGCGCATCCGAATCGCCGTGACCGTTCCATCCTTCCGGGCTGCGACCCAGAACTCGCCGGACTGGGCGCGACCGTGATGCGTCGTGGCCATATTCTCTGACCGCGTCTCGATCCACTTCACCGGCCGCTTCAGAACCCGGGCCAGCGCCGCGATCAGGATATCCTCGGGATAGCAGCTGATCTTTGCCCCAAAACCGCCCCCGACCTCCGGGGCGACGACCCGCAGGTCGATCTCGGCCATGTTTAGCGCCGTCGCGAGCTGTGTCCGAACGCTGTGCGGGTTCTGGGTCGAGGTGTAGACAGTGAGATCCCCCGCAAGCCCCGGCACGGCAAGCACGCCGCGCGGCTCCATGGACACCGAGGCGACGCGCTGATTGCTCAACTCCTGGTGAATCACGACGTCTGCCTCGGCCAGCGCCCGATCGACATCGCCGGCCTGCCGCGTCCAGGTAAAGGCGATATTGTTCGGAATCCAGTCATACACGCGCGGCGCGCCGTCCTTGACTGCCTCGCGATAGTCTGCAACGACCGGCAGGGGCTCGTAATCAACGTTGATCAGGTCTAATGCGTCGCGCGCAATGTAGGGATCCTCCGCCACGACGACCGCCACCGCCTGACCAACATGGCGGACCTCCTCTGGCTCGACCGGCCAGACCACGATCTTTCCCTGCTCCGAGCCGGCGCCTCCCTCGCCGCCCGCCAGCGGCATGGGCCCATAGATCTTCTGCAACTGCACGCCGGTGTACACCGCGACCACTCCAGGATGTCGCTCGGCCGCAGTTGTGTCGATCCCTCGAATGCGCGCGTGGGCGTACGGGCTCCGGAGGATCGCGGCGTGGAGAAGAGAAGGGGGATGAAAGTCGTCAACGTAGGTTGCAGTCCCAGTGATGAGGCGTGGATCCTCCTTGCGCTTGACCCGGGCCCCCATGTATCGGCTGTACACCATGCTCGCTCATTACCCCTGAACCTTAGAGTTGTCCCTCTCCCTGGCTGGCATTCCTCGGCTGGTCACGGGTGTTCAGATCAGACAGCCAGGATCCCTGCCATAACCAGCCAGATGCTCCCTAGTCTAAAGCGTCGGCAGCCTCTGATCAAATCCGCTTGCCCAGACTGTGCAATCCGTCCCCGTTCCCGCTGCCCGGAGGCAAGTTTTCTGCGGAAGCACAGGCCGGCGCCAGACGTCCTTTCCGTCCGCGTCCATAAGCTGCGGGCCGAGGCGGCCGCACGCCGTCACAGGTCCACGACCATCCCGTCATAGGCAAACTGGACATCAAGGGGAGCAAGACGCGCCGCCAGTGCATCGAACTCCTCCGGTGTGCGCCCGTGCAAGTCCATCAGATGCGTGAGTACAGTTCGACGGGCACGGGCGGCCCTGATGAGAGGGAGTGTATCGCGCTCGAAGCCTGCTTCCTCCGCGCGCAGGCGGCTGTTTTCCCGCACCAGGATGTGCCCTTCGGGATCCCGCTCGAACCACCCGCACTCGGCAACGAGCAGATCATGGCCCTGGAGCAGTGGATCCGCCGCGACCTGCCCGGCCAGGTCCTTCGTTTCGTCCAACGCCAGGAGGGCCCTAGCCCGGCCGTCGTCGAGCACGAAGCCCGAGAGAAATCCCTCCGGCGCGTAGTTGAACCACGTCGCGGTTATGCTACCGAGATCCACACGCGTGCCCGGTTCGACAACATTCAGACGGCAGTAGCCAACCGCCTCGAAGAATCGCCAGCTATCTGCCAGCCTGCGAGCGGTCGCCGCGTTCATCCAGACCATCGTCCTCCTTCCTGCCGCTCCGCGCAAAACATCAAAGTTCACCTGCTCGACAAAGCGAAACCCCGCCGTGTGATCCGGATGCCAGTGGGTCAGGAAAAGGTGGTCAATCCGCTCTACGCCTGCTCTGTTCAAAAGCGGCACGATATCCTCGGTCGCGTCGATGAGCAGATTAGCATCGTGGACAAAGATGCCAGGGCCACCGCGGCGGCCCCGGCCCCCGTGTCGCCGTGCCGCTGTGCAGACGCGACAGGGGCAGCCGGGCCGCGGCGTGGTCAGTGGTCCACCGGATCCGAGAATCGTCAAGCGCACGATCACTACTCCTCACGGGCACAGCATAGACAGGCTGGTTGCGGAGCACGGCCAGGGGCGCATCCAGGACCGCAGTTCGATTATAGCTATATCGCGCGCTGCCGACGGCTTCTCCTCTCAAACGACCAGTGTCCGCTTTCCATAACGTGAATGCGCTCTTCAGTAGGAAGAAGGTCCTACCGGTCAGGTTGCGGATAGCCCGATCGGGGCAATTGACCCGGTCGGTGTCCCGTGTTAGAAGGGCACCAGGAGGTTCGGATACCTGGAGCACGGCCGATCGGGGTTACCGGGCATCAGGGTTACCGGGCAGATGGGCCGGCTCTCATCCAGGGGGGACGGACGACTCCAGTGAGGTCCCAAGCGACGGTGGGTCGAGGATTGCTGAAGAGAGGCGTGGTCGCAGCGTGCATTGCCGTCGCTGCTCTCGGG
>DATGMJ010000099.1:0-7249 GCA_035293685.1 Chloroflexota bacterium | reverse complement strand
CGTTGCGATGAAGGTATAGGGCGTGGTGATAATCTCATCGCCGGGGACGAAGCCGGCCGCGAAGAAGGCGGTCTCCAGGGCGACGCTGCCGTTCGCCACGGCGATGCCGTACTCGGCGTGCTGGTAGGCAGCGAACCGCCGCTCGAACTCCGGGAGCATCCGCCCGCCTGCGTGGGTTCCCCATTCGCGGGAGTGGAGCACATCAAGCAGATTGCGCTCCTCTCGTTCGTCGAACTGTGGCCAGGCCGGAAACGGCGCTGTCCGCACCGGCGCTCCGCCCAGCAGGGCGGGCCGATCAAGCTTGGTGACCATCGCGCTTCCTCCATAGGCGTGGTTGGAAGAACCTGGCGTTCGTTTGGTAGATGGCCCGTGATGTGGCGGTAGTATCCTGGCGGGGCCGCTTGAAAGCCGATGCGACTCCGGAGGCCGAGCGCGGCATATCAGGAGCCCGTGGTGACCAGCTCCCGGGCGTGCTCGTGGATCTTTCGCGCCGCGCGGACGACATCCAGGACATCCTCCTCCGTGCCCAACAGGACGTACTGGGGGATCGCCAGCCCTGTTCGCATAGCGATCTCCTCGGCCACGGGGCAGTAGGTCTCTGAGTAGTCAACCGGGCCGTTGGGGCCGGGAATCACCGCCCGCGCGCCGCGGAGCGGGTTTGCTCCAAAGAGTGGATTCCGGTAGACCAGCTGTCCGCGGACGGTGGCACAGGGAATTCCCTCAGCCACCATGGCCTTACAGAAATCATCACGGCTCAGTCCGCCAAACCCGGCGGGATCGTAGCGAACATGGTAGATGTAGTAGGCCTGCCGGGTCACCGATGGATCGCGCCGGAGGGGGGTGATCCCTGGAATGCGCCCCAGCTCCCGATCGAGCAGCTCCGCGTTTGCCGCTCGCCGTGCGGTCAGCTCCTCGAGGCGTGTCAGCTGAGCCAGAAGGACGGCCGCCTGGAGATCGGTCAGGCGGAAGTTATAGCCGAAAGGATGCTCGCTCAGCGTCTGATCCTCGGGCTGGATGCGTCCGCAGTTGATTAATGATGCACACAGCTCGGCGAGGTGACGGTCGTTGGTCAGGATGCACCCGCCTTCGCCGGAGGTGATCACCTTGCTCTGCTGGAAGCTGAACGCACCGAGGTCGCCCCACGAGCCGACCCCGCGCCCTTTCCATTGAGCACCGTGGGCGTGTGCGCAGTCCTCGATCACGGCCACCCCGTGCTTTCGCGCGACCGCGAGGATCGCGTCCAGATTGGCCGGGAGGCCGCCCAGGTGAACTGGCACGATCGCCCGGGTGCGCTTGGTGATCAGCGATTCCAGCCGGGATGGATCGAGGTTGAAGGTGTCCGGTTCCACGTCGCAGAAAACTGCAACGGCGCCGAGGTAGAGCGCAGCCTGGGGCGTGGCGATCCAGGTGAGAGCCGGGACGATGACCTCGTCGCCGGGACCAACCCCGACCGCGCGCAGGGCGACCTGGAGTGCCGTGGTCCCATTCATGACTGCGATCCCGTAGGCCGCATCATGGAGCCGGGCAAAGTGTGCGGCGAACTCCCGGCATTTCGTGCCCGGAATGCCTCCCCAATCACCGCTCCGGATCACCTCGGTGACCGCATCGATCTCGCGCTGGTCCCAGATCGGCCAGCTGGGGAAGGGGTGGCGGCGAACCGGTTCGCCGCCGTGCACTGCCAGCGTACTCGTCACGGCTCCTCCTTGCCTGTTCGGCGTCCTGCCGCGCTCGTGTTAGCTCGAGATTGAGCTGCTCGAGCCGTTGATAGGCAATGGCCAGGCTCTTCAGGGTCCGCTCGATCTGGGCCTGGCGGTCGCGAAGCTCTTCGGTCAGATGCACGGCATGGAGATAGTTGTGCCAGGCCCAGTCCAGGGCGGTGCGCGTGGGGTGTGAAAGGACCCAGCAGATGAGGACGCTCACCCAGGCGAGCAGAAGGGCGTAGAGAGCAACCTCACCGGGCATCAGGTTGGCAAGGCTGGCGGCACCAATCACCGCGCTGGCCACGACCGCCCCGATGACGCCCGCAGGCCATCCGAGGAACGTCCCGCTCAGGATGACAACCGGTGAGAACCAGAAAGAGAGGAGGGGAGCCTGGAATGCGAGCACGCCGGTGCCTAGGAGAACCGACAGGATCGTCGTCAGAAGGCCAGCGGCGAGGGCGGGGCCGAACCGCAGGGCCCAGTAGGTGAGAATGACCGCCAGGACAACGCCGCACATCAGGCCGAATCGCCGGGGATCGACGGTATTCGTGATCGCGCTCAGGGCGTAGTGGACGTAGATCGCCAGGATAGCGAGGACGATGAGGGTGAGACGCAGGGCCTCCTCACGGAGCTCGGTGATCTCATCGGCGATATCGCTATCGGATCGCCTGTGCTTCGTCTGCGCGGCCATTTTTCCCCCCAACGCCGCTGGAGCCGTGGGCTCCTGGGTTCTCCCCGGCCGACCTGCAGAGGGTCTGCCAGAGCGAGCTCTCTGTGGTGCAGTGTGCCCGGTGCACCGGCGCGGCTGGCGGCGCTTCGGCGGCGGTCGGAGAGACGCAAGGCAAGAAGGGGGACAGGCGTCAGGCCCGCGCCGGCCCGGCCTGCTCCATCCTAGCCCCGTGGCGCCGGGCGGTCAACGGGCCGCGATCGGCGCGCGGAGAGCCGCGGTCCCGCCAGCCGCGCGAGGAGGTAGAAGGCGAAGCCCAGCGCGGAGATATAGAAGCTGACCGGAAACCGGCTGTAATAGGCCAGGGTGATCCCGGCCCAGGTCTCCAGGAGCGCGAGCAGAACACCGAGGCCGATTGCCCCTGATGGGCTCCGCGTAAGGCTGCTCGCCGTCGCAGCCGGGGCGACGAGGAGGGTGAAGACGAGGAGCACGCCCACCACCTGCACCGCCTCGGCCACCGCGACGGCGACGATCATCAGGAAGACGACCGAGATCAGCTCGACCGGGACACCTCGCGCCGCGGCAACCTCTGGATCGAGTGAGGCAAAGACCAGCGGTCGGAAGAGGACGGCGACGGCGACGAGGAGGACGATACCGAGTGCGAGGCTGACGATAACATCATCGCGGCTGACCCCAAGGATGGTTCCGAAGAGGATGCTGTACGCCTGGGTCGCGTAGCGGGTGTAGAGCGATAGGAAGAGCGCGCCGAGGCCGAGCGCGAAGGCCAGGACGACGCCGATCGCGACGTCGCGGCCGCGAAGACGCTCGCCAAGAAGCCCCATGGTGAGCCCGCTCAGAAGGGTGAAGGCCAGCAGGCCGAGCAGTGGATCGATGCCCAGAAGGATGGCCCCGGTGGCTCCGGCGAAGCCGATGTGCGACAGGGCGTGCGCGGCGAAGCTCAGCCCTCGGAGGACCACGAAGAATCCGACGACCGCGCTCGCAATCGCGATAATCGTCCCGGCCGCATAGGCGTTCTGCATGAAGTCGTACTGCAGGGGGATCGACATCACCGTCGTGCTCCGTCGCGGTGCTGGTGGTGCGCCCATTCGTCCGGCAGGGAGACAAAGAGCCGTCCCTGGACCTCGAACACCTCCACCGGTAACCCGTAGAGCTGACTCAGGACATCGGAACGGATGACCTCGCTGACCGGACCGATAACCGCGTGCCCCCGGGCCAGATACCAGACACGGTCTATGACCCCAAGCAGAGGATTGATCCCGTGCGTGACAAAGAGAACGGCGAGAGCGCGCTCGCGGCGCAGGCGATCGACCAGCTCAATGATCTCGCCCTGGCTCCGGACGTCAAGGCTGGCCAGCGGCTCGTCAAGGAGCAGGAGCGACGGATCACCGACGAGCGCCTGGGCGATCGCGAGCCGCTGCTGCTCACCTCCGGAGAGCTGTCCCAGGGGGGCATCGGCGAGATGCCCGGCCCCGACGGCCTCGAGCACGGCCATGATGCGCGCATCCCGCCGCGCGTCGGGCAGGCGAATGCCCCAGCGGTGCCCATCCAGCCCCAGGCCGACAAACTCGCGGCCGGTGATCGGGAGATCCCGATCGAAGGAGCGGTGCTGCGGGCAGTAGCCCAGGTGGGGGGTTCCGCGGCGGACTGGCGATCCCAGGATCCGGATCTCGCCGGCGGTCGGGCGCACGAGCCCCAGCAGAAGCCGGAGCAGAGTGCTTTTCCCCGCGCCATTCGGGCCGATGATCCCGATGAACTCGCCCGGCCAGATCGTCGCTGAGATATCCCGCAAGACGGTCCGGGTGCCGAGCTGGACCGTCACCTGCTGGATCTCAACAAGTGGTGCCGGCAGCCCTACCGTCCGCCGGGTTGATGGCGCGGTCATGGGCTGGAGAGCGCCTGATCCAGGCGCGAGAGCTGATCGAGCATCCATTGCTGGTACGTCATCCCCTCGGGCTCGGTCTCCGAGACCGGCACGACCGCGATGCCCGTCTGTCGTGCCAGCGCGAGCATCTGCGTCGTAACGGGTGTGACCGTCTGTCGGTTGTAGATCAGGACTTTGACTGCGCGCGTGGTGATCTGCTCGCGGAATGCCACCACTGCCGCGGCCGGTGGGTCGTTTCCCGCCTCGACCGCCCTTTGAAAGGCCCCATCACGGTCAACGACGACCAGTCCAAGCGCCTCGGTCAGATAGTCGAGAACGGGCTCGGTCGCAAGCACGCGGGTGCCCGCGTGGCGGGCGCGAATCGCCGCGATCCGATCGTCGACCGCCGCCTCGGATGCCTGGAATTCCTGGAGGCGCCGGGCGAAGTAGCCCGCATCCGATGGGTCCAGGCGGGACAGGGTGTCCGCGAGCGACCGGGCGACCCGCGGCATCGTCGCCGGATCGTACCACAGGTGCGGATTATCCCCATCGCGGTGGCCGGTGAGGTGGCCGACGTCGATCACGATTCGATCCGGGCGCGGTGAGGCGGCAAGGAGCCGATCGACGAACGCGTCATAGCCGAGGCCATTCTTGATCACGATCCGGGCACCAGCGACCGCCTTCGCATCCGCGACGGTCGAATCGTACTCGTGCGGGTCGACTGTGGGGTCTTTCAGGATGCTGGTGACTGCCACCCGATCCCCCCCGATCTGACGGGCGAGATCCCCGTAAACGTTCTCCGCCGCGACAATTGGGATCGGCACGGATGGAGGGGCTGTGGCCCGCGCGCTCGTGCCGGGCGCATCCAGCGGGGCCGCTGTGCGGGCGCAGGCGGCCCCGATCAGGGCGGCGGCTATGATGAGCACGACGGCGAGGAATCCCCGGGCGGGCTGGCGGTGATGGGGGAGCCGCGGTGGGGACACGGGGGGATCAACCGAAATGCGATTCATTCGCAATACAGATGACAAAAAGAAATTAGCGCTGGCACGCCCGACAGCGGCCGTAGAACTCCAGGATGTGGCTGTCGATCTCGAAACTGGTTGCGTCATGGATGGCGGCAGCAACGGGCTCGATCAGGCACGCATCGACATCCGCGACATGCCAGCAGCGCGTGCAGATCACGTGATGATGGTGACCGGGCTGGCAGACGATATACCGCGCCTCCTCTCCTGCCTGCCGCACCGGCTCGGCAAGACCCAGTCGGGTCAGGAGCTCGAGCGTCCGATAGATGCTTGCCAGGCTGACCCCCCGCGCAGCCAGCGCCCGATGCAGATCGCTCGCCGTCATCGCGCGCGACTGGGTGATCAGGGTCTCGATGATCGACCGACGTGGCCTGGTCAGTCTATGGCCGTGTGCCTGAAGACGCGCAAAGCAGTCGCGCTGTTTATTGCGAACCATTTGCAATTATTATCCCCCATCCACCCGGCCGCGTCAAGGGGACGGCGCAGGACTGCCGGCTAGTGAAGGCCAGACGCGGGGCGAACGCCCTGTCAGCACCGGGGCCGCGTTTATCCGGGGGTGCGGCTTTGCGAACGGTCGGGATCGCCGTACAATGAACGGGCCGCGGCTGACCGCGGGGCCATGGTGCTCTCCGGATCGGCGCAAGCTCGGCCGCTGGCCCGACCGAATGGGCCGTCCGGCCGCGAGGGGGAAGCATGCTCTACGGAAGCGTTCCTGGTGTTAGCGACCGCATCTCACGTCTCGTGCTGGGGAGCCTGATCTTCTCACCTGAGCGCATGGAGCTGACCAGCGAGCTCCTCGATCGATTTGTCGCCGCGGGCGGAACGGCCATCGATACGGCGCGCGTTTACGGCCGCGGGACCAGCGAGCTCGCGATTGGCGAATGGCTCCGGCGGCGCGGTCGTCGGGATGATCTCGTCATCATCACCAAAGGGGCCCACCACGCGCCGGATGGGACGCGTCGGGTAACGCCCACCGCGATCGCCGAGGATCTCCTGCAAAGCCTCGCGGCGCTGGGTATCGAGACGATCGATCTCTACTTCCTGCACCGCGATGATCCGGACGTGCCGGTCGGTCCTATCGTGGAATGCCTGAACGCGCACCTGGAGGCGGGGCGGATCCGGGCCTTCGGCGCGTCGAACTGGACCCACCAGCGCATCGCCGAGGCCAACGCCTACGCCGCGGCCCACCATCTGCGCGGCTTCGTGGCGAGCAGTCCCAATCTCGCCCTGGCTGTGCCTACCGAGCCGATGTGGCCGGGCTGTATCTCGGTGGCGGGGGATCCCGAGGCACTGGCCTGGTACCGCGCGCAGCGCCTGCCGCTCTTCGCCTGGTCATCTCAGGCGAGCGGCTTCTTCTCCGGCCGCTTTTCGCCGGAGGAGACAAGCGATCCGAACATGGTGCGGGTGTACTACCGCGCGGACAACTGGGAGCGGCTGCGCCGGGTGCGGGAGGTGGCGGCGCGTCACAACACGACACCGACCCGGGTCGCGCTGGCGTGGGTCCTGCACCACCCTCTCCAGCCCTTTGCCCTGATCGGGCCGCGTACCCCGGCCGAGCTGGATGATTGCCTGGGCGCGCTGGCGGTTCGCCTGACGCCGGACGAGGTCGCGTGGCTGAACCTGGAGCAGTAGCGAGCCGCCGCGCCTGTCTCGCCGCTGTTGTCTGTCGTGCCGCGCTCAGCCGGACCGGCTCAGGTGCATCGGCATGATCACGTGGGTGTAGTTGCTCACGCCAACCGGTCGAACAACCCCCGGGCTGGAGGGACTGTTCAATTCCAGGCTCACCTGGGCAGTTGTGATGACCCCCAGGACGTCGCTGAGGTACTTGCCGTTGAAGGCGATCGTGAGCTGGGTCTGCTCACCCTCGACGACCGCCGCAAGCTGGCCTTTCGTATCGCCGATATCGGCCATAGCGCCCACAGTCAGCGTTCCTGGCGTTCCCCCGCCATCCACCCCCTCTGGCGGAGCGTCGGCCTCG
>DATGMJ010000098.1:0-16416 GCA_035293685.1 Chloroflexota bacterium | reverse complement strand
GCGGTTATCATCGTGACGGCGACGGCAGTCGCCATCCTGCGATTCCACGACCTCGACTCGGCCGCGGCCGAGCCCGCGTCGGCCCGGACCACGACGGTGCCACTCGACGGCGCCGCGCGAGGCCAGGTCACTGTGCATCTTGCCGCGGGCCAGCTCACGATGGGAGCACTCCCCTCCGGTGCGACCAGCCTGCTTGCGGTGAACAGTCAGATGCCGTCCGGGATGCAGATGACATCGCGGGTCGAGCGGAGCAATGGAACCGCGACCGTCACGCTCCAGGGCGAAGGACGCGCCCCCGGCCTCTGGTTCCTCGACTGGATTGGCCCACGAGACGGGATCCGCTGGACAGTCCAGCTCGCACGCGCAACCCCGCTCACCCTGGAGGTCAATCTGGGGGCAGGGCGTGCCGACCTGGACCTGTCCGAGCTCGCGGTGCAGGAGCTCACCCTTGACAGCGGTGCGGGTGATCTGACCGTCACCTTCCCCGCAGGCACCTCCCGGACCGACGCCGAGATCCGTTCTGGGGCCGGCCACCTCACCCTTATCATCCCTCCCGAAGTCGGGGCTCGCCTCCATGCCCCGGCCGAGGGGATCGTCAAGATCAATGCGCCCGGGGACCGGTTCCACCAGACAACGGACGGCTACGAAAGCAGCAACTACGCCTCCGCCGCGCACCACCTCGAGATCACCCTGCACCTTGGCGTTGGATCAGTTGACGTTCGATAAGGATCACCGCATACTGTCGGTATGATATCGGGGAGGTCGACGTGAGCGAGAAGGATAGCGCGGCGATCCATCGTCCGCGCGTCGACGCGGTGATTCCGGTATACAACGAGGAGCGGGATCTCGAGCGATCAGTCGCGACGCTCCGTCGCTTCCTTCGCGAGCACGGGCAGGCGTGGGACTGGCGCATCGTCATTGCCGACAATGCCTCGACGGATCGAACCCTCGCAATTGCCGAGGAGCTACAGCGCCGCTGGCCGGGCGAGGTCGCGGTCATCCACCTCGATCAGAAGGGACGCGGCCGCGCGCTCCGGCGCGCCTGGACCGAGAGCGACGCCGATATTGTCTGCTACATGGACGTCGATCTATCAACGGATCTTCAGCATCTTCCCTCGTTGATCGACGCCCTCACGTCAGGCTACGATGTCGCGTTCGGCTCGCGGCTGGCGCCAGGTGCCCGGGTCACCCGGGGGCTCAAGCGCGAGATCATCTCACGCTGTTACAACCTGCTGATCAAGCTCTTCTTCTGGCATCACTTTCGCGACGCCCAGTGCGGCTTCAAGGGGATCACTCGGCAGGTCGTGCAAGAGGTCGTACCGCTCGTCCAGGACCAGGCTTGGTTCTTCGACACCGAGCTCCTCCTGATCGCTGAGAAAAACGGCTACCGTCTCAAGGAGATTCCGGTGACCTGGCGAGACGATCCGGACTCGCGGGTGAAGATTCTGCGCACTGCCTGGGAAGACCTCAAGGGGTTGTGGCGGCTGAAGCGGCACTTCCCGCGCATCCAGCGGTCCCGGATGATCCAGCCCAGTGGGGTACCCCTGGGACGGTAAAACAGCGAGTGGACGTCACCCGGCCCCGGCCTCTCCTTCTGGCCAGTCGCCGTGCTCGCTCCCGATGGAGTAAAATTCTCCCGATGGAACGCACCATAGCCCCGGGTTCGCGGAGCGGCCCGGTACCGAGAGGAGTCTGGCCACGAGCCCCCTTCACACCATCCACACCATCCCGTACGGCCCGCAATGCGCCAGACCTCAGCCCGAGCAGGCGACCCCGGTGCGCTGGATAACGGGAGCTTTGGCAGTATGACAGAGCCAGGGGTCGGGCAGGCCAGCCAGGCACCCGACCAGGCAGCAGGACGCAAACGTCGCCTTGGTCTCGAATGGAAGGAGGTGCCCGGGCAAAAGCCGGGTGACGCGGTGATCCGCATCGCCCTGCACCGCAGTGCCCCAATCGCCGGCCCCGGCATCGTGGTCGTTCGGCCCGAGGTGACCGGCCCCCGCCACGGCATTGGCCGCGTGCTTGCGGGGATCAAGCATTTCCTGATTGGCGCCCCGCTCGCGACAGCCGCGGCACCTCACGAGCGCCTGAACAAGATCCGGGCGCTGGCGATCTTCTCATCGGACGCCATGTCCTCGGTCGCATACTCGACCGAGGAGGTGATGAAGGTTCTGATCCTGGCAGGGGTCGGAGCTCTGGTATATACCGTGCCGGTCTCGCTGATTGTTGTCTTCCTGCTGGCGATCGTCACGATCTCGTATCGACAGACTATCCTCGGATACCCGAATGGCGGCGGCTCGTACATCGTGGCCAGCGAGAACCTCGGAACGATCCCCGGCCTCGTCGCCGCGGCATCGCTGATGATTGACTACACCCTCACCGTCGCGGTCAGCGTCGCCGCGGGCGTGGCGGCGATCACCTCGGCCTTCCCAAGCCTGCTCAACGATTCCGTTCTCCTCGCTGTCGCCGCAACGATCCTGATCACCCTGGGGAACCTTCGGGGAATCCGTGAGTCCGGCACGATCTTCGCGGCACCGACCTATCTCTTCATTGCGAGCCTACTCGGACTGATCGCCTATGGGATCATCCGCATCGGCGTCGCCCCTCCGAGCTATACGCCAGCGATCCCCCCACCTCCCCCGACCCAGACGCTCGGGGTGTTCCTCCTCCTCCGGGCCTTCGCCCAGGGGTGCACGGCGATGACCGGCGTCGAGGCGATCGCAAACGGCGTCCCGGCCTTCAAAGATCCAGCCCCGCAGAACGCGCGCACGACCATGGTCTGGATGGCGGTTATTCTGGGCACGCTGGTCATCGGTACCTCTATCCTGGGCTCACACCTTCAGATCATCCCGAACACCCGGGAGACAGTGATCAGCCAGATCGCCCGGGCGGTCGTCGGCCAGGGACCGTACTACTATCTGATCCAGTTCTCCACAGCCCTGATCCTGTTCCTTGCCGCCAATACGAGCTTCAACGGCTTTCCGATGCTCCTATCCGTCATGGCGCGGGATGGTTACGTCCCCCATCAGTTCAGCTTCCGGGGTGACCGTCTGGCCTACAGCAACGGGATTATCGCCTTGGCCGTGCTGGCGATCGCCCTCCTGATCGTGTTCCACGGGAGTGTGGATGCGCTGATCGGCCTGTACGCGATCGGGGTCTTCCTGTCGTTTACCCTCAGCCAGATTGGCATGGTCCGCCACTGGCAGCGCTATCGCGGGCCGAACTGGCGGCGGAGTGTGATCATTAACGGCATCGGCGCGGTTCTGACGGCGATTGTCTCGATCGTGATCGGGGTGACCAAGTTTCACGAGGGGGTGTGGATCGTCGTCGTGCTCATCCCGCTAATCGTAGCCATGTGCCTCCTGATTCACGGCCACTACCACCTGGTTGCCACCCAGGTCACGCCAGAGACGCCGGTGGACCCGGAGCAGATCCGTCTGCGGGTCATCGTCCCGATCGGTGCGATGAACCTCCCGGCCCAGCAGGCCCTCGCCTTCGCGCGGGTCGTCTCAAACTCGGTGACCGGAGTCCATGTGACGGATGATCTGCAGGCAGCCGAGGCGCTTCGGAAGGAGTGGGAAGAGAAGATCGACGGCCACGGACAGCTCGTGATCATCGAGTCGCCGTATCGTTCACTAGTGGGACCACTGCTCGCCTACCTTGACTCGGTCCGGGAGCAACACCCGCACGATACGCTGATGGTCATCCTGCCGGAGTTCGTCCCTTCGCGCTGGTGGGAGCACCTGCTTCATAACCAGACCGCCCTCTTCCTGAAGGCGGCGCTCCTGTTTCGTCCTGGGATTATCGTTGCCAGCGTGCCATATCATATCCGGCGCGGGATCGACGCGGCCGAGGCCGCAGGACAGCCTGCGTGATCGGAGAGATCAGTCCTGACGCGCTGACCGGGGTAGGGCTTGCGAGGGACCGCTGGCCTCGGTTAGCATGGCTGGCACGAATGCGACAGAAGCCGCCTGCGGGCCCCGGGCGATCACGAGGCCAGACGAAAGCCCACCGGGCGCGCGGTCTCGGGCTCCAGGCGAGGATGTGAAGATGCCGCGGATCACTATGCCCCAGCTGGGGGAGTCGGTTACCGAGGGAACGATCGGCCGCTGGCTCAAGAAGCCTGGCGAGCGCGTCGAGCGGGATGAGCCGATCGTTGAGGTGATCACCGACAAGGTAAACGCCGAAATTCCATCACCGGTCGCGGGAGTGCTCGAGCGCATCAGCGCCGCCGAGGGAACAGTCGTGGCCGTTGGTCAAGAGATCGCCTTTATCGCGGTGCCGGGGGAGGCTCCAGAGGCGGAGGCAGAAGAACCCCCGGCACGGGCCGCGGCTGGTCCGCCGTCCACCAGCGTCCCAGCGGCCGTACGGCCCGGCGGAGAAGCGCCCGGCAGCACGGTGCCGCGGAGTTCGCCGCTGGTCCGCAGGCTGGCGCGTGAGCACGGGATTGATCTCCGACAGATCCGGGGCACCGGCCTCGGCGGACGGGTGACCCACGAGGACATCGAGCGTTACCTTGGTCAGGGCGGCGGCGCTGCGCCGCCGCCCGACAGCGATCAGGATGAGGTTGTTATTCCGACTCCAATACGCCGCACCATTGCCGAGCGCATGGTGCGCAGTGTACGGGAGATCCCGCACGCCTGGCTCATGATCGAGGCCGACGTGACCGGCCTGGTGCGGCTCCGCGAGGGAATCAAGGAGAGTTTCCGCCAGCGCGAGGGCGTTGATCTGACCTATCTCCCGTTCGTCCTCAAGGCCACAGCCGAGAGTTTGCGGGAAAACCCAATCGTGAACGCGACCTGGACGGATGGGAAGATCATCCTGAAACGGGCTATTAATCTGGGCGTCGCGATCGCGCTGGACGATGGGCTGGTCGTGCCGGTCATTCCGCGTGCCGATCAGAAGAGTGTCACCGAGCTGGCTCATGCGCTGGCCGATCTGGTGGAGCGGGCCCGGGCAGGGAAGCTGACCCTGGCCGACATGGAAGGGGGAACGTTCACCGTCAATAATACCGGCGCCTTCGGCTCGGTCATTTCTCAGCCCATTATCAACTATCCGCAGGCCGCGATCCTGACCATGGAAGCCATCACCCGGCGACCGGTCGTCCTGGACGAGGCGATCGCGATCCGCTCGCGTGTCAACCTCTGTCTGGCGTTCGATCACCGGGTCATGGATGGTGCAGTCGCAGGACGCTTCCTGCAGAGTGTGCGGCGCCGACTGGAAGCCTGGGGACCGGACAGTCCGGTCCCCTGAGGCCTCCGCTCGAGTAGGATCAGGCGAGCCGCTCGACCGCCAGCGCCATCCTGGCGAGATGTTATCCCGAGCCGGTTCTGGCGGAGAAAGGAGAGACAGCGTGAATCGGCCTGGTGTTCAACCCATCCCGGTCCTTCCACGGCCGGACTGGCTCCGCGTGCGCTTCCCGACCGGACCCAATTACCTCGATTTGAAGAATATCATCCGGAGCCGCTCGCTCCACACCGTCTGCGAGGAGGCACACTGCCCCAACATCGGCGAATGCTGGGAGCACCGCACCGCGACCCTTATGATCCTCGGGCGCATCTGCACCCGCGCCTGCCGCTTCTGCGCCGTCACGACCGGTCTTCCCGTGGGCGTCGATGAGACTGAACCCGAACGGGTCGCCGAGGCGGTCGATGAGATGGGCCTGCGGCATGCCGTTATCACGTCGGTTGCACGGGACGACCTGCCAGACGGGGGGGCACGGATCTTCGCCGAGACAATTCGTGCCATTCGACGGCGGCGGCCGTCCTGCTCGGTTGAGGTCCTGATTCCGGACTTCGGAGGCTCCGAGGAGGCCCTGCGAATAGTTATGGACGCCCGGCCGGATATTCTGAACCACAATATCGAGACCGTCCGGCGCCTCCAGCGGAAGGTACGGGCACGCGCATTCTACGAGCGATCGCTCGAGGTTCTGCGGCGGGCCAAGGAGATGGTCCCCGACGCCTTGACCAAGTCCGGGATGATGCTCGGGCTCGGCGAGACACGCGAGGAGATCAGCGAGGCACTCCGCGACCTGCGCGCAGTCGGCTGCGACATCGTCACGATCGGCCAGTACCTTCAGCCGTCGCCGTTCCACCTGCCGATCGTCCGCTATGTGCCGCCAGCCGAGTTCGCTGAGATCAAGGCCGAGGGCATGGCCATGGGATTCCGCCACGTCGAGGCAGGACCACTTGTGCGGAGTTCCTACCATGCCCACGAGCAGGTCCAGCGGGCAACGGCCTCCTAACCCCGCTCACTCCGGACCGGCTGCGCAATGAACGCTAGGTTCTTCCCCGCTCTCCCGCGCAATGCGCAGACGGGCGCGGAGCCGTCGAGCGAGATAGCGGCCGAGCCCGCTCCATGCTGGCTCCTCCGGTTGGGGCGCGTCGACTACGACGCCGCCTGGGAGATCCAACGGCGGGCAGTAGCGGCGCGCGTCGCGGGCGAGATCCCGGATACGCTGATCTTGGTGGAGCATCCCCACGTCTACACCCTGGGGCGAAGCGGCCATGCCGAGAACGTCCTCCTCGATGAGGCGACCCTTGCCCAGCTCGGAGCCCGGATCATCTGGGTAGATCGCGGCGGCGATGTCACCTATCACGGGCCGGGCCAGATCGTCGGCTATCCGATCATCCACCTGGCGCGACTGGGAAAGGATGTTCACCAGCATCTCCGACGAATCGAAGAGGTGCTCATCCGTACCCTGGCTGAGTTCGGCCTGGAGGCACGGCGCGATCCCGCCTACACCGGCGTATGGATCGGCGAGGAAAAGATCGCAGCGATTGGCGTCCGCGTCTCGCGCTGGGTCACCAGCCACGGCTTTGCCCTGAACGTCGATCCGGACCTCCGCTACTTCACGCATATTATTCCCTGCGGCATCCGACACCGGGGTGTGACCTCGCTCGCCCGTCTTCTCGGCCGGCCGGTCGGTCGTGACGAGGTCGAGGGCGTGCTCCTGCGCCACTTCGCCGCCGTATTCGCCGTAACGATCGGCGACGAGGCCGCGGCCCACCGCTGGCTGAATGGCGTCATGACCTGATCGCACGCGGCGGCTATACTAGGGTATCCATAGCCGGCTGAGGGCACGGCGCATCATGCTAAGCGACGGCCTACTCGGCTCGGCCAAGATCTCCTGAGGAGGATCGGTGTCTGAACCATTTATCGCCCGCGTCATTCCCGAGCAGAATCACGTCGCCTTGAAGGTCAGCGACCTGAGCGCAGCAGTCCGCTTCTACCACGAGGTCGTCGGGCTCCCGATTCTGATGAAGATCGGTCCCGACGATGACCCTCGCTCGGTTTTCGTATCGGGCATCCAGCTCACGCGCCGGACCGAGGACCCCGGCCCACGCCCGTATGGGATCTTCGATCACGTGGGGATCGCGGTGGAGAACATCGAGGAGGTCTGCGCACACCTCGAGCAGGCCGGCTACCACGCCGAGGTTCCGCTGGAACGGCGGGTACTCCCGGGGGTGAATCGGGAGATCCTGCTGGCCTTTTACCGCGATCCGGACGGCAACCGGCTCGAGCTCTTCCACTTCCCCTAGAGGAGTCGGTCGGCGGGGATGCAAGGGCCGCCGGTTCGGCGCTTCATCCGAAGATGGCCCGCCGGACCGCGTCGTACTCGGCGGGCAGCTCGATCGGACGGTTCGCCAGGAGGGGGCGGACCCCCGGGAGTGTCCCCTCGTGGTAGCGAATCTTAAACTCCGGGAACTTCAGGCCGTTCGCGGTCGAGATAACGATGACCCGCTGGCCGGGCTGGATCGTGCCCCTGGCCACGAGCTTCTCCAGCACCGCCAGCGCCACGCCGGTGTGGGGATCGCAGAAGAGCCCGGCCAGGTCTGCCCGAGCAGCCGCCTGCGACAGCTCGTCCTCAGTCGCCTGCTCTACAACGCCGTCAAAGCGCTTGAGAATGCGGACCGCGCGCGGGTAGGAGACGGGGTTGCCGATTCGGATCGCTGTGGCCAGTGTCGGACCGGCGACGACAGGCTGCAGGCCTCCCTCAAACCCCCGCAGATAGGAGAGATAGAGCGGATTGGCCGCGGCGGCCTGAGCAACAGCAATGCGCGGCAGGCGCGTGATCAGCCCGAGCTCGTACATCATCAGGAAGCCCTCACCCAGGGCGCTCACATTCCCCAGGTTTCCCCCCGGAATGATGACCCAATCCGGGACTTCCCAGTCGAACTGCTGGACGATCTCGATCGAGATCGTCTTCTGCCCCTCCAGGCGGAGCGGATTCACCGAGTTGGCGAGATAGATGCCGGGCTCCTCGGCCAGCCGCTGAACGATCGCCATACAGCCGTCGAAGTCTGTATCGAGCGCCAGGACGGTCGCCCCGTTGGCGAGCGGCTGAACCATCTGTGCCGTCGAGACCTTGTTATTCGGGAGCAGAACCACAGCAGGGATGCCCGCCACGGCGCAGTACGCCGCGAGTGAGGCCGACGTATCGCCGGTCGAGGCGCAAACGACTGCCCGGATGGGGCGCGTGCCCTGGCGGATCATCTGATTGACCACCGAGACCAGCACCGTCATCCCCAGGTCCTTGAACGAGCCAGTGTGGCTGTTCCCACACATCTTGACCCAGAGATCATCCAGGCCGAGCTCCCGCCCGTATCGTTCGGCCCAGAAGAGGTTGGTTCCCCCCTCGTCCAATGAGACAACATTGTCATCGTCGACCTCGGGGGCAACCCATTCTTTCTTCCCCCAGACGCCGCTTCCATACGGCCAGACGGTACGCTTGTACCGATCGTCGAACAGCTTCATCCACTCCTGGGGACTGCGCTGCCGCAGCGCCTCGAGGTCGTGGCGGACCTCAAGGAGGCCGCCGCAGATCGGGCAGCGGTAGAGAGCGCTATCCAGCGGATAGGTCGGTGAACAGCCCTCGATACACCGAAGCCACGAACGGAACTTTCGGACGGGCATCCTCCCAAGATATGATGGCATCTCCTGAGCGTTCATCATCGAACCTGCTCTCCCCACCCTGGCAATGGTGAAACCTGCCGCATGTATTCCTCGATCACCCGGACCAGGATAGCCGGATTATACGTTGTCGCCCGAGGCCCCAAAAGCCTGACCATGCCCACTCACTGATCAGTGATCGGCGTTCCAAGAAGGGCGGCGATGAACGACGGAAACGATGGATAGACCGCATCCGGGGCGGGCGTATGGCGCTGCTCATCGCCCGGTCGGTACTTGCCAGTCTGAACCAGGATGCCCGCGCCCAGACCGGCTCGCCGCGCCGCCGCTACATCCACCTCGGCATCATCTCCGATCATGGCCAGAGCCGATGGGCTGACGCCAAGCATACTCGCCGCCTCGATGAAGATTGAGGGCTCCGGCTTCCCGAAGACCCGCGCCCGGACGCCCGCCGCCGCCTCGAAGAGCGCCGCAAGCGCGCCTACATCAATAGCCGGCCCATCCGGCGCCTGCCAGTATCGAGTACGCCCGAGCGCGATCAGCTCAGCCCCGGCCAGAAGACGCCGCAGGACGCGGTTGAGCCGGTCATAGGTCAGCTCATCCCCAAGGTCACCGAGCACCACGGCATCGGGGTGCTCGTCCTCGAGGACAACGCCCGCCGCCAGAAAGTCATCACGGGCCTCGGCCCGTGTTGCCAGGTAGGCCCGATAGCCATGTGCCGCGAGATACCGTGCCGCAGCGACCGCTGGCGTGATGATTCGGTCGGTCTCGACCGCGAGGCCAAGCGCGGTGAGCTGATGGGCGAGGGCGTTCCGGCTGCGCTGTGAGGTATTCGTAACCAGGAGGAATGGGATTTCCCGCTCGCGAAGAGCGCGCAGCGCCGCGGGCGCGCCGGGGACGGCCACGCCCGCCTGGGTCAGGACACCGTCCACGTCGATCAGCAGTGCAACGGGCCGCAGATGCGCGCCCATCGCGCTCATGGTGCCTCTTTCTGCTCGCGATCCTGCTTGAGCCAGCGGATCAGCTCCCGATCCCGACGTTCGCGGATGCGCTCGGCCCGGTCTCCCGGCCAGTCGCGAAAGCCGCGCCCGGCTTTCACCCCGATACGCCCCTCGGCAATCAGCTGGCGGAAGAATGGGTGAGGCTCGGTCGAATTATCCAGGTCTGGGAAAAGGTAGCGGGAAATGTTGAAGAAGAGATCGGTTCCATTGAGATCGGCCGTCTCCAGAGGACCAGCAGTCGTCAGGCGGCGGCCGAAGCTCATCTTGACAACGGTATCGATATCCTCGGCCGTGCAGACACCATTCTGGATCAGCCCCAACGCTTCGCGAAAGAGGGCGTACTGGAGGCGGTTCCCGACAAATCCAAGCACATCCTTCTGAACGACCACCGGCGCCTTGTCGATCGAGCGGAGCACTGCGACCACACGGGCGATCGTTGTTTCGGCAGTGTTCTCGCCGCGCACGACTTCGACGAGCGGGATGAGATGGGGTGGATTCCAGAAGTGGGTGACGACAAAGCGATCCGGACGGTTCGTTGCGGGCGCCATCGCGTTCACGCTCAGGCCAGAGGTGTTCGAGGTCAGGATCGTGTGCGCGGGACAGAGCATTCCCAGCCGCCTCAGAACCGTCCTCTTGCCTTCCAGATCCTCGAAGGTCGCCTCGACCACAAGATCGGCATCGCGCGCCGCCTGGGGGAGGTCAACCTCGGTCGTGATGCGGGCCAGCGTCGCCTCGGCCTCCGTCGCAGTCAGAAGCCCCTCGCGCACGAATAGATCGAGATTGCGGCGGATGCCCTCAACCGCCCGGCCCAGCCGCTCGTCATCAAGATCATTCAGGACGACTGCATAGCCCGCCTGGGCGAAAACCTGGCCAATACCGTGGCCCATGAGCCCGGCACCCACGACCAGCACTTTCTGTATGCCCTCAACCAGCATCATACCCTCCACACGGCCGAGCAGGACCCGGCCCGCTGTCTGTCAAAATACGGCACGCCAATAGTCTGGCTGGTCCGATCCCTTCCCCTCGGGAAGGCCCCCTGATCCATTCGAGGCAGGCTCTCGGGACCGTCCCCGAAGGACGTCCGGTGCGGACCGCACCGGACGTCCTTCGGCGTTAGCTTATCGCACCGGGGGAAGGATTGACCAGAGGGGACCAGCTTGGAGCCTGCGCGGATATGCTGGCATGCGAGATGCACTGCCATCGGACTAAGGAGCATCGATATGCCCGGGAGCAAAGGAGTTCCTCCGGGCATTGGAGGTGTCCATGGCCGTGCCGTCCCGCCCCATCTCCGAGATCGCCCGGTCCCTCTCTCCGTCGGAGGTCGTTGACCTCTTCCGCGAGGCTCACTTCCCTGCCGACCGGGCACAACTAGTCGACTACGCGCGGGATCACTTCGCGTCAGCGGACCTGCTCGCCGTGCTCGACTCGATCCCGGCCGGGATCTATCACAGCCCAGCGCAGGTTCTCAACGCCATCAGCGCCCTAGCAGGCTGATCCCCCGCGCCGGATGCCCCTGGCGTGCCCCTCATCGGCAGTGCCGCCGTGCTATAATCCAGAGGTAATCCGAGGAGGTCGCCAAGGTGGTCACGTATTTCAACATCGCTGAGATCATCATCTCCATTGTCCTGATCCTGGTTCTCCTGCTCCAGACCCGCGGCGCAGGGTTTGATGGGACGTTTAGCAGCGACTCCTCGGTCTTCCGCACCCGTCGCGGGATCGAGAAGACGCTTTTCCAGCTCACGATCGCGCTCGCGGTTGTCTTCGTGGTGATTTCGGTGTTGAGCGTGGTCGTGGCCCGAGCCAGTTGAAGCAGTGCCGCGGTATCTCCGTCGCCACCTCCTGACCGCAGGCGTCAGCCTTGCCCTCGTTGCCCTCGTCGAGCGCGTCCTGGCCAGACCGACGCGCGGCCAGCAGGTTCCCGCGGCAGGCGGAACCTACGTCGAAGGGGTTGTCGGCCACCCGACCTATCTGAACCCGCTCCTCTCGCCGTTCAATAACGCTGACCAGGACATTGTCGCGCTTGTCTTCAGCGGACTGACCCGGCTGGCACCGGATGGTTCGGTCGTCCCCGATCTGGCTTCCGACTGGTCGATCTCACCCGATGGACGGCTCTACACCTTCCACCTTCGACCGGCTGTCTGGCAGGACGGCCAGCCAGTGACTGCCGAGGATGCCGCGTTCACGATCAGGCAGATCCAGTCTCCCTCTTTTCCAGGGAGCCGCGAAATCGCACGCCTGTGGCAGTCGGTGACGGTGCGCGCCGTCGACCGCCGTACCGTTCAGTTCACCCTGGCCGAGCCGTACGCTCCCTTCCTCGAATATACGACCCTCGGCCTCTTACCCTCTCACCTACTTCAGGGCACCACAGGACGCGCGCTCCTGGCCAGCACCTTCAACGGACAGCCGGTGGGAACGGGTCCCTTCCAGGTGAAAAGCGCCTCGCCGCGTGAGGTCGTGCTGGAGCCCAACCCGCGCTACTACGGGAAGAAGCCGTACCTGGCCGGCCTCACGTTTCGGTACTACGACAGCTTCGACGAGGCGCTTGATGCGCTCCATCGGGGCGACATTCAGGGGCTGGGGAACATCCCTCCCGATCGCGTTCAGGCCCTGGCGGCAGACCAGCGGGTGACACTGCTCCAGAGCCCGGAGTACGCGCGCCTGAACCTGGTGATTTTGAATACCGAGTCCGCGCTGTTCGCAAATGACGTGGTCCGCCGGGCGCTCGATCTCGCCATCGATCGTGCGAAGATCATCCAGGTAGCAGTGAACGGCGTGGGGATGCCCGCGGCGGGACCGATCATGCCGGTCTCGTGGGCATTTGTCGCCGAGCAGTCAGCCTACACCTATGATCCTACCCAGGCCGCCCGCCTGCTCGACCAAGCCGGCTGGACTAGCCCTGAGCCGGGAGGGATTCGTCAGAAGGAAGGCAAGCCATTCCGCTTTGTTCTCCTGGCGGCGAACGAGCCAGAGCGCCTCCGCACCGCCCAGGAGATCAGCCGGCAGCTCCGGGGGATCGGAGTCGAAGCCGATGTCCAGACCGCCAGCTGGAGCACCATTGTCCAGGACTTCCTCGCGCCGCACCGCTTCGATGCCGTGCTAACCGAGATCTACTCGCCGACTGCCGATCCGGACCCCTACCCGTTCTGGCACAGCTCGCAGATCCAGAATGGGCTGAATGTATCTGGCTGGTCAAATCGCATCGCCGATCAGCTCCTCGAGGACGCCCGCCAGGCCACCGATCGACAAGAGCGGAGGTCCGACTACGCGAAGTTTCAGAGCCTGTTTGCCCAGGAACAGCCGGCGATCTTGCTCTACTACCCGGTGTATGTCTACGCGCTCCCGTCCGCGCTCAATGGTGCGAGCCTGGGGCTTATGCTTGAACCGGCCAACCGCTTCCAGACAGTGACCTCCTGGTACCTCCGTACACGGAGCGCGGGCACGCCTTCATAATTCCCTGCCCCACAAGACGAGGGTTCGTACCACACCGTCTGGAGCGCCTTTTCCGTCGGGGATGATCACGGCCGGCGCCGGCGTGCTCCGGCTGGCCGTCCACCGGTCGCCAGGCGGAGTGCGGCGCGCTCATTCTCGCGCGTCCACTCCCAGATGTTCCGCCAGTACGGGCGGGAGTACTCCCGCCCAACCGGCAGGAAGCCCGGGATCTGCTGGAATACAGTATTCCACACCGGCAGATCAGCGCGCACCTTGACCGTCGCCGAGGGGGGCTCGAACATGTGGAGGAGGCTGCGGATCAACTGGCGCAGGATGCCCGGTTGCGGTTCCGTCCCCACTGTACCGGCATCGCGGATGGTGATCGTGCCGTCAACCTTGGTATGCCATTCGACAAACCCGGCGATGACCTCGGTGCGTTCGCGCGGATCGAAGCGGGTCACCACCAGCATCTCGTGACGCTGAACGGCATCCTCATACCGTTTGCGGAGCGGCTTCCCCTCGGGGTTGGCGAGGGTAACGCGAATCTCGCGACGGATGCTTTCGACATCCGACGGGACCGCCAGCCGAAGCTGGTAGCCTGCCTCTTCCATCGCGCCCCCTCTCCCCATCCATGGTTCCGATCATCTGCGGTGTCCAGCGCATCACCGATTGTACCCGCTGTCTCGTGTCTGCATTCTCAACCGCCATCAGGCCAACGCCCGAGAGCTCATGAGAGCCATTCGACCGCCCCGGATGCGCGGATACCGCTTACCATTACGCTACTCAATCATCAGAAGAGCCTGCCCTAGTTTACCGTATGCTCTGGGGAATGGCAAGAGAGACGACCAGCCCGGGGCAGGCCCCTCCCGCAATCGGGAAGACGGGTGAGCCTCTTACTCGATCTCGATATCATATCGGAGCCCCAGCGCCTCGGCTTCGCGCCGCAATTCGCCCCGGACAAAGGCATCGAGCGGAATGCCGCGTGCCAGGCGCTCCTGCTTCAGGTTGTACTCGATCTCCCCCGGGAAGAAAATACCGGTCGAGCCCGGCGCCAGGGCAGAGCCTTTGATCTGCTCGATGAGCTGCTCCATGCGCTCCTTGAACTCGGAAAGTGGGATAAAGCGCTCGATATCGATCGCCTGGTACAGCTGGGAAGATCCCTTCATCCCGAGGCCGCGCCCGAAGCGTCCGCCCGAGAGCACACCAGCCATGACATCCAGCATGACCGCCAGCCCGTATCCCTTTGGTCCGCCCAGGGGCAGGAGGCCGCCCTCCATTCCCTTCTTCGGATCATCGGTTGGATTGCCATCGGCATCGACGGCCCAGCCAAAAGGGATCTTCTCGCCGCGCTCTATCGCCATGCCCAGCTTGGACCCGGCCACGACGCTGGTCGCCATATCCAGGTTCAGGGACCAGGGACGGGCGGTGGGCGCCGCCCAGGAAAGGGGATTGAGACCGACGATCTTCTCGCGGCCGCCCGGAGGGACCATGGCAATGCCCGCATTGGTCGTTGCGAAACCAAGGCAGCCGGCATCGGCGGCCATCTGCGTGTAATAGGCCAGGGCACCGATGTGCTGACTGTTGCGCAGCGCCACCACACCCACCCCGTGCCGCTTCGCCTTCTCAATTGCAAGCCTCATCGCCCGGGTGGCCAGGACATGTCCCAGGCCGCCATCGCCATCGAGAAGGCAGGTCGGGCCATCATCGCGCACGGCACGGATCGCTGGATGGAGGTTGACCGTCCCCGCCCGAATGGACCGCGCATAGGTCGGTACCCACCGACAGCCGTGCGAATGAACGCCGCGCAGATCCGCGTCAACCAGGGCATTCGCCAGAAGACGCGCATCATCCGATGGAACGCCCAGGCCGTGATAGATATCGGCAACCAGTTGCTCGAGCCGCGCCGCATCAACCCGCCGGAACTGCTCCTCGCCTGCCATTACTGCTCCTCCCCGGGCTATCACCCGTAATTTTGACGGTTTGTTCGAATACTGGTATACTGGACCCCAAGTTTCAACCAAGTTTGGGCATCGGTCGGCTGATCGACGACGCCGGGTACCGCGGGCCACAACGCCCGGGCCCAGCTCCGGAGGAGCTGGGGACCGTTGCGCGGCGGCATAGCCGACACACCGATCAGTGACATCCTCGTCAAAGGGGACGACCAGGAGGCTGGACATCGTGGACGGAGAAGTGCTCGTCGTCGAGGATGACGACGAGATCCGCAGCCTGTACAGCGCTATGCTTGAAGAGGCGGGGCTCCCATTCCGGTGTGCCCCGACCAGCGCCGCGGCGCTTGGTGGATCTGCTCGCCCGCTGTGCGTGATCCTGGATTGGGAGCTTCCCGACGGCTCCGGTCTGGATGTAGCCCGCGCACTCCACCGCCGGTGGGGACGATCGCTCCCCATCATCGTGATCACTGGCACTCCCCTTCAGGCCCAGGACATCCGCGCGGCGCGCGCGGCCCGGTATTTTCGGAAGCCGTTCGATCCCCAGGACGTCTTGCAGAACCTGAGCGAGATCATCGCCCGCTCGCGGGAGCACCGGTTCAGTCAGCGACCGGCAGACCTGCCGCGAGCAGATTGATCGCCCGATCAATCCGCTCCAGCGTGCGCACCGGGCCGAGCACCTCCATCGTTTGGAACAGGGGAGGTGCAACAGTGCGGCCGGTAACAGCGACCCGGAGCACCCCGAACAGCGGTCCGGTCTTCACGCCGAGTTCATCGGCCAGGGCACGCATCGCCGGGTCCAGCGCCGCGGCCTGGAAGGCTTCTGGCGGACGTGCGAGCGCGGCCAACCGCGCGCGCGCCTGGCGCAGCGCATCAAGCGTCTGCTCGCGCGACCAGCCCTTGGCAATCAGCAGTGCTGGATCGTAGACCAGGTCATCTCGGAAGAAGAAGTCTGTCAGCTCGGGACCTTCCGCCAGCGTCTTGATCCGCTCCTGGATCAGCGGCACCAGGCGGTGGACAAGGGAGCGCATCGCAGCCGGCACCGAATCGCTCGGGATGAGCCCCGCTCGCTGATAGAACGGCACCAGGCGCTCGGCGAGGTCATCCGGTGCCAGCTGGCGGATGTAGTA
>DATGMJ010000097.1:0-3053 GCA_035293685.1 Chloroflexota bacterium | reverse complement strand
GCGGCCGGCGAGACCACGGAGAAAGGAGGTGATGGACGGTGAAGCTAGGGGCCGGCGGCGCGCTGGCGCTCTATCTGCGCGCGGCGAACGCGCTGGACGGCCAGCGAGGCCAGGGACTGGTCGAGTACGCCCTGCTCATCGCCGTCGTGGCGATCATGCTCGTCGGCGCCCTGATCGGGCTGCGGCTCGGCCTGATCGAGGCGTACAACAACATCCAGAACGGCCTCGCCAATCACCCCTGAGGCTCCCGGGGGATGCTCAGGAGACTGCGGGGGGGGTAGTGCGGCATTTATGGCATTATCCGCGACCTTATCTCGCATCTGGCGAATCGCGTTTTCGAGTGCAAAGTTTTTTGCGAAGGTTTGCGAAGGAAGGAGCTAGCTCATGCACGCGGTCGAAGAGAAGATTACCGAGTGGTACCTGCGGGCCGCCAACGCTTTTGAGGATCTCAAGGACGACATCGCGGGTCAGGGGCTCGTCGAGTATGCCCTGATCCTCGCTCTCGTGGCGATCGTGGCGGTGGGGCTACTTCTCACCGTGGGTGGAGACGTCAAAAACGTCTTCACTCACATCAGCAACTGCCTCAACAATCCTGCCAACAATTCCAACACCTGCTGAGAAGTGGCCACGACCGAACTGACGGTTCACGGCACTTTCGGTTTCGGTGTCCGCTGTCCGCCAGCCGGTCGATCAAGGCTTCTCGCGATCGGGTGAGCCCGGCCGGGCTCACCCGACACGTAATCCCGGAGGAGGTGACAGCGCCATGGGCCGTCGAACAGGCATCATCCTGATCCTGCTGGGCTTCGTTCTGGCCGGCGCCGCCGGCGTCGGGGTCTACCGCGTTGCCCAGGAGGCGCGCGCCTACCGGCCGCCCACTGCCCTGGTTGTGGTCGCTCTCCAGGAGATCCCCGGCCGCACCATCGTCACGGCGCCGCTCCTGGGCACGCGCGAGATGCTGGTGAGCTCGATCCCGCCCGGGGCGGTCACGACGACGGACCAGGCGATCGGGAAGATGGCCACTGAGAACATTCACGTCGGTCAGGTCCTGCTCAAGGACCAGCTCGCCGATACCTCCGGCCGGAGCGGCTTCGCCTATGCCCTGCGGCCGGGCGAGGTCGCGATCTCGATCCCCGCCGCGGACATCGTCAACACCGGCGCGGTCCGGGTCGGCGATCATGTGGATGTTCTCATTACCATCGACGCCGCGAGCAAGGAGGACGCCGCCGCGGCCGGCCTGCCGGATGGGATGACCCTGCCGGCAACCTCCCAGACGGCCCTGCAGGACCTGCGCGTGCTGGCCATCGGCTCGGTGACCGCTGATCCGTCCAAAAACGGTACGGCCCCGACCGGAACCGCCCTGGTCACCTTCGGGGTGAGCCACCAGGATGCGCTGTACCTGAAGGCGCTCAAGGACGCCAAGAACGTGAAGGTGGAGCTCGTCCTGCGCGCGGCAGGAGACGACCAGGTCGTCCAGACGACGCCGGTCAGCCTCCGGTCAGTCATCGATCGCTTCCACATGCGAGGAAATTGATGAGTATCGCCAGCCCGTCGAAGAAGGTCACCGTCCTGATCGCCGACGACATCGCCGATACCCGCGACAACCTGGCCAAGCTCCTCTACTTCGAGAAGGATATCGAGGTGGTCGGCCAGGCGAGCGACGGTCAGCAGGCCGTTGAGCTGGCGCGGAAGCTTGCGCCGGATATCGTACTCCTTGACGTGAACATGCCGGTGCTGGACGGCATCGCCGCCGCGGCGGCGATCCGCGAGAGCCGCTGCGGCTCGGCGGTCATCATGATGTCGGTGCAGGATGATGTTCAGCTCTTCCGCCAGGCGATGCTCGCTGGCGCCCGGGAGTTCCTGGTCAAGCCGTTCAGCGGCCAGGATCTCATCCAGGCAGTTCGGCGGGTCTACGAGCACTCGGACCGCCTGCCCGGGCCAGCGGCGCCGGCGGTATCGGGTGCGGCGGTGATGCCGCGGCGGGATGGCAAGATCATCACCGTCTTCAGCCCCAAGGGAGGCGTGGGCCGCACAACCGTTGCGGTGAATCTCGCCGTCGCGCTGCGCCGCGTCTGCGACGCGACAGTTGCTCTGGTCGACGGGAGCCTCCAGTTCGGGGATGTCGGCATCATGCTCATGATGCAGCCCCAGAAGACGATCGTTGACCTCTTACCCCACGTCTCATCGCTGGATCCGGAGATCTTCGATGATCTCCTGCTCCGGCACGATACCGGGGTGCGCGTCCTGCTGGCGCCGGCGCGGCCGGAGATGGCTGAGCTGATCACGCCGGAGATTTTCAAGCGGATCCTGACCAAACTGCGGGAGGCGTTCGATTACGTCGTGGTCGACACCTTCCCGTCCTTTCACGACACCATGCTCGGGGCGCTCGATGCCGCAGATCACCTGATCGTCCTCTTCACCAGCGAGATGACCGCCATCAAGAACGTTCGCAATCTCCTGGATGTCACGCACGCCCTGGGGTACCCGAATGAGAAGGTGCTCCTGGTCGTCAACCGGGCTGACAGCGCCGGCGGAATCGGCCTGGCTGATGTTCAGAAGGCGCTCGGCAAGACGGTCTTCGCGCAGCTCTCCAGCGACTATCGCCTGACAACCTCGTCACTGAATGAAGGCAAGCCATTCGTCGTAACCCAGCCCCGGAGCCGTCTGGCTCGTGACGTGATCAGCCTGGCCGCGCGCCTCGGCGGGCTGAGCGAGAACGCCGGTGCCGTCGGACGGACGGGCGTGATCTCGCGCCTGCGGCTCGGCTTCCCGTTTCATCGGTCGGAGCCCGGTGTGAAGACGGCGTAATGAAAACGGCGGAATGAGGGCGGTTGATGCCGTCAAGGAATGAGGTGAGGTGGTGACGTGTCGCTACTGAGACGGATCGAAGATCCCAAGAAGTCGGTCCGGTACGAGCCGGCGGCCCCGGCGCCACCAGCCGAGCCGCCGCGTCTGCCGCCCGCGCCGCGCGAGGGGACAGGCCGTGATCTCAGCCAGGTGTCCCAGGAGCTCAAGGCGCGCGTCCAGGCGAAGTTGATCGCGGAGATGGATCCGAA
>DATGMJ010000096.1:0-11591 GCA_035293685.1 Chloroflexota bacterium | reverse complement strand
CTGCATTGCCCTGGTGACCCTCGCCTTTACCTTCCTCGGCGACGGCCTGCGCGACGCGCTCGATCCGCACCTGCGCGTCTGAGCGCCCGATCCCTCCTGCCGTCTGCTCGCCAGAAGGCTGGCGAGGTAGTCCGCGGCGTGCTATAATGACGCGTTCAATTATGTCAATTTATCGCGTCGTCGCGCCAAACGCGTCGTCACGCCAGAAAGGATCGGGCCCGACCATGGATTCGACGGAGGTCATGCGACATCTGCGCCGGCGGATCATTAATCAGGACGAGGCGCTCGCACAGCTCGAAGAGACCCTGCTCATCGCCGAGGCCGGCCTGAATGACCCGCGCAAGCCGCTGGCCGTGCTCCTCTTCGTCGGTCCGACCGGTGTCGGTAAGACCGAAACGGTGCGGGCGCTGGCCGAGGCGATCCACGGCCAGCCGGACGCGTTCTGCCGGATCGACATGAGTGGGCTGAGTGAGAGTCACTATACCGCCGCCCTGGCGGGTTCGCCGCCCGGCTATGTCGGGAGCCAGGAGGACGAGACCCTCTTCAATAAGGCCCGTATTGAGGGGCAGCCGGGCCGTCCGGGCATCCTCCTGCTTGATGAGATCGAGAAGGCCCACCCGGCCGTGCACCAGGCGCTTCTCCAGGTCTTCGACAACGCCCGCATGCGGCTGGCGAACGGCAAGGCCGAGATCGTCTTCACCAACACGATCATCGTGATGACCTCGAACGTCGGCTCAGACGAGCTGCGCGACCTGGCTGAGAACCGCCGTCTCGGCTTCATCGCCCCGGCGATGACGATCGACCCACAGAATGAGCGGATCCGGGTGGTCGAGCGGGCCCTAGCTCGCCACTTCCGGCCGGAGTTCCTGAACCGGATTGATGCGGTCGTCGTCTTCCAGTGGCTGCGGCACGATGACCTGCGCCGCATCCTGCACGGGATGATCGGCGAACTGAACGCGCGGCTGAGCGAGCGCCACGGCCTGACCCTGGAGCTGGCACCGGAGGCGGCGGACTACCTGATCGAGCGCGGCTGGGACCCCAAGTACGGGGCGCGTCCGCTCCGCCGGGCGCTCCGTCGGGAGCTCTACCAGCCTCTTGCGCGGGCGCTCCTGGCCGGCTCCTGGCCAGCTGGGCAGAAGCTGGTGGCTGAGTGGACCGGGACGGAGATGCGCTTCCGTCTGGCCGCCCTGCCACCAGCGCTGGTGGTGCCCGCTCCCGCGTACCACAACGCGCCGGCCGCTCCCGCGCCGCGGCGGGGCGTTGCCTCCAGCGAGCGAACTGGCTAGCAAGAGGATGGGGAATCAGGTTGCCCGCGCGGGTATTCCGTTTGGCTTTGGCCCTCCCCGTGCCTCTTCCCCCGCTCTCATCCGCGGATGAGAGCGGGCGCCGATCGCTGCTGCGCGGCAGGACTACCGTGTCCGGGCGTAGGCGAATAGCCCCTCCCAGGCCGCGTCGTCAAGGGAAGCCAGATAGTCCAGTAGGAAGTAGATCCCGCGGACATAATGGGTCGACTGGTCGCCAGACATGGTGTAATCGTAGTGGGGATCCCAGGACCAGAGCCCCCAGTGGGTGCGCGGCCGGTCGTGGAACGGGTGATCCGAGCCGGGAACCACCTGACGGCCGACGCTGTAGCGAATACCCCGGATCGCCGCGTCAAGGTAGGAGGGCTCGCCGGTCACCTTGTGGAGGCGGAGCAGGGCGATCGCAATGTTGGGTGGATCGCCCGGACCAACGTAATTCGCGACAACATTCCCCTGGCGGTCAATCGTTAGCGGCCAGGCTCCGTCGGCGCGCTGGGTGCGGACGTGCCAGTCGGCGAAGGCGCGTGCTCCGTAGAGGAACTCCGTCGCGCCGAGCTCCTCATAGAGGAAGGTAAAGCCGCGCAGGACATCCGCGGCCAGGTCGGAGTTGTAATAGGCGTTGCGGATAAGGTACATGCAGCCGTTCGGGGCAATCAGGGTGAGCCCGTATCGCCCCCAGTTCTCGGCGTGCTCAATCCAGCAGCGCTCGCTAGTCGCCTGGGCCAGCATGAAGAAGCATTCGATAACCCGCCCGAGCGACTGCCATCCCAGGGTCGACCACTCCTGAACCCAGTCGTCGTACCGCGTGGCGAAATCGTTGTACTCAGCCTGAAGGATGAACTGAGCCGATTGGAACGCACGGCGCAGGAATCGCTCCTCGCGGGTGCGCTCCCAGAGCCCGACATTCAAGGTGACATAATCGGCAGCGTACTTGACCCAGACCTCGGTGCGCTTGATGTTGTCGCGTACCCCACCGCAGACCAGGCTCATCGGGTGCGACTCGACGAGGTTCTCCTCGACCCAATCGCTGGCCCGGACGGCTTTCGCCAGGAGCTCGGCATCGCCGTACCGATCGTACGCCGCGATAAGCTGCCAGGGTGCGATCAGATTCACATTTTGGGGAGGAGCGAAGGAATCAGTTCGGGCATTGTAGTGGCCGAAGAAAGCACCGCTCTCTTCGTCGTAGGTATTCAGAAGCCATCGGTAGGTGTTCTGGAAGCAGCGATTCTCCAGGTCATCGCGGTCAAGCCCGTACTCGGCGAGGCCTGGCAGTGGCCGCTCACAGCGTGAAAGCCCCCATGTCCGGGGAGAGATGATGCCATACACCGCGGTAATCTCCCGGCTCCGATCGTGATCAGGCCGGGAGAAGGGCCAGCGGACCGTGGTCCACGATTCGACGGCCCGGCCCGGTTTCCTGCCCGTTGCGTCGTCCTCCCGGCTCTCGATGAGAGTATACCCCCGGATCGGGGATGGCCGAGCGGGAGGAATCCGCACTGCGGTTTCCATGCGCTGGTCGTTCATGCGTGACCCTGCCTGGGCGTCCCTGTGCCCGGAATGGGCGGCGCCGTTGCCGCCGGCGAGTGCTGGCGGCGCGGCACCGCGCCGCCAGCTCCCTGGTAAGGAGTTACCGTCCCGATCGCATACCCGCGACTGGCGGATGGACCGCGCGCTCGCGCCCGGCCGCCAGTGCCGCCTGATACAGGGCAACAGTTTGGTCGGCCATGCGCTGGCGCGAGAAGTGACGCTCAACATGCTGGCGCCCGGCCTGTCCCATCCGCCGGCGCAGCGCGTCGTCCCGAAGCAAGTGGAGGATCCGGTCAGCCAGCGCCTCGGGATCCTCTTTCGGGATGATGTAGCCGGTTACCCCATCAACCACCGACTCGACGAGGCCGCCGCTCCGGCTCACGATGACCGGGCGCGCACAGGCCATGGCTTCGAGCGGGACCAGCCCAAACGGCTCCTCGCCGGTCGTCGGGTAGATGACGATGTCCGCCAGCGCGTAGGCGCGCGGGAGATCGAAGTAGTCGAATGAGCGCGGAATCACATTCCGCCCCAACCCATCTCGCTGGATCGTATCCAGGATCTCCTGCTTGTAGGCGCCGAGCTCGCGAATCCAGTCGATAATCTGGTCCGTATCAGTGATGATCAGCGCCGCTTCCGGGAACTCCGCGATGACCCGGCGCATCGCGGCAACGCTAACGTGCACGCCCTTCCAGGGCAGCATGCGCGCCGGATGGAGGATGACCGGGCGGCCGATCAGCCCGAGTTCGGCGCGGAGCCCCCCGTCGACGACGCCGGGGTGGAACGCCTGCAGGTTGGTACCGTGCAGAACGGTGTGCAGGTTGCGGATGCCTGGGACCATGCGGACCACATCACGCCGCACGTGCTCGCCCACTGCGATGATCGCATCCCACCGGGTGTTCTCGAGAAGGTGCTCGCAGATAAACTCACCCCACATCTCGTGGATCGTGAGGACGGTCGGGACTCCCGCATCGTGAAGCTCAGTCAGGGCGAGGGCATACTCGGGAAGGAAGTGGTGGAAGTTGTGCGCATGAACGAGATCAATCCGGAAGCGATCAATGAAGTCGCGGTAGAACGCGCGGATCTCCTGCTGAAGCGGGCTCCACGGGATATCCGCGTCGATCCCCGCCGCCTGCTTGCGCTTCCGGACCTGCTCGATGTCCAGCTCCGGACGGCGGTGGATCCAGACGCCGTTCTGGTACTGTTCGTCTGGTTGTCCCGGCAGTGAGCCGACCAGGGCGTGGACCTCATGCCCCTGATTGGCCAGCTCAGAGCAGAGATCCACCAGGTGGGTCTCCACGCCGCCGGTGACCGGATGATACGCGTAGTGCGTAACACAGATATTCATGGCTAGCAAACCTCCGGGATTATGGCTCCATCGTCTCGCCTCGTTGCTGCGGTGACGCCTCGCGTCCTTTCGGTACGCGAGTAAAGAGCGGGCCGCGGTCAACGTTCGGGCATATCCGTTCCACACCTCCTTGCCGAGGACAGAGGAACCAGACGCGGTAACGCCAGATCTGCCGCCGCTATACGGCAGCAGTGCGCACGCGTGCCTATTCAGCGCAAACCTGATAGTGAGAGGATGATCGCCAGACGCGGCTATCGGGGATGTACGAAAGAAGGGGATCGATCCTCTCTCGCGTGCCTACGGGGTTAGCTGACGGGTTCGGGTCGAAAGAGCTACCCTATCCCGGGAACCGGGAATTCACCCCAACAATCTGGTTCCCCCGTTTCCCATACCGGGAATTCGGCCATCTATTCAGTTGACGGAGCGCCGGGTCCAGCGCTCCGTCCCTACCCTACCATACGCGGCGGAGGCGTGTCAACAGTTTCCGGCGGAGGGCCTGTCAGGATGGGCGCCACGGGTAAGCTCAGCCGCCGTGCGCGCTGGCGCTATCGGTTCCACCGGCCCAGGCGATCTCCCGGAGCAGGTCAGCGTGGAGGAGCCCGTTGCTGGCGAGAATAGAAGAAGCACTGATGGCGTAGGGCTGACCGTCGAGCTGGCTCACCATGCCCCCGGCTTCCTCAATGAGCAGGGACCCTGCCGCGTGGTCCCACGGCGCGAGTGATGCCTCCCAGAAGCCGTCAAGCCGACCCGCCGCCACGTACGCCAGGCTCAGGGCGGCCGCGCCCGCGCGCCGGAGACCCTGGGTCTGGTAGGCCAGGTGCCGGAACTGGGCAATCGCGGTGGGCATCCGCTCCCGCTCATAGGGGAACCCGGTCGCGATCAGACTGTCGATGAGGCGGCTCACCCGGGAGACGCTGATGGGGCGCCCGTTCAGGGTAGCGCCGCCTCCCCGCTGGCCCACGAACATCTCTCCCCGCAGAACGTCGAAAATGACCCCAACCTCGACCATTCCCCGGCGCTCGTAGGCGATCGAGATGCAGAAGACCGGGTAGCCGTGCGCATAGTTCGTTGTTCCATCCAGGGGGTCGATAATCCAGCAGTGCTCGTCCGCGAGACCGACCTGACCGCGCTCCTCGGCAAGGACCGCGTGGGTGGGGAAGGCGGCGTGAATAGTTCGGATGATCGCCTCTTCTGATCGGTGGTCCTGCTCGGTGACCAGGTTCACCGGTCCCTTGTGGCGGATCCGCTGGACCTGACCGAAGCCCCGCCGGAGGATGCGCCCACCCGCGCGGGCCGCCGCGATCGCGACGTCGACCGGGGACAGCTCTGATGATCTCTTCATACATCCTCATTGTACACGGCCAGCATCCGGCTCAGGTGCTGGCCAGCCGAATACCTTGTCGGGTATACTGGCCCTGCTTGATCGAGAGGGATGGCGATGAGTGGCCCGACGGCTCTCGCGGATGGAAGGCATCCCGTTCTCACCAACCGCGGCGTTCTGTCTCCAGGCAGGAGCCGGTCTGACCTCTCTCCGCCCAGCAGGGCGCGGCTGGATAGGCCAGCCTACCGCCTGGCCGCGCCGGACGTTCCGTTCGGCACCCTGTTATATAGATCGGCAGTCCGCCTCCGGCATGCTCCGTCTGCCGCGCATGCGGCGCAGCGCGTGGCAGATATCGTCCCCGACCGGAGGGCCACTCCGCTGTCCCGCCCGGCTGGCGGCCCAGGGCGTCGTAGGGCCTGACGTGGGCCGCCGCACCCGGTGACCGCCATCATCGCGGCCGTCGGCTGGATTGGCGGCCTCCTCCTCGCCTCCGACGGCCTTCCCCCGGCGTATCTCCTCCTGCCGTCGGGCGTATTCGCTGTGCTCGCCGCCTGGCGGCCCCGCCTGTGGTGGCTCGCGCTCCTCGGGGGGGCCGCCTTCCTCGCCGATGTTCGATTCAGTGCCTATTGCGAGAGCGTGCGGCAGGCCGACCTCGCCGCCTTCATCCAGCGGTCGCCGGTCCTCGTACGCGGGATCGTCGCAGGCGACCCAATCCCGTCGGGGATAGGCGTCGAGTTTACGGTCCAGGCGCGCGAACGAGAGCGGGGAGGAGAGTGGTTCCCGACCAGTGGGATCATTCTGGTCCGGAGCCCCGATCCGGTTCCCTATCGACCGGGGGATCGCATCCTCCTGGAGGGAGTGCTCCTCTCTCCCGATCCGGATCTCCCGCTGCACCGGTCGCCGCTCCGTCAGGAGGGCATCCTCGCGGTCGCCAATCATCCCACCATCCAGCCCGCCGGCACCCGCGAGACATCGCTACTCACCCTTCTGGCGGATGCCCGCCGGCGGGCGGCGGCGGCGCTCGCGCGAGCCCTTCCGGAACCGGAGGCAGGGCTCGCCCGCGGCATCACCCTGGGTGAGCGGCGGACGCTCGGTCCGGCCCTGGCCGACGACTTCTCCCGGACGAATACCAGTCACATCCTTGCCGTTGACGGCTACAAGGTGGGGCTCGTCGCGAGCGTTGTCGAGGGGGTGCTCGGACTGTTCCTTCGCTCCTGGCTGGCAACGATCGGCACCGTGATTGGCCTCGGTTTGTATGCCGTGCTGGTCGGAACCTCCCCGTCCGCGCTCCGGGCCACGATCATGGGGGCGCTCTACCTGATCGGGCGGGCGCTCGGCCGCCCGCGAGATACCCTCAACGGCCTGGCAGTCGCGGCGCTCCTGATGACGATGATCAACCCGTTTCTGCCGTGGCATCTTGCCTTCCAGCTGTCGTTCGTGACGACGCTAGGCCTGGCCGCGCTGGTACCGATCGTCGAGCGCTGGCTTCCCCGCCATCGCGGTCTGCTTCAGGAGGGGGTGCGGGAGGCCCTGGGGGCGACGGCGGCCGCCGAGATTGCTAGTGCCCCTCTGGTGATCACCGCGTTCAATCACGTCTCGCTTGTCTCGCTTCCGGTTCACGCTGTGGTCATGCCCTTGCTTCCCCTGGCGATTGCTCTCTCAGCGCTGACGGCTGTGACCGGGAGCCTGGTGCCGGTCGTGGGAAATCTCCTGGGGCTGCTGGCCTGGATTCCCTTGACGGTGATCATCAGGGTTGTGCACGGCGCGGCCGCACTTCCCGGCGCCGCGCTCGCGATCCCACGCCTGGGGGTCGAGGCGGTTGTGGCTGTCTACGGCGTGCTGGGGCTGGTGGTCCTTGCGCGGCCGAATCCGCTCACCGGCCCCGGTCTGCCGCTTGCCGATCTCTGGCGCCGCGCGACCGCGACTGTGCCAGCCCGCCTCCTCGTCCCGGCCCTCGTGCTCCCCTGCCTGCTGGCCGGGGCGATTCTCGTCTCTCCGCCGGTCTTGAGCAAGCGGATCACTATGCTGGAGGTGGGGATGGGCGACGCGGCGCTGATCGAGACGGCCAGCGGCGCACACATCTACATCCAGGCTGATGCCGGGGCAGACCAGGCGGCCCGCGCCCTAGGACCAATGCTTCCCTTCTGGAATCGCTCCCTTGCCCTGAGCGTGCTGACGCTCGGGGATGACCGGGAGCTGGCCGAGCTGACCGACCTGATCGGGCGGCTTGAGATGCGGCGGGTCATCGTCCCGTCGCGAGGCGGCGCCGTCGTCAGCCGGGATCGCCTGCAGGAGGCGGCCCGGACCGCTCGAACCGAGATCCTGCGTGCTGAACCGGGCCTGCGCATCCGCGTCGGGGAGACGGATAGCCTGGAGATCTATCCGCTCGATCACCCGGCTGCGGGCACCCGCCTGGATGGATCACCTTCCACGCTCGCGGTTCGCCTGCTCCTCGGCCGGGCGATGATCCTGTGGATCAGTAGCGATCCAGCCGATCAGGCGCATCTGGCCGCGCTGGGCGTGCCCCTTTCAGCGCAGGTGTTGAAGCTCGCCGGGACCGGGGCGCGCTGGGGGGTGGACCCGACCTTCTTCGCCCGGGTCAATCCGAGCATCATCATCCTTCCCGCGGGTGCCGCGAGCCGCTTCAGTCGCCCAACTCCGGGAACACTTGACCTGCTGGCTGGACGGACAGTTCTTCGGACCGACCAGGATGGTGCGATCATTATCACGGCCGGAGAGAACGGGCTGACAGTGCAGACGGAACGCTAATCGGATCGAGCGCCCCGGGGAGGAGGCATCAGCATCTCGCGGAAGCCTCCCGCCGTGCCCCGGGCGGCTCTACCGATAGACCGCCATGGCCGTTCGGATGAGACCGACAGCGGTGTTTGTCCAGGCGCGGTTGAGGGCGGACGGACTGATCGTCCGGTCGGAGCCGTCGCCGTGGAATGCCGGGTCATGATAGACCAGGTTGCCGTCGTTGTCGAAACCAAGTGCGACGATGTAGTGGTCGCCCGCAAAGGAACTGCCGGCGTGATCCGGAAGATCCCAGTAGCGCACCAGTAAGAGGACCGGGTGGCCCTTGGCCAGCTCGGTCTTGAGATCGGCCAGGGTCCACGTGCGGTACTGCTGGCCGGCGAAGAGACCGGACACCTTGGCCCCGGCTTTGCGCGCCGCGTACGCGAGCGACTCCCACGTTGTTCCGTTATACGGGCTGGCGGCCGCGCCCATCTGCTGGTTCGCGTATTGACGGAGGGTAATCTGGTCCACGGTCAGGCCCAGCGCACCCAGCGCCATGGAGAGGGCGGTTGGCCCGCAGTTCGATTCGGCCCAGATGCTCCCATCAAACTGGCTGTGGTAGGGGGCATCAATGATCTTGGGCGGAGGTGGATCGGGAGACAGGGTTCGGACGACGATTCCATCGGGCGTGATCGCGAACGCGGGATAGTGTGCGGTGGTCCAGACGGTGTGTCCGTGGGGAACCTCCGGCGATCCGCTCGCGCCCCCGCCGGCGGATGATCCCATCGCTGAGGAGCTGCTGGTAATGCGCAGCGTCTGGCCAGCGATAATCCGATCAGGATCGCTCAGCCCATTGGCGCTCACCAGGCTATCAACTGGCACGCTGAACTGCTCGGCGATCCCGATCAGGGTATCTCCTGCCCGGACGGTGTAGAGGATCGGCTGCTCGGCGAACGCCGGGGTCACCATTGCCGCTCCGAGGGCGATGGCGGTCACGCCAGCACGGATCAGCCGATAGACGGCAGGCTTGGAGCGAGATCGATTGGTCCGGAGAGCGTCTGCCTGCTCGGGTGCAAACAATGCCACGATCACGACCTCCGTGGATGCACTGTTGAGAGCGCGTGGGGGCGCCTGGTCCTCGCCCGAGCGAGCGCGCCCGCTTGCGAGCCGGGCACCAGCCTCTCACCCGGGCAGTCGAGGTAGGCGGATTATAGAAAAGCAATAATCTCGCTGTCAACCCGCCTGCGCGTCCGGATTTCCCGAGCAAACTACTCTGAGAAGTTATTGAGTAAGTTCATCGATATAGCTTATAATGGGGCTGACTGGATAATTTCTTGGTGATCAGGACTATCGACGTGTCTACTCTGGCGGTCCAACCACAGGCCCTGCCGCGCCAGCGTACCCTCGCGAAGGCCCTGGCGGTTGTTCTGGTGGTCTGGGTGCTTGTCTGGGCAAGCCTGGTCAACGGCGGCCTGGCCGTCTACTGGGCCTTCGGGCTGGCCTTCGGGGTGATCCTGCAGCGGAGCCGCCTCTGCTTCGCCTCGGCCTTCCGAGACCTCTTCCTGATGCGCGATGGACGGAACCTGCGGGCGATCCTGGCGGGTCTGGCGGTGGCGAGTGTTGGCTTTGCCCTGATCGAGGAGCGGGCGGTGCCCACGCCGGGGTTCGGTGCACTGCCGGACCAGGCGCATCTGATGCCCGCGAGTGTCCAGCTCATCGTCGGCGGCCTCCTGTTCGGTCTCGGAATGGTTCTGGCCGGCGGATGTGTCTCTGGGACCCTCTATCGTATTGGTGAGGGCTATGTCGGGTCGCTGGTTGCTCTGGCTGGCATCCTGCTGGGCCTTGTCGTTGCGACCCAGCACTGGAACTGGTGGTGGACAACGTTCAGCCAGCATGCGCCAGTGATCTGGCTCCCCGGCCTGCTGGGCTACGGTGGGGCGGTGGTCGTGACGGTTGGCGTGCTGGGGGGACTGTACCTGTTGTCGCTCTGGTGGGATCTGCGTTCCGGCCCGCGGCCAGTCCTTCCAACGCGGCGCGCCGCTGAAGCGCCCGTCCTGAGCCTCCGCGATTGGGCCTTCCGCTGTTACCGGACTGTTTTTGGCTCCGGCTGGCCATTCACCAGTGGGGTTGTGGCCCTGGCGATTCTGAACATCTTCGTTTTCCTGTTCGATCATCCCCTCGGGGTGACTGGCGAACTCTCGAACTGGGCCAATCGGATCGCGGCGCTCGGAGGGATCATCGCGCCGCCACTGCTCGGTGCCAGTAACCTCGCCGGCTGTCTGCTGGTCTACGATCCGACCGCGAGCCCCGTGTCGACCGGCACCATGCTCGATGGGGGGCTGGTCATCGGCTCGTTCGTCGCGGCGCTCCATGCCAACGAGTTCAAGCTCCGCCTGCCGCGCCAGCCGGTGCGCTACGCCCAGTCCCTCGCAGGTGGAGTCCTGATGGGCTACGGAGCGGGGATCGCTGCCGGGTGTACGATTGGTGCGTTCTTCTCGGCTATCCCGTCACTCGGCCTGAATGGCTGGATCTTTGGCGTGGGGCTCCTCGGCGGGGCGGGTCTCGGAGTGCAGATCATCAAGCGTTTGTGAGGATAAATCGCGCGGGCACGGCGGACGCGGCCGGGCCGCGCGGGGAGGTATCCAGTGCGGCAACTTGACGTTCGGGGCGAGATCTGCCCCTACCCGATGATGCGGGCGGTCGAAGCCCTGAAGAAGCTACCGGAAGGAGAGGGGCTGGAGGTGCTCACCGATCACCCACCGGCCCTTTCGACGATTCCCTGGGAGGCGGCCAAGCTGGGCTACGAGGCTCGGCTCGAAGCGGCTGGACCGTCGGAATGGAGGATCATTCTCCAACGTGCGGCTGACCCGACCCGGAAGCCGGCCGATCTGCTCAAGCATCTGAACGAGCAGCTTGCGGCGCTGTCTCTGCCTGAGTGAGCGTCTGCTCCGCGGTCAGAGGGACCGGATCATCAGCGGCCGGGCGTCTGGACTAGATTGAATGCGAGGAGCAAGCTGGGTGAACCGACGCACATTCTCCGGAAATATCTCTCCGATTCGCAGCCCGTTCTGAACAGCAACCTTTGGCGCGGACGGTCAGCCCGCGTGCACCCCGGCGCCGGTTGTCTCGGAGCCGACCAGCCCCTATGATAATGCGATCGCTGATGCACTGTCCCGTCTGCTCGGTCGCCGGACGGTGCTCAAGGCTGCGGCAGGCGGCCTGGCCGCGCTGATGCTTGCGGCCTGTCGGGCCGCGTCTGGCGGTCCGCCGCCCACGGCAGGCTCGCGCCCTGCGGCGACCCCGTCGGCTGGCGGAAAGACCCCGTCGAGTGAGAAGGCACCGTGGGTCTATGTCTTCAACACTG
>DATGMJ010000095.1:0-6309 GCA_035293685.1 Chloroflexota bacterium | reverse complement strand
CACCGCGCAGTCTGTCCGGTCATCGCCAACTGTTCCGCGCGGGCGATTCAGGAGCCGGCGGAGATCCGCGTGGAGCTGGTTGATCAGCTGTGCGGACGTGTCCGCTGGACGGAGAGCATGCGGCGGCTGGTTGACTTCGCGCCCGATCTGCTGATTGAGCTTGCTCCGGGGCGGGTTCTGAGTGGGCTGGTCCGGCGCATCGCGTCCGCGCTGCGCGTGTTTCCCATGGAGGATGAGGAAACGGTCGATGTCCTGGTGCAGATGCCGTGAGCGAGAGAGACGCGGGCCTGACACCGCGTCGGCGGCGCCAGGCCCGGATCGTCGCCATGCAGTCGCTGTTTGAGGCGGATCTGGTCGGCCATGATCCCCTGGCCGTCCTTGAGCGGAATCTGGCGGAAGGGGAGGCCGGGGAGGTGGATGCCGCATACGCGCGGCAGCTCGTGGCGGGTGTCGTCGAGCATCGAGCCGAGATCGACCGCATCCTGGCCCAGGCCGCCCCGCTGTGGCCGCTGGAGCAGATGCCGCCGGTGGACAAGAATGTCCTTCGCCTTGCAATCTATGAGCTTTTGTTTGATAATAGGCGCGTGCCAATGAAGGCCGCAATCAACGAGGCTGTGGAAATCGCCAAGATCTTCGGGAGTGACAGCTCCAGCCGCTTCGTCAATGGCGTCCTCGGGACGGTGGCGGCTGGTCGAGGGCAGCAGGCCTAGCGATCGCCATAGGCGAATCGCGCCGAACTCCGAATAGCAGCGAAGAGAAAACCCGTTCTTCCCAGGAGTCCAGGCAGGGGTGACAGGATGTCGTCTGACGAAGTCTTCGCAAAAGTGAAGAAGATCATCGTGGAGCAGCTGGGCGTTGACGAGGACCAGGTGCAGGCGTCCGCAGCGTTCGTTGAGGATCTCAACGCCGACTCGTTGGATCTGGTCGAGCTTATCATGTCGTTGGAGGAAGAGTTTGGCATGGAGATCTCCGACGACGCCGCCGCCAAGATCCACACGGTGCAGGACGCGGTCGACTATATTACCGAGCACCAGCTCTAAGCGGTCCTGCCCAGGCGGGCGTACCGCCTGATACGCACAGGGCGGTCGCGGACCACGCCACGGAATCGGTCGTCGGCCGGGCGGTCGCCGCGGGTTTCCGTGCGAGGAGTAAGCGGTGAATTTATTCGGCCTGTCGCCGGGCGAACTGTTGCTGATTCTGCTGGTGGCGATGGTGGTCCTGGGACCGGAGAAGATCCCGGAGGTCGCCGCCTCGATCGGCCGATGGATTCGGGAGTTCCGTCGGGCGACCGAGGAATTGTCCGCCCAGTTCGCCGGTGAGAATCCGCTCTATGAGATCCAGCGCGCCCTGTCGCTGACCGATGAACCGGCGCCCCCGGCGCCGGTGCCGACGCCAGCCGCCGATACCGCCCCGGCTGAGGTTCTGCCGGCACCGGCTGCCCCGCCGGTAGTCCAACCCCCGGCCGAGCCGATTCGAAGTTCCTACTTCCTCTACCCACCTTATTACGACTACATCGCCGATGACTGGACCCACGGGGCGCTGAATGGTGATGGGGTGTCCCGTCGGCGTGCCGTGTTCGACGATTCCCTGACGATTGGAGATGACTGGACGCACGGGGTGCCGCGGACTCTGGATGGTGCGCCGGATAGCAGCCCGCTGGCGTCCTCAGGGGACGGTGAGCAGTGCGCGGAAGACAGTGGCTTGCAAAGCGGGATGGGCGTTGTCGCTCTGTCGTCGGAGACGGTGATGAGAGAGGAGCAACCCGCTGGCGGAGATGAGGCCGACGCGTCTGTTGAGCTGGCGTCGGTAGCACCAGGCCGGGGGAGAGATGGTGATCATCCGTGAGCACGGTTGCTGAGAAGCTCAAGGAATGGGTGCTGGCCGGACCGGAGGGGGAGGAGGAGGAAGTCGGCGGTCCGGAGATGACGATTGTCGAGCATCTCCAGGAACTCCGCGCTCGACTGACGGTCTGTGCGATTGCTCTCGTGATTGGAACGGTTATCGGCCTTCTCTTCTCCGATCCCGTCTTCCACCTGCTCCTGCGCCCGGCCGGGGCGAACTTCAATACCGTCTTCACCGATATGACCGAGATGTTCACCACCTATTTCAAGGTGGCGATCATGACGGGGATTGCGCTGGCCATGCCGGTGTTCGTGTATGAAATCTTCGCCTTTGTGGGACCGGGGCTTACTCGGAAGGAGCGGCGAATCGTCATCACGCTCTTGCCGCTGGTCAGCATCCTCTTCATCACCGGGATGCTGTTCGGCTATTTCGTCGTGTTGCCGTTTGCGACGCATTATCTCCTGACTTTCAGCAATGTTGCCCAGCCGTTCATTCGGATCAGCAATTACATCGGCTTCGTCACGACAATCGAGCTATGGCTCGGACTAGCTTTCGAGACGCCGCTGATCATCTACATGCTCGCGAAGGTGAATATCGTTAATGTGCGACGTCTGGCATCGTACCGGAAGTACGCCATCCTGGCGGTGTTCATCATCGCCGCGGCGATTACGCCAACTCCTGACCCGTTTAATCAAACCCTAGTCGCGATCCCACTGTACCTTCTGTACGAGCTCGGCATCCTCTTCGCGCGCATTGCCTGATACTGGGCACACGCAAGAGCCCGCCAGTCTGCAGACTGGCGGGCTTTGTCTTGGGTGGGCGAGCAGGCCTGACCACATGTGACAACATCACGAAGGGCGCATGCGGTCAGGATGTGAGCCACGAGAGCGGGTGCAAAAGGAAAAATCCCCTACGCATAGTAGGGGATTTTGCGGTACGCCTGGGGAGACTCGAACTCCCGCACCCGGCTCCGGAGGCCGGTGCTCTATCCACTGAGCTACAGGCGCTCACAAGAGGAATTATACTTGAAGTCCCCCCGTGATGCAACGCCTTTCTCTCACGAGAGCGGTCCCTTGATATGCTATAATCGCCCCGGCGTTACAGGATCCGTGCGGGCGGAGGCAGGTCGTCGAGGGCGCCGGAGTGCGAGTGGCGATTGACGCGCGGCTTCTCGCCTATCAGCAGGGCGGAACGGCGACCTACATCCGCGGTCTTCTCCAGGGATTCCGCCAGGTCGCCGGCGCCAATGACGAAGTGGTCGTTCTGGTCAGCCGTCGCGATCACCAGTCCCGACTGATGGGCCCATTTCGGCACTACGTGGTCTGGACGCCCTGCCATCACCGGTTCGAACGATGGACACTCGGTGCTGAATTGCGAAGGCTGTCGGTCGATGTTGTTCACAGCCCGGACTTCATTCCACCGGCACGGCTGGGAGCGGCATGGGCGCGCGTGGTGACGGTTCACGATCTCGCCTTCCTGCGATTTCCAGAGTTGCTGACCGCCGAGAGCCGCCGCTACTACGGCCAGGTCTACCGTGCAGTGCGCGAGGCGGATCGGATCATCGCCGTGTCTGAAGCAACACGCCGCGACATCCTGGAGCTGACCGGGGCGCGTGCTGAGAAAATCGCCGTGATTGCCGAAGGGGTGGATCCGATCCTGAGGACACTGCCGCCCGATGGATCGGCGCGCCGGCTGGTCGAACGCTTCGGGCTCGATCGGCCGTACTTCCTCTTCGTTGGCACTCTGGAGCCCCGCAAGAATCTGATGCGCCTGATAACGGCATTTGGGCTTTTTCGACAGCGTACCGGCCCGCATGGCCCACTGCTCGCGCTGGCCGGCCAGCGCGGCTGGCTCGTGGATGACCTTGATCAGGCCGCCGCCCAGCTCGGGGATGCCGTTCGCTTCCTCGGGGGAGTAACGCGTGAGGATCTTGTTGCGCTGTATGACCGAGCGATCGCCTTGGTCCTGGTATCGCTCTACGAGGGGTTTGGCCTGCCGGCGCTGGAGGCGATGGCCCGCGGGTGTCCGGTGGTTGGAGCCAATGTGGCGGCACTGCCGGAGGTGATCGGTGATGCGGGGCTTCTCGTCGAGCCGACTGATGTCGAGGGGATCGCGCAGGCCCTCGCCTGCCTGTGGGATGATCCGACGCTCCGCCGCGAGTTGGGTGCGCGCGGGCGGTGCCGGTCCAGTCGGTTCGACTGGCTGACTGCGGCACGGCAGACGTTGGCGGTGTATCGTCAGGCAATGGCATGCGGGTCTTGATGCTTGCCCCGCGCGCGCCTTTCCCGGCGGACCACGGGGCAGCATTGCGGAACTTCTATCTCCTCCGCTGGCTGAGCCGGCAGCACGAGGTCTCGCTTGTCGCGTTCGGCAATCCCGCCGATACCGCGGCGATGCGGGTGCTTCAGGAGTACGCCCGTGAGGTGGTCATCCTTTCTCCCCCGCGGTGGACACTCCCCGAGCGTATGGTGACCTTGTTCGTCTCGCTCGAACCGGATCTGGCGCGGCGACTGTGGTCACCGGCCTTTGTAGAGCAGGTTCGTTGTCGGCTCGAGCGCTCGTCCTTCGATCTCGTGCAGATCGAGGGCCTGGAGATGTACGGGCTCTGGGAGGGCGCGCGCACCGGACGGCACGGAGTCGGTCCCCTGGTCGTCCTGGACGCGCACAACGCCGAATACAGCCTGCAGGCCTCCGCGTGGAGGGTCAGTATGCGCGCGGGGCAGTGGCTACCTGCACTCTACTCGTTCATCCAGGCGCGGCGTCTCCGTCGGTACGAGCAGCGCGCCTGCCGCGCGGTGCACGGCGTCGTCGTCGTCTCCGGCGAAGACGAGGCGGCGCTTCGAGCCCTGTATCCTCCACTGCGCGCCTGCGTTGTTCCGAATGGGGTTGATACCGGGCGCTACGCATCCGGACCGCGAGAGGTAGATGGGGAGACTCTCCTATTCATCGGGAAGATGGATTACCGCCCTAATATCGACGCGATCAGCTGGTTCACGGCGGAGATCTGGCCGCTGATTCGCGGGCGCCGACCGCGTGCTCGACTCCTGATCGTGGGGCGAGATCTGCGCCCGGAGTACCAGCGGCTGGCACGCCTGGACGGTGTGGAGATTATCGGCGCCGTTCCGGATGAACGTCCGTGGTTCGATCGAGCCAGTGCACTCATCGTACCGATGCGGATGGGAAGCGGAGTTCGGCTGAAGGTGCTTCAGGCCATGGCGATGGGGGTGCCGGTCATCTCCACGCCGTTAGGCGTCGCCGGGATCGGCGGGCGCGATGGTGAGCACTATCTCCTGGCACGGACTGCCGTGGAGTTCGCTGACCGAACCGTACGCGTGCTGGAGGAGCCAGCTCTGGGAGCGGCGCTGGGCGCCTCTGCCCGCGAGCTGGTGCGGAGCCGATTTGATTGGCAGGTGATCCTTCCGCGACTGGATGACTTCTACCATGAGCTGGCCGGTGTCAGCCGGGTGCCATAGCCCGGCGCGCTGGAGGATCGGGCACCTGTTCGTGGTCATTATCCTGGTGCTGATCATCGGCGTCGGGCTCGTGGGCATCAGTCGGGGACCGGTTCGTGGACTGGTGGTGCGTATCCTCGGCGTCCGCCTGAAGAACCAGATTCTCGCGGTGTATACTATGGCGACTGCTCGGCCGACCCAGACCGACGACCTGGTGCCAATCGCCCATACAAGTGTGCCGCCGTATGCAGTCAACGTTTTTCTCGACCAGGAAGTCGAGACGGCGAATGTCGCACGCACGCTCGACCTGGTGAAGGCAGCCGGCTTCCATTTCATCAAGCAGGAGCTCCTCTGGAGTAATGTCGAACGACCGAGGAAGGGGCTCTATGAGGACCGTCGGGTGCCCGGCAAGAGTGCGTGGGCAAATTACGACCGGATTGTCGAACTCGCGCGGCAGCGTGGACTTGAGGTGATTTTTCGCATCGATACCACCCCGGAGTGGGCGCGCCCCGTGCCGCTGCCGTCGGCGGATGGCGTTCCCGAGCGGACGCCGCCGCGCGATGTCAACGATTTCGGCGACTTCGTTGCCACGGTGGTGCGGCGGTACAAGGGACTGGTGCACTACTACCAGATCTGGAACGAGCCCAACCTTGCGGTAGAGTGGGGAGGGCAGCGCCCGGATCCGGCTGCCTATGTTCGCCTGTTGCGCGTTGCGTATCTGAGGGCGAAAGAGGTCGATCCATCGGTGGTCATTCTCTCCGCCGCACTGGCGCCGACTGTTCAGAACGACGCGACAGCGATGCCGGACACGCTCTTCCTCCAGGCTATGTACGACGCTGGGGCACGGCCGTATTTCGATATCCTCTCAACCAACGCCTATGGCCTGCGCGATGGACCAGATGACTGGCGCTTTACCCAGCCGAATGACGTGAACTTCTCGCATCCGGTCGTCCTGCGCGAGATTATGGTTCGGAATGGGGATGCTGGCAAGCCAATCTGGGCATCCGAGATTGGT
>DATGMJ010000094.1:0-18916 GCA_035293685.1 Chloroflexota bacterium | reverse complement strand
ACGGGTCAGGATAGCTTCTCCCGCCATCAAGCCGAAAGCGATAGCGAGCGCCTTCGCTGACCCCCGGCACGTACCGCCCGAAGAGACCGTCACCGCGGGGCTCCAGGGTAAGGCATTCGATGCCGTCGGCGTGGACCAGCTCGACAGCGACCTCGCGGGCCTTTGGCGCCCAGACCGAGAAATCCACTCCACCCCAGACCACATTGGCCCCAAGGGAAGTCTGATGTCGGTCCATCAGTCTGTGCTCGTTAGCGGCCATGACCACAGCCCTCACTCTCGCGCCCTTCCAGACGCTGGAGCAGCGCAACCGGAAACGAGGACAGGATCTCGGCAGCACGCAGGATCGCCCATCCCGCGAACTCTCCGGCGATCACGATCTCGCCGGTGAACAGGTTCTGGTATCGGGCGCCCGGCTCCACGCTGGGCACCGGAAGCGCGGTATCCTGCCAGATACCGCCGATTGGCGGCACAGTAGCCCCACCAGTCACCGACACCGCCAGCCGGGGAACAACCGCGAGAAAGCTGGTCCTGCCATTCGACCGTTCGACGGCTACCAGATGATCCCGGTAGGCACCGGTTGCGTCCAGGCCGCGGTACTCGCCGTCGAGGAAGACATCAGGATTCCTCCGACGGACTGCCAGAGCAGTCCGCACCAGGAAGAGCTTGATCCGCCCATCACGCCAATGTCGGAGAAGCTCGGCCGCCAGGTCTCGGAGCGTCTCCTTCTGCCCGGCTGTACCCTCGCCCGGGCGCGCACCGTCGGCACTCGAATCGACCGATGTTCTGTGCACACGAGCCAACTGTGCATCCAGCGCCGACAGGAGAGAACGGCGCCGCGCGAAATCGACCGGCCGCCGATTATCCGGATCCACCAGGCTAAAGTTCCAGAGCTCATCCCCCTGATAGATGTCGGGAACACCAGGCGCGGTCAGCAGAAGAAGCATCTGGGACAAGGAGTTGATCATGCCGAAGAACGAGACAATCTCACTGAAGGCCTGGAAGTCGCGCAGGAAACCTACATCCAGCGGGCCGCCCAGCACATCATCAATGAATCCCAGCACGGCATCCTCATATGCACGAGAGGGGTTCACCCAGTTCGTGTGAACCTTAGCCTCGCGCAGCGCCTTGAGCATATGCTCCCGAATCCGAGTGCGAAAGGCATCGAACGAGCCCGGCGCGGAGAGATCGAGCGGCCACGTTCCCAGGAGGGTCTGATAGAAGTAGTACTCCTCGTTCCGATCAGGAGCCAGATCATTGCCGATCAGGCGTTTCTGCGGCCGATTGAGGCGGCTCCAGCGAAGCACGGCCGCCCGCCAGGCCAGTGGTAGCTCCGAAAGCACGTTCAACCGCGCTCGCACGTCAGCACTGCGCTTCGAGTCGTGCGTCGAAATAGTGAGCATCGCCTCCGGCCAGCTCCGGTACCGTTCCAGGTTCTTCTGATGGAAGAGTGATGGAGAGATGCCGAACTCGTCGGGATGAGCGCCGACTTCGTTCAGCGAGAGCAACCGGTTGTACACATAGAAGGCGGTATCTTCAACCCCTTTGGCCATAACCGGCCCAGTAGTCTGCTGGAAGCGCATGACGAAGCGGCGCCACTGAAGCTGTTCCTCAGGCCCCGCGTCTTCCGGGAGTTCGAGGCACAGGACGCGCCGAATGAAGTCGAAGATAGCCGCCGCGGTCCGCGGATTCCGACGACGCGCCTCGGCGACGGCCTCCTCGATCGCACGCCGATCGTGAGAATCGAGCAGATCATCATCCTCGGTCACGTAGGTGCGGTAGATCGGGAGGGCCGCGATCACCTCGCGAATCGCGTAGGTCAGGCTGTTCAGAGTGAGATCACGATACCAGCGATTGCGCGCCGCAATCCGCTTTAACTGATGGCTGAGCCGATTCACCTCACTCGCCAGGGAGATCAGCATGATGATCTTCTTGGTCGAGTTCACGACCTCCGAAAACGGCAAGGGGGGGAGATGAACAAAGGACGTATAGAGACGCGTGAGTGAACGTTGGGCCTGTGGGTCGACGAACAGACCATTCACGAGATTGGCGAAGTCATAACCAGTCGTGCCGGCTACTGGCCAGCTTGGCGGCAGAGCCTCGTCCGCGCCGAGGATCTTTTCGACCACGATGTAGAACGGCTGGCTCTCTGGCGCATGAGGGCTGGTCGCGACCTGGCGCTCGAACCACGCCAGGAGATCCTGCTCGGCTGCGGCACGCTCCGGTGCGTCACCAAAGCGCCGGTCGAGTAGCTCCCGACAGAGCTCCAGCAGGGCACGCCCCTGGAGTCGCCGCAGGTAGCCGCGCGGATCCCACAGGCCGTCCACGTGATCAACGCGCAGACCAGTTACCTTGCCTTCGCGAACGAGCCGGAGCACCAGCCGATGCGTTTCGTCGAACACCTGCGGCGACTCGGCTCGGATCGCCGCCAGTTCGTTGATGTCGAAGAATCGCCGGTAGTTGATCTCCTCGGTCGCGACGCGCCAGTAAGCGAGCCGGTAGCACTGCTCATCAAGGAGCGCGTCCAGGGCATCGAAGCTCCGCGGGTCGCCGGGTTTGCCGTTGTAGGAAGCCACTGTCTCTTCGATCCGGGCACGCACGAGCGGGGAGGCGTCGACAAGACTGGCGAGACGGCGCTTAATAATCTCTTTTTCCCTCTGCCGTTCGACTACTTTCTCCGGCTCGGTCTCGGTTTCGGGTGGCAGGTGGCCGATGGCGGTGATAATGGACTGCAGTTCGAGCACGTGCGCATGCTCGGGACCTAGCTGACTGATCAGGTCCTCCAGCCCCCTCGAGAGGATCCGGGCATAGCTTCGGAGGGCGATCGGCATCCGGTGGTCGGCATAGATGATAGAGAAGCCGCCATCAGCATAGACAAGCCGAAGCTCCTGCCCTTCCAGGGCCTTCCCATAGGGATCGCCCAGAATCGGCAGAAGCAAGCGATTCTCGAGATTCGTGCCTGCCGCGAGGGGGTTCCAGTCGATATCGAAGTATGCAGCGTATGGGGAGCTCGGACCGTTCTCGAGCACATCCATCCACCAGGTGTTTGCCGGATCAGCAACGCCCATGTGGTTTGGCACGATGTCGAGAATCAGACCCAGTCCCTTCCGCCGCAGATCGCCGACAAAACGGTTGAAATCCTCCTCCGAGCCGAGCACCGGGTTCAGGGAGCCGTGATCGATGATGTCGTACCCGTGGCTACTGCGCGGGCTCGCCTTGAGAAGAGGGGATGCGTAGACATCGCTAATGCCCAGCTCCCGGAGATAATCCACCAGCTGGCGTGCGCTGTCGAACGACAGCGCAGGGCTGAACTGCAGTCGATAGGTTGCGATGGGCCGGCGTCGTTTCGCAGCCACCCTCGCGGCCAGGGCGGTACAGTCGCTATCAGTCAGGTATCGCCGCGGTCGCCCGGCGTTCGGAGACGCCTCCATCATCTCGTCTCACCTCCCGCCGTGATGGCCGTCTACCGCCTGCTCCGGTCCGCAAGTCACGCGCCGTGACGAGCGGCCATTGCGACTCGGGAGCGGCACCACTATAATCCGGTTGGAAGACCAGTCAGAGGGAGCCGATGCGGTACTACATCTGGACCGTCGGATGTCAAATGAACGTGGCGGATTCCGAGCGCATCGGCCGAGCGCTGCAGGATCGCGGCCTGAGCGAAGCCCCTTCGGCAGAGCAGGCTGATGTTATCGTCCTCAACACCTGCAGCGTGCGTCAGGCGGCCGAGGACAAGGCATATGGCAAGGTTGGATCGCTCCGTCCGCTGAAGTTAGCCCGCCCGGACCTGATCCTTGCGTTCGGCGGCTGTATGGTCGCCCAGGATACCTTGCCGATGCTCCGGCGGCGCCTTCCCTACGTGGATGTCTTCTTCCCGCCCTCAGAGCCCCAGGCGCTCCTGGACCTGGTTGACCAGCGCATGTCGGAGCGAGACCCAACGATCGACACCCCGTCCTCTGACGGGTGCCTGGCCCCGACAGTCACTGCCGCCAGTGGGGCGATCGTAAGCCCGCACCGTCCGTTCCCAGTTGCGCGCTGGCTTCCTGTGATGACGGGATGCAACCGGCGGTGTACGTACTGCATCGTGCCGTTCCGGCGCGGGCGGGAAGTCAGCCGGCCCATTCCGGAGCTGGTCGCCGAGGCGCGGCGCCTGGTCGCTGAAGGGGCCCGCGAGGTGACGCTCCTTGGCCAGATTGTGGATCGCTATGGGCGGGACCTGCGCCCGGAGCGGCGCGATCTCGCCGATCTCCTCGAAGCACTCAGCGAGATCGACGGGCTCGTACGTATTCGCTTCCTCACCTCCCACCCACGAGACTTCACCGACCGCATTCTCGATGCCGTCGCCCGTCTCCCCAAGGTGTGCGAGCACATCAATATTCCGGTGCAGGCAGGCGATGATGCCATCCTCAAGGCGATGTGGCGTGGCTACACTGTTGACGTGTACCGGCGGATCGTCGCACGGATCCGGGAGCGCATTCCATCGTGCAGTATCGCGACAGACATCATCGTCGGCTTTCCGGGGGAGACGGAAGAGCAGTTCCAGCGGACCCTGGACCTGATCGAGGAGATCCGGTTTGATGTCGTCCATGTAGCTATGTACTCACCGCGGCCGGGTACCCTAGCGGGCGACCAGATGCCCGATGATGTCCCACGCGCAGTCAAAAAGGAACGGCTCCACCGGGTCGAGGCCCTGCAGGAGAGGATTAGCCTGGAGATCAACCAAGCGTTGATCGGCACTGACCAGGAGATCCTGGTCGAGGACGAGGAGCACGGGAAGTGGAAGGGCCGGACCCGAACGAACAAGCTCGTGTTCTTCAGCGATCCCCGGAACTGGTGGGGGAAGCTGGCAGTTGTGCGGATCGATCGGGCGAGCCCATGGTCGCTCCAGGGAACCGTGGTCGGCGGTGAGGAGCCTGGCCCGGCTCGTCCACGCTGGCAGCCCCTGCCGGTCCTCAACCTCGCGCGCGTGTAGGATCGGATTGTCTCATCGCCGGGCAGACTGCAGGCCACTAACCAGTTGATCCGGTCTGGATGACCGACGCATCGGCCCGGGCTGGATCGCCTGCTTCAGCGTTCGCACGAGGTGCGCCGGCGCACCCGGGGCACCGAGGATCCACCAGCGACGGACGAGGAGCCAGCGCGCTCCAATAACCATGCCAACCGGGCGGAATCGGGCACGGGTAATCCCCCGAGCCGACCGCCAGTTGTCCCACCGCGTCGCGATCCAAAGACCGCGGCCCCCGTCCCGGCGCCAGCGGTCAGCGGCCGCGGCCAGCAAGGTGGGATAGAGATGACGACCGCGAAATGATGGGCGGGTTAAACAGTCCCAGATATACAGGTCACCTTCAGGTGGACGGAAGACACAGTTGATCTCCTGGAGCCACTCGGGCGACCGGGACAGCCAGCAGACCGATGCAATGTCATCCCCGACCCGTGCAATCAGGCACCGTGCCCCGCGGAGGAGGCGCTCTTCCACCTCGGTTGCAGTCCGCCCGGTGGCGCGGGCAACCGCTAGAACCAGGTCCGCAGGGCCGCCGATCTCGAGACAATCCACCGCGCACGCGGGCGACGACTGATGGTGCGGCGATCGCGTCGTCCAGAAGATGACTGCCGCCCACCGAGGATGCAGGAGATCGTGCGGCAGGGCAATCACGGCGCCCCTCCTCGCGCCAGGACGGCTGGACCCAGGACAGGTCCGTACGGCGTATTATGATGCCTGTTGCTGTTGCAGGAAGCGCGCGCGGCCGTCGCGGATGAGCCGCTGCGCCGCCTCCCAGTTGTGCCATCCAATCACCTGGGTCATCTTTCGCTCCAGGGTCTTGTAGGTCGCGAAGAAGTACTCGATCTCTGCCAGCCAGCCCGGAGGCAGGTCGGCCACATCCAGGACATCGTGGAAACGGGGATCGCCCTCTGGCACTGCCAGGAGCTTATCATCCGGCCCCTTTTCATCGCGCATGGCGAGGACGCCGATTGGACGCGATGCTACCACACACCCTGGGAAGGTCGGCTCATGGACAACGACAAGCGCATCGACGGGGTCGCCGTCCGTGGCGAGCGTTCCGATGACGAAGCCGTAGTCGGTCGGGTAGTGAACCGAAGCAAACAGGACCCGGTCCAGGCGAAACTGCTTGGTCTTCTGATCGTACTCGTACTTGTTGCGACTGCCACGTGGGATCTCAATCATGACATCAACGGGTTCAAGCCTCATCCGGATCCTCCTGGTCGTACGCGTCTCACGGCTTCACAGCATACCCCGGCCGTCGGCACCTCGACAACCGGCCAGCGCATCCCTCATGCTGTCTCCTGAAAACCGGCCGAAGAGGAACTCGATCGGGGATCCGGGGGAGTAACCGGCTGGTCCAGCAGTTCTGTCCCCACATCCTCACCGCCGAGCATCCGGCGGAGTACATCGCCTTGCAGGGTCTCATGCTGCATGAGCGCGGCGGCCACCCGATCCAGGACCGGCCGCTGTCCCTCGAGAAGCTGACGCGCTCGAACAAAGGCCTCGTGCACTAGCCGGCGCACCTCGCGATCCACCTGGGCTGCGGTGGCTTCGCTTACCGGTCGTTCCACCCCCTCGCGCGGATGCAGCCCTAGCCCCTCGAAGCGGCCCAGAACCACCGGCCCGACCACATCACTCATGCCAAACGCGCAGACCATACGCCGTGCGGTATCAGTGGCCTGCTCGAGATCGCTCCCCGGTCCAGTCGTGGTCTCCCCGAGGATCAAGTCCTCTGCGGCCATCCCACCGAGCATGAAGGTGAGGTGATCCATCAGCTGGGACCTGGTCCAGAGCTGGCGGTCACCCGCGTTGAGCAGGCGTGTGTGACCGCCCGAGATGCCCCGCGGCACGACGGTGATCTTGTGCACCTCCTCGACCGACTTGAGCGAATGGGCCACGAGGGCATGGCCGGCCTCGTGATAGGCAGTGATCTCCTTCTCACGGGGACCGATCAGGCGACTGCGGCGGGCCGGTCCGGCGAGAACGCGGTCTATTGCCTCCTCGAGGTCCATATCAGTGATAACCTGGCGTCCGGCCCGGGCGGCGAGGATTGCCGCTTCGTTCAAGAGGTTCTCCAGATCCGCCCCACAGAAACCTGGTGTCTCCCGGGCCAGGCGATCCAGATCGACATCCGGCGCCAGCGGTTTATTGCGTGTGTGGATCCGAATGATCGCACGCCGCCCGTTGACATCGGGCGCATCCAGCACAACCCGCCGATCGAACCGGCCGGGGCGGAGAAGCGCCGGATCAAGCACGTCCGGCCGATTTGTTGCCGCAATCACCACAATATTTGTCTGCTTATCGAACCCGTCCATCTCGACCAGGATCTGGTTCAGCGTCTGCTCGCGCTCATCGTGCCCGCCACCGATCCCGAAGCCACGCTGCCGACCAACAGCATCGATCTCATCAACAAAGACGATGCAGGGCGCATTGCGCTTGGCCTGATCGAAGAGATCACGAACCCGGCTCGCCCCAACCCCCACGAAGAGCTCCACGAACTCCGAGCCAGAGATGCTGAAGAACGGTACCCCGGCCTCGCCCGCCACAGCCCGTGCCAGCAGGGTCTTGCCCGTCCCCGGTGGACCGATCAGAAGTACTCCCTTGGGAATCCGCGCCCCCACCGCAGTGAAGCGACTCGGCGAGCGGAGGAACTCCACCACCTCCCGCAACTCTTGCTTGGCCTCGTCCACCCCTGCCGCATCATCGAAGCGGACCCTCGGACGATCGGCCACGATCTTCCGAGCCCGGCTCTTGAGAAACGCCAGCGTCTGATCCCCTCCCGATTGGACCGGGGTTTGGCGCGACATCAGCAGGATCACGCCGAGGATGATGATCAGCGGCACGACCCAGATGAAGGAGCCAAGCGACGACCAGAAGGAAGGTGCCGCAACTGCGACCGTCACTCCCGCGAGCTGTTGAGGGGTCACCCCCTCAGCGCGGAGTGTATCGACCAGCGATACACCGCTCTCCTTCCGCGACCGCGCAATCGTTCCATCCGCGAACTGCACGATGACCGTGTCGCCCTGGATCGTGAGGCCGCGCACGGTACCGCGCTGGACCGCTGCCGCCACCTGGCTGATCGGCAGATCGGAGTCCGAGCCGGTCAGGGAGGAGGGGAGGATCAGAACCATCAGGAGAAGCGGCACAACCAGGACAAGCAGCCAGAGCAGGATATCCCGAAAGCCGCGTCCGCGACCGTTTTCGTCCATCGTTCATCCTCGCGTCGAACCCGATCGGCCATGGCTCAGGAGCCCAGCACCGGGGGCCGGCCGACCGCGTATTCCGTGCCGCCGGTACCGGCGGCCGGCGCGGCACGGGCGGTTGGACTGAGAGGGTGGACTTCGCAAGAAGAGTACCGCCCTGCACCCGGATCACACGCGCGGCAGAGGGACCCGGGCGATCAGCCCCTGCCGCGCGTGCTCGACGTTCGCGCCCTTGCTCACTCGTGGATATTGACGATCGTTCCCACCGAAGCGAAGTTCCAGAAACGGAGCGCATCCGCTTCAGGGAGACCAACACAACCGTGGCTGGTTGGAACACCGAACGGTGAGTCAGGGCCTTTCCAGTAGTTATCGTGAATTGCTTCGCCGTAGCTCGTGAAGTACTGGGTGTAGAGGACGTTGGGGAGGTTATAAGGGATCTCCACAGCCACGCGGAGGGTTGCACTGCTCATCGTTTCGTTGGGGACCCGTCGGAGAATGCGGTGCACCCCGACCTCAGTCTCCCAGCCTGGCGCACCAGACGACATGACCGCCCAGAACTGCGGAGCGGCACCGTTGTAGGCGGTAATGATCTGTTCGGAGAGGTTGACATCAATCCAGCGGCCGGGGAACGTTCGAGGCGGCGGCGGTGGTGCGGCCGGGAGAGGCTTGCGAAGGCCAGCCGAGTACACGTACTGTCCCGGCCCGATCTCGGCCCAGGTCTCGTTGACCCCCTCGACCATCTGGCCCGTCACCCAGCCGACCACCGTAATCGGCTGACCCGGCGCCAGGGAGCTGACGACGGCCGCAGCCGTCGTGGGTGCCGCGCGGATATTTGCCCCGCCGGGCCCCACGACACCATGCCACGAACCAGCGGCCAGGGCAGTCGAGGTACCGGCTAGAACTGCGATAATGCTCGCGGCGATGAGCCCGAGCACCTGAATGCCGACAGCTCTCACGGACATCACCTCCATCCGCGCCGCTCTCCCACGGGAAGGCGGCGCGATTGGCGTAGATGCGCGCCCGCGCAAGAGAGGTGCCAAAGAGATGAAAGAGCCGCCGAAGAGCGTGACTGGACAGGAACCAGTCCCTGATTTACCATGCCGACGCTGGCACAGTGCCCGGCGCGCCAGGACGCGCCGGCGACGTCGGGTTCAGGGAGGTTGCGTCAATCGTGGCGGTCGAGGTGAAGCTCCCGCAGCTTGCGGCATCGATGGCTGACGGCGTGATCAGCCGCTGGCTCAAGAGCGTCGGGGAACCGGTCAAGAAGGGAGAGCCCCTCTTCGAGGTTGAGAGCGACAAGGTAACTACGGAAGTCGAGGCTCCGGCCGACGGCATTCTGCGCCGAATTCAGGTACCGGAAGGCCAGCGGGTCGACGTTGGAACAGTCCTGGCAATTATCGGTGGACCTGATGAGGCCATTCCGGAACCAGACGGCGGTGCCGCAGTCACCATCACAGCCACGTCGACCCCGACTGCCGCGCCGAGCGAGTCGGGAGGCCGGGTCGGCGAGTCCGAAGGCCGCATCTTTGTGACCCCTCGGGCCCGCAAGGTCGCCGCCGAGTTGGGCATTGCGCTCGAGCGGATCACCGGAACCGGGCCCGGCGGGCGCATCCTCGAACGTGATGTCCTGGCAGCCGCCGAGGCGGCGCGGACTGCCGCAGCGGCCCCACCACCTCCCCTCGCGGTGCCCACCGCGCCTTCGGGACAGATCCGTCCCCTGACGGCCATGCGGCGCACGATCGCCGAGCGGATGGTGCGCAGCCAGCAGACTGTTGCCGAGGTCACGCTGACCACCGAGGTGGAGATGACCGAGGTGGTGAAGTTGCGTGAGCAGGTGAACAGCGAGTGGCAGAAAGTCCATGGCATCAAGGTGTCGTACACCGACGTGATCGTGCGGGCGGCCGCGCGTGCACTGCGTGAGCACCCGACGCTCAATGCGAGCTTCGCCGAGGACGGCATTCACCTACACGGTGAAATCAACATTGGTCTCGCGGTCGCGATTGAGGACGGCCTTGTCGTGCCAGTCATTCGGCACGCCGATCAGAAGTCTTTGCTCGAGATCGCTCAGACCGTACGGGCACTGGCCGAGCGCGCCCGAGCCGGACAGTTATCTCGCGATGACCTCTCCGGTGGTACTTTCACGATCACGAACCTCGGCATGTTCGGGGTCGAAACATTCACGCCGATTATCAACTGGCCGGAGTGCGCTATTCTCGGCGTCGGACAGGTCGCAGAGCGAGCAGTCGCTCGCTCCGGTCAGCTCGCGGTGCGCCCAACCATGTGGCTGAGCCTGACCTTTGACCACCGGATCGTGGACGGTGCCCCAGCGGCCCAGTTCCTGCAGCGCGTCAAGCAGCTTCTCGAAAGCCCGTATCTGCTTTTTGTCTAGCCCGGACATCCAGCGGATTTCCGTGCGGCACCGCCCAAGAAGCCGAAACCACCGGCGTCCCGCCGTTCGGGCACGCCCGAGAACGGGCAGGTGTCGTATCATGTCCAGACGACCGGTTGCGCCCGCACCGCACGGGAGGTAGACGCGGAGCTCCCATTCCCACGGCAATCTTGCCGGGGGCAGAGAAGCGATACTCGCGGCGCGACCGCGCGAGTTCAGAGTGTGAGAGGTTCTGCCAGTGGCGATTGAGTGTGACATTGCGGTCATTGGAGGTGGAGTCGGGGGCTATGTTGGGGCCATCCGCGCCGCCCAGCTCGGTGCGCGGGTCGTCTTGGTCGAGAAGGATCTGCTGGGTGGTACCTGCCTCAACCGCGGCTGTATCCCCAGCAAGGCCCTCCTCGATGCGGCATCACGGTTCGAGACCCTTCGGCACGCGGCCGATTACGGCCTGAGTGCCCGGGAGATCAGCTTCGACTTCGCCAGGGTCCAGGAGCGGAAGAACCGCATCGTCCAGCAGCTCCGGACGGGCGTCGAAACCCTGATCAAAGGGAACGGCATTACGTATCTGCACGGTGTCGGCAGCTTTATCGACCCGCGGCGCCTGCAAGTTCGCCTGGATGACGGACGTACCGAGGAGGTCGCAGCACGGAGCATCGTCATCGCCACGGGGTCGGTCGAGGCACGCCCCCCGATCCCCGGTCTGGACCTTCCCGGCGTGTTCGGCACCGACGCCGCCTTCACCCTGACCGAGGTACCGACTAACCTGGTCATCATCGGGGGAGGCGCGGTGGGGGTCGAGTTCGCGACCATGTTCTCTGCGTTCGGCAGCAAAGTGACCATTGTCGAGATGCTCGCAACGCTCCTGCCCAACGAGGATCCGGAACTCGGCCGCGCCCTCGCCCAGCAGTTCCAGCGCCGGGGCATCGAGGTTCGGACCGAGACGCGGCTGGAGCAGATTACCCAGGCTGATGACGGCGGCCTGAATGTCATGCTGAGCGGCCCCTCCGGCGCAGCGACCCTGCACGCGGATCGGGTTATGGTCGCGATTGGCCGCGCCCCTTATACGGAAGGGCTCGGTATCGAGCGCCTCGGCATCGAGATGAACCGCCGCTACATCAAGGTCAACCAGCGCATGGAGACGAACATCCCAGGGGTCTACGCAGTAGGCGACGTGTGCAATGGCATCTACGCCCACGTTGCCAGTGCCCAGGGCGAGGTGGCTGTCGAGAACGCGCTCGGCCACGACAGCCAGATGGATTATCGGGCTGTACCAGGCGTCACCTTCTGCCAGCCCCAGGTAGCGAGTGTGGGCCTCACCGAGGAGCAGGCCCGCGCCACCGGTCAGGAGGTCAAAGTCGGGCGGTTCCCATTCGCCGCGGTCTCGAAGGCGGTGATCCTCGGCGATACCGGCGGATTCATCAAGATCGTTGCCGATGCCAAGTATGGTCAGGTGCTCGGGGTCCAGATGATCGGCCCCGAGGTCACCGATCTCATCGCCGAGGCGGCCCTCGCGGTCGCGATGGAGGCAACGGTGGAAGACGTCATCCACACCATTCACGCCCACCCCACCTTACCGGAGGGCGTCAAGGAGGCGACCCTGGACGTACTCCAGCGGCCGATCCACGTCGTGCGCCGCCGGCGGGCATAGCGAGAGGATAAGCCGAGCCTGATGATCAGATGCTGGCGCGGGAGAACGCAGGCGGGAGCACGAGCACGCCGGCGATCCAGTCAGTGAGGAGATCATGGACCTCGGCGACCGCCTCGTCGAAGCAGTGGCCCGCGTTCGGCAGAATGACCAGTCGCTTGGGCTCGCCGGCCCGCTGGAAGACGAGCTCGGCGCACTCCGGGGGCATAATGTTGTCTTTTCCGCCGTGAATGAGCAGGAGAGGACGCGGCGTCAGGCGATTCACCCCACTCGTGCCAGCACTCTGAGTCGCCAGCGCGGCTACCCCGACGCAGGATGGAGATGCCGCGCCGGCCTGGATCGCCACCGCGCCTCCGAAAGAAAAGCCGACGAGCACGATCCTCTCGATCCGCCGCTGGACGAGAAACTCGATCCCCGCAAGCGCGTCCTCGACTGATGCCTCCAGGTCGCTTGATGATCGGTAGCGCAGCCGCAGGGAACTGGCATCGCGGTCGACCAGCTCATCAGCGATTCGATCAAAGAGATCCCGCCCCGGGGAGTCGAAGCCGCCAGCGACGCCGCCCAGGAAGAGGACGCCGCTCGTCGCGCCGGGCGCCTCGTAGAAGCGACAGGCGAGCGTCCCCTCCTGGGTATACAGATAGAGCCCTCGGAAGCGCAAATGGCTTGCATCCATTGCCCGGCTCCTTTTCGCGGGATGTCAGGGGTCACCCTGCAACTTGCTTACCAGCCCGACCTGGGAGGTCTCTTCCATACCAGCGCAATGACTGCGATAATGCCGTATCGACTGACGGCAGGCGACCCAAGGAGGAGAGATGAAGGTTACACGGGTCGAACGTTTCTTTGTCGATGTCCCGTTTCGCGAGATCGCGGAGCGGAATATGGCCCGCGCGCTGGCCGGATGGCACATCTCGGAGATCTGCCGGGTCGAGACCGATGCCGGTCTGACCGGCATCGGTGAAACACTTCCGAACTACACCTGGGGGGTAGTGACCGAAGCGGCGGTCGATCGCGTGATCGGTCGCAATCCTTTCGAGGTGATGTGGGATGACTCGCTCGGGGCCGGTCTTCAGATGGCTCTATTCGACGTGGCTGGCAAGGCAGCCGGTGTTCCATGCTACCGTCTGCTCGGGCATAAGGTGCGTGACTGGTGCCCTATCGCGTGGTGGTCAATTGACATGCCGCCGGCTGATTTCGCGGCCGAGCTGAAGATCGCACTGGCGGAAGGCTACGTCGCGGCGAAGCAGAAAGCCCGCCCCTGGTTCGATGTCTTCGCCCAGGTCGCGGCAGACCGTGAGGTCATTCCCCCTTACTTCTCGCTGGACCTCGATTTTAACGGCCTTCTCGTCAATGCGGCCAACGCGGTGCCGGTGATTCGGCAGCTGGATGAGTGCCCGAACGTGGCAATCTATGAATCGCCAATCCCCCAGGGAGATGTCGAGGGGAACCGCCGCATCCGGGCCAGTACTCGCTGCGCCATCGCCATGCACTATGGCAGTCCGCCGATCATGACAGCGATTCGCGAGCAGGTTTGCGACGGATTTGTGATCGGCGGCGGCGCCTCAGCGGTGCTTCGCCAGGCTCAGGTCGCTCACGAGGCGAACATGCCCTTCTGGCTCCAGCTTGTCGGGACCGGGCTGACGACTGCCTTTGCGCTCCATCTCGGCGCTGTCTGCACCCACGCACAGTGGCCGGCCGTTACCTGCCTCAACATCTATCAGCACCAGCTTCTTCGCCGTCCCCTAGAGGTCAAGGGGGGCTGCATCCGCGTGCCGGAGGAGCCGGGACTGGGGGTCGAACTGGACGAGGAGGCCTGCCAGCGATTCCGAGTTCCAACCTCCCATCACCCGAATCTCCGGGCGATTTATGCAGTTCACCGCCCGAATGGCGACCGGACGTACTATGTCAGCGAGCGGCAGTACTGGGATGATTACGCGGCGGGGAACGCACCGGTCGCTGAACCAGGTACCTGGCTGGAGACGATCCCCGACGACGGAAGTACCGCCTGGACGGAGCTGTACGAGCGTGCCCGCTCCGCCCCGGTCCGGTCACACGGCCAACCTTGACACGACGTATGACAGGTAATATTATTGTCGTGATAACAATGTGAAGGAGCCAGAACTGACCGCGCCCGGGATGGGCGCGGTCAGTTCATCGCACGGAACGGGAGCGCATCATCGCAAGCCAGCAGAATCAGGGCTGGCGTGTCGAGCAGGACCGGACGGGTCGGTCGCGCCTGGTCGAGAGGTGCCCAGGCATCCTGGGCGGGCAGGGGCAGCCAGAATTCGGTAGCCCGTCCTGCTCCGACCGGAATGTATGTCTGTCCCCCGCTGATCGTGGCACTCTTGCCCCAGACCAGTACCTGGTCGAGTAGTGCTGGGTCAACTGGGTGGGAGATAGAGATGGCCCTGACGGCGACCGAGCAAGATCCACGCCCTCCACCGCGACGGGAGGGAGATCTCGCTTCACGGGGGAAGACGCCAGGTGAACGGGCGATGATGCGCGTGTGACTCTGTCGGCCGGCCTGTCTGGACGGCCACTCAGAGGAGGGAGATTATGCCCGAAGAGACCCAGCCAGCGGCTCCGACTCCTCCCGAAGACGCGGCGACCGAAGGAGCGCCGACCGAAGGGACGACAGAGGCATCCGCATCAGCGGAGGCGTCGGAGATCGCCCAGCTTCGTAAGGAACTCGAAGAGGCTCGCTCCCGGTGTCAGACCTACCTGGATCTGGCCCAGCGGACCCAGGCAGACTTCGTCAACTACCGGCGGCGCATCGAACAGGAGCGAAACGATTTCATCCGGAGCGCCCGCGCCGAGGCGATCCTCAAGATCCTCCCTGCGCTCGACGACCTTGAACGGGCAGTACAGGCTATTCCCCCGGAGATCGCTGGCTCGGAGTGGGTCCAGGGGATTGTCCTGATCGAGCGGAAGATTCGCACCGCGCTCGAGGCGGAAGGGGTCAAGCGCATCGAGGCGGTTGGCAAGCCCTTTGACCCATGGACCGAGGAGGCGGTTGTTCACGAGCCGAGCACCGAGTATGCTCCGGGGATTGTCTCGCGCGTCTACCGGACCGGGTACTCGCTTGACGGTCGGGTGATCCGTCCGGCGCTGGTGGTCGTCTCGAGCGGCCCGCCCGATGGGTCCAGCCCGCCTCCGGAGGGGGGCACGAACTCCACCGCCGAGGCATCGGAGAGCGGTGCGTCCGGCAGCAAGGAGACGGATTCTTGATCACGATCGATGCGTTCTTCCACGTCGGGGACTGCTGTATCTTCGAGACGACCGTCGGGGAATACGAGATCATTGCGGCCATCGACGCGAATCGCGTTAATGCAGTGATTCTCCAGCCATTCCCCGGCGCCCCGAATCCAGCGGCCACCCACGACCGGATTGCCGATCTCGCCAGCCGCTACCCCGGCCGCATCTACGGCGTGGCGAACGTCAATCCCCACATCAACCTCGATAAATACCACCAGGAGATCGAGCGCTGCGTCCGACAGCTCGGCTTCGTTGGCGTTGCCCTCGATACCTTCGGCCACTCGGTGAATCCGAATGGCCGCTATGCCAAGACGGTCTTCGAGACCGCGCGCGAACTCGGGATTCCGGTAGTCGTCCGGACGGGCTGGGGCGCTCCGTTTGGCCTTCCGAGCGCGGTTCTGCCCCGCGCCCGGGAATACAGCGATGTTAAGATCGTCCTGGCCTCGGCCGGCGCCGGCCTTTACACGCACGAAGCTTACGTGGTCGCCCGGGAGGCCCCCAACGTCTATCTCGAAACCTCCTGGTGTCGGAGCGACGACCTTCGGTGGCTGATCAACGAGCTCGGCGCGACCCGAATCATGTTCGGGTCTGACCTCGCGTCAAACCAGGAGGCTGAGCTGGCTAAGTATCGATCGCTCGGCCTATTCCAGTTCCAGCAGTATAACGTTTTTGGCCAGACTGCGCTGGAGGTCTTCGGGCTCAAGGGCGTGGCCGAGCTGGCCGAGCCGAGCCCGGTCGCCGCGGCCGCGACGGCGGCAGATCCAGCGACTGCTGAAGGCGAGACCGGATCGACTGAGACCAGCGCGACGACCGAAACTACGACGGACTGACGAGAGCAGGCGAGCGCCGTCGCAAGGGACAGGAGAGCGGGAGAAAGGGAAACACCGGCGGAGGCGCGCTCTGCTCCAGCAGACCGCCGAATGACCACCGGCGGGCGCAAGATCGGTGGTCAGAAGAGCGTTCCGATCTTCGCACCAAGGTAGATCCCGACGATTCCCAGAACCCCCGCCAGCGCTGGCGGGGCCGGCACCGGCAGGTGGAGACGGGTGAAGATCAACCCGACTACCATGCCGACGAGGAGCGCCTCGATCTCTTGAAGCGGGAAATTAGAGAGCACCGCCAGACGACCGCCTCAGCGAGCCTCGATGCGGTAGCGACAGGAAGGTGCCCCGTCGACCAGGGTGGCCTCCCGTTGCACCCGGGTGTTCAGAAGCCGCTCGAACAGCTCGTGCTCGCACTGGCAGGCCTGGGGAAACCGCTGGGCCACATCGTAGATGGGACAGTTATGCTCAGCCAAGACCAATCCGCGCTCGTCCTCTTCAACCGTAGCCATGTAGCCGTCGTCATCGCGGGCCCGGGCGAGCTCGCGGATCGCCTCGCCCAACGGCTTATCCGCAAGACGGATGCGGTAGATCCGGGCGAGACGCTCGTTCCGCAGGAGAAAGAGCCGCTGGAGCTTCTCCTCTCCCTCAAGGGCCGATAGGTCCTGGAGGAGATCGACGAGGAGCTGATGATACGCCTGGGGGAACAGCGTGCCGCCTGTCTCGGAGACGCAGTACACCACCGCCGGGCGGCCGCGCGATGACCGGCGCGACCGCTGCGCAACTAGCCCCTCATGTTGGAGACGCGCCAGGTGCTTGCGGACTGCCACCGTGCTGATGCCCAGCTCGAGAGCGATATCGTGAACCGTTGCACCGCCGGTGCGTTTGAGAAAGCGCAGGATGCTCATCCGGGCAGAAGATCTCTCCGCGGGCATCGTCTTCCTCCACGGTCACCGCATGCGGGGATCAACCACGCGCGCGCCTACCCCCATCGTCCGTCTACTCGAGCGATATTATATCCAGCCGTTCGGTGCCCGTCAACCGGTTTCGAAACCAAAAGGTTGACAAATGAAATCGGCGGCCTGTATCCTGTAACCAGTGATTTGGGGAGGGAGTAGCGAATGGCAGAAGCGGCGGAGCTAGTCATCCAGGATCTGCATGTGAATGTCGAGGGACGGGAGATTCTCAAAGGGGTGAATCTCACTGTCCCGGCGGGCGAGGTCCACGCCCTTATGGGGCCGAATGGCTCAGGGAAGAGCACACTGGCATATACCCTGATGGGCCACCCCAAGTATGAGGTCACCCAGGGCCAGGTGCTGTTCCAGGGTGAGGACCTGCTGGAGATGGAGCCGGATGAGCGGGCACGCCGTGGCCTCTTTCTCGCCTTCCAGTACCCGACCGCCATCCCCGGTGTGAGCATGGCCAACTTCCTTCGGCTGGCTCTCAAGTCGGTCACCGGCCAGGAGGTGCCGATCCTCCAGTTTCGCAACCTGGTCAAGGAAAAGATGGCCCTCCTGAAAATGGATGACTCGTTTATGAGCCGGTACGTCAACGATGGCTTCTCGGGTGGTGAGAAGAAACGCGCGGAGATCCTGCAGATGGCACTCCTCCAGCCGCGAATCGCCATCCTGGACGAGACCGACTCCGGGCTTGATATCGATGCCCTGCGCACGGTCGCTGAGGGGGTGAACGCCCTGCGCGGTCCTCACCTTGGCATTCTGATCATCACGCACTATCAGCGCATTCTGAACTACATCAAGCCAGACTTTGTCCACATCATGGTTGACGGCCGCATCGTCCGCTCCGGCCGGCAGGAGCTCGCGGAGATGCTGGAAGCCCGCGGCTACGATTGGATTATCAACGAAGCGCTGAATCCGCAGGGGGTATGACGCGATGGCCGACGCCACCGAGGTCCTGGATATTGGTATTGGCGAGTACAAGTACGGCTTCCACGATCCGGAGCAGTACGTCTACAAGTCCCGCAAGGGCCTCAGTCGAGAGATCATCGAGGAGATCTCCGCACTGAAGGGAGAACCCGCCTGGATGCGGGAGTTTCGCCTCAAGGCCCTGGATTACTTCCTAAGTCGACCGCTTCCCCGCTGGGGCGGCGACCTCAGCAATATCGATTTCGACGACATCTACTACTACATCCGCCCGACCGAGGGGCAAGGGCGCAGCTGGGACGAGGTGCCCGAGTACATCAAGCGCACCTTCGACCGCCTTGGCATCCCCGAGGCAGAGCGCAAGTTCCTAGCCGGGGTCTCGGCGCAGTATGAGTCCGAGGTCATCTACCACAGCATTCGGAAGGATCTCGAGGCCAAGGGGGTCATTTTCTGCGACTGCGATACCGGCCTGCGCGAGCATCCGGAGATCTTCAAGCAGTACTTCGGTACGGTTGTTCCTCCGAACGACAACAAGTTCGCTGCGCTGAACTCGGCCGTCTGGAGTGGGGGAAGCTTTGTCTACGTACCAGCCGGGGTGAAGGTGGAGATTCCCCTCCAGGCGTACTTCCGGATTAACGCTCAGAACATGGGCCAGTTCGAGCGAACGCTCATCATTGCGGAGCCGGGCAGTTACGTCCACTATGTCGAGGGGTGCACTGCCCCCATC
>DATGMJ010000093.1:0-2606 GCA_035293685.1 Chloroflexota bacterium | reverse complement strand
GCGGCGGCCGTGGAGGAGGGCGGCAATCGCCGTCGTCCCCACACCGAGGAAGGGATCCAGTACCCGATCCCCGGGATCAGTCAGCGCGAGCACCAGCCGCTCCACCAGTTCGACCGGAAACTGGCACGGATGAATCGTCTTCTCGACGTGATTCGCCTTCACATTCGGGATAATCCAGACATCTCCCGGATTTTTCCCAAGCGGATGACCAGAGGGCTGCCCCCGCTTTGGCCCCTTGAAGTGCTTCTTGTTCGGATACTTCTGCGGCACCCGGACCGGATCCAGGTGAAAAACGTACGAGTCGCTCCGGGTGAACCAGAGGATGACCTCGTAGCGGCCGGAGAATCGCCGCGTCGCGTGGAGACCGTGTTCGAAGTGCCAGATGATCCGATTGCGGAGATGAAGACCGTGCGCGGCAAAGATCGGGTAGAGGAGCGTATCGAGGGGAATGATCTCCCCATTGAGGACGTGATTCCCGACCTGCCAGCAGAGGCTCCCATCCGGGGCGAGAACGCGCACGCACTCCCCAATGACCTGCCGTTGCTGAGCAAGGTAGGCAGGAAGGTCCAGGCGAGGCTCGTAGGGCTTTCCGAGATTGTACGGCGGTGAGGTGACAACGAGGCGAACCTGACCATCGGGGATGGTCGCGAGAAGGTCGAGACAGTCACCTTCGAATAGCACCAGATCGGCATCGGGATCGAAAGTGGACGCAATCGTGATCCCTCCCATCACGGACATCCTCGCCTTGGCCTGACGTCGCCGGCTTCGGCCGCACCTCGGCCCTACCAATCGACACTCTAGCATGAGCTCCCCGGCTCGGCAAGCATCGGCTGGCTGTCCCATCCAGCGCGGGAAAGCCAGCCCTGGCGGTGCCGTGCCCGGGCACGGCACCGCCAGGGTATACCGTGCCGCATCAGCTCAATAGTGGATCACGACCGGCGTCCCGATCGAGGCGAAGCTCCAGAAGAAGCTGGCCGGCCCCCACTGCATACCGACACAACCGTGGCTGGTCGGATAGCTGCCGAAGGCTGACGGTGGTGACCAGTAGTTGTAGTGGAGGGCATCCCCACTCCAGTCGAAGTACTGGGTGAAGTAGATGTTCGGCAGGTAGTAGCCGCCGGGCGCATCTCGCGGGATGCCGATGGTCGAGGAGTCCATCGTCTCATTGTAGACGCGCCGGACAATCCGGAAGGTACCGGTCGGAGTCGACCAGCCCGGTCGGCCGGTGGTCACGCCCGCCCGGTAGACCGGCGTCGCCCCCTCATAGGCGGTGATTGTCTGGGTCGAGAGATTCACGTCGATCCAGCGGCCGGCGAACTGGGCATGTGCCACTGGCGCAGAGCTAGCGGCGATGCCAGCGGCGAGCAGAAGCCCGATGAGCCGATACAGCAACCTGCGCATCATCCACCCCTTTCGGATCGGGAGCGGAGGACCGTCCCGGAATGGACGACAGTGGGAGCACACGCGAGGTGCGCTTCCACGACCGCCCCGGGCCCAGCCATCGCTCCGAACTGCGCCACGGGCAGTGATCCTGCCCGTGAAGGGACGATTCGAAGCAATGAAGATGCCAGGGCCGGGAACGCCGAACAGCACTGGCTCGCGGCTTGCATCGATCACGGAAAGGCCCCTGGTTTTTTAAGGAGGGACGAGGTGCCCGTTATCGAGGTGGCATCGCCCGACAGCCTGACGAGCCGGGCCCGACTCCACTATGAGGATCTCAGCCTGGCTCAGGCACGGACGGTCCTCTTCCTCCACGACTGGCCGTTTAACCGCCAGCAGTGGGCCTACCCTGTCGCCCGGTTCGGTCGCGGCTACCGCACGATTGCGGTCGATCTCCCGGGCTTCGGGCGCTCGGACCTGCCCGGCGGTCTGGTGACCTATGATCGACTGGCCCGCGACATCGGGGCACTGGCCATGGTGCTCGGGCTGAGCAACGTCGTGGTCGTGGGAGCGGGGCTGGGAGCCGCAGTCGCTGTCTCTCTGGCGCGCTGTTTCCCACGGCTCGTGGGGGGGCTGGTCCTGGTCGGGGCGATCACGCCGCGCTGGAGCCGTGGGGACGGCTTTTCCCAGGGGATCCGCCGCCAGGAGATCGAGCGGCTTCTCGAGCGGAGCGAGACGGACTGGCCCGGGCTCGCCGCAGAGATCGCCTCAGCGTTCTGCTACACATCCGTCAGTTCGGTCACCCGCCAGTGGCTCATAAACATGGCGTTCGAGGCTTCACTCTATGCGGTTCAGCAGGCGCTGATCCACATGCGGGATGCAGATCAGCGGGACCAGCTCGCCGAGCTGCACGTCCCAACGGCGGTATTCCACGGCGCCCACGATCGGTTCGCCCCGCCGGCGATCGGTTCTTACCTTGCCGAGCATATCAACGACGCGGAACTCGTGTACTTCGAGCACAGCGGGCACGCAATCTGGCTCGACGAGCCGGACCGCTTCAGTCAGGAGCTCACCGGCTTCATCGAGGGGCGCGTCTACGGCAACGTGCTCCCGCCACCAGACGTCGAGGAATCCCCGGGCGGCGGTGCGCGTCTTCCCTTCGAACAGATCGCCACACGTCCCCGCCGGGGACCGCCCCGTCTCGAAGGCGCGACCGGCGAGCTCTA
>DATGMJ010000092.1:0-3362 GCA_035293685.1 Chloroflexota bacterium | reverse complement strand
CTCCCGGGCGACATCCCCGACATCGGCGGGTTCAGTCGTCCGCCCTGGTAGGGGATACGCGTCGGTCTCGAGGAGCAGACGATCCAGCGGTGCCCCGCGGATGGCGGCGCGCAGGGCCGCGTTCTCCGGGCGGATGACCGGCTTGCCGACCGAGAGATAGAGCCCCAGGTCGAGGAGCCGACCAGCTAGCGCGGGATCTCCGACGAAGTAGTGGACGACCGCACCCGCCGATGGAAGACCTCGCGCGGCGAGTTCGGCGATCGCCGCAGGAAAGGCATCGCGAATGTGCAGATTCACCGGCAGGCTGAGCCGGTCGGCCAGGTCCAGCTGTGCCCGAAATGCCTGCCGCTGATCCTCCACAGAGAGCTTCGCCTCGACCCCATCCAGTCCGATCTCCCCGATAAATCCGACCGAGGGATGCCGGGCAAGCTGCTCGAGCGCTGCCAGGTCAGCGGGGGTGAGCGGAGCGGTGAGCCAGGACGGATGAAAGCCAACCGCCGCAACGACGCCGACGAATTGGGCAGCGAGGTCAATTGAGCGACGAGATGACGCGAGATCGATGCTCACTGCGACAAGCAGGTGCACATCCCTGGCGCGAGCGCGCGCGACGATGCCTGCGGGATCGGGGTAGGCGTGAAGATGAACGTGCGCGTCGGCCAGGATCACCGGATGACCTCACGCTCGGGCCGTGGCACATGCTGTGGACGCAAAGTCTCTTCAACGAACACCAGGAAGAGAATCGCGGCAGCCAGTCCAATCCCGCTCAGCGCCACCGCCGCCAGGCTCAGCCCGAGCACGTCGGCGACGGCCCCCACGACCATCGGGCCGCCCGTTGACCCGGCATCACCGATGAGCCGCCAGATGCCGAGAAATTGGCCGGTCTCGTCTGGCGGCGCCAGGTCTGCCCCCAGGGTCATCATGGAGCCCGATCCCAGGCCATTGCCCAGGCCAATGAGGACAGTGACCACCAGTAAGGACAGAAAGCTGTGGGTCAGCGGAACTAGCCCCATGCCGAGCGCGAGCAGTATGAACGAGGGAACGATGGCAAAGCGGCGTCCGAAACGATCCATCACCACCCCAGCCGGGTAGAACAGGGACATATCAACGGCGGCCGAAGCGCTCATAATCGTGCCGACCGCGCTGACGTCAAGCCCGACCGCATATGCGCCATAGACCGGAATGATAAACTGCCGTCCTGCCCGAATCATCTGGGCAAAGACCTGAGCGAGTCCGACCGTGGCAAGAGAGCGGGCATTCTGGCGAACGAGTCGCGGAATCGCCCGCCAGTTGATTCCGTCCTTCGGCCCAGCGTGGCGCTTCGACTCCGGAACAAAGAGGAACGCGACCACCGTCGCCACGAACGCGACCCCCGCGTAGACGAAGAAAGGGGCGACCAGGCCGAGGTAGTAGGCGGTCAGACCACCAACGGCCGGCCCGGCGAAGGTACCGATGCGGTTCACCCCGCCAAACGTGGCCAGTGCTCGGCCCCGCTCGCGGAGCGGGACTTCTTCGGCGAGAAAGGTGTGGCGGGACAGGCTCCAGAGCGCGCTCCCGACCCCGGACAGGAACCGGAAGAGCACCAGCAGAGGAATAGCCCTGGATACCCCCAGTCCCAGGGCGGTCACCACCAGCGACGCCGCGCCGAGGATCATAGCCGGGCGGCGCCCGATGCGTGCGACAATCAGCCCGGCCGGTACGTCCGACGCCAGCGTGCCCAGGGCGGCCATCGCCACGACGATGCTGGCCACCTCGAACGAGGCCCCGAGCTGCCGAACATAGAGTGGTAAGGTTGGGATGAGCAGTCCGCTCGCAAACGAGAGGAGGAGCGAGGGGAGATACACCGAGAGAAAGAGATCACGCCGCGTCATGAGAGTGCGCTCCAACCAGCCGCGATCGCCGGCCCCCACCTCGAGAGGCCCGACGCACGTATGATACTGCACCGGGATGAGTACTGGAGTCCGACGGCGTTGACACGGCCGGGCAACCGATGCTACGATGGTCACGAAGAATGACTGACGTGTCAGTCACCTTCCGGGTGGCTGGCCCACCGGGCGAGCCCCGGTCAGACGGCGACCGCTGACCACGCATCATCGCACGCCCCAGGGAGATGCCTGTGCGACCCTTAATTCGGGCAATCGCCTTCCTGCGCCCATACTGGCTGACAGCGCTTGGCTCGCTCCTCGCCCTTCTCGTCTTCAATATCGCGAACCTGATCTACCCTCAGTTGATCCGACGGATCATCGATCTGGGCATCGCTCGCCGTGACTGGACAGCGGTGCTCCTCTCTACCGCCGGGCTCCTGGTCATCGCGCTCATTCGCGGCAGTTGCGGCTTTCTGCAGGGCTACCTGGCCGAGAAGGCTTCGCAGGGCGCGGCGTATGATCTCCGGAACCTGATCTATGGGAAGCTCCAGACACTCGGCTTCAGCTACCACGACCAGGCCCAAACGGGCCAGCTCCTGACCCGAGTGACGAGCGATGTGGAGATCGTGCGTCAGTTCGCCGGGCAGGGGCTTCTCCAGCTCCTTGGTGCAATTGTGACCATCGCTGGCACGGCCGCGATCCTGATCGCCATGAACCTGACCCTGGGGATCCTCGCGCTTCTTGTTCTCCCCTTCATCGCTCTCGTCTTCGGCCGCTTCGCCAGCACCGTTCAGCCCCTCTTCCGAGAGGTCCAGGCCCGCCTCGGGGCGCTCAACACCATCCTTGAGGAGAACTTGGCCGGCGTCCGGGTGGTCAAGGCGTTCGGCCGAGAGGAGTTCGAGCGCGCCCGCTACGATCGCGCGAATCAGGCCCTCCTCGCCGAGAACCTGCGCGTCGTGCGGATTATGAGCCTGAATTTCCCCCTGATCTTCTATATCGGGAACCTCGGCACCGCCCTGATCGTGTGGTACGGCGGCATCGAGGTCATCCGCCGGGCGCTGACCCTGGGCGAGCTCGTCGCCTTCACCTCGTACCTCGGCTTTCTCATGTTCCCGATGTTCGTTCTGGGAATGATCGCCACGATGCTTGGCCGCGCCGCGGCATCAGCCCAGCGCATCTTTGAGGTCATTGACGCTGAAAGCGAAGTACGGGAACGCGAGGATGCGATCGAGCTCCCCCCGATCACCGGGCGAATCGAGTTTCAGCACGTCAGCTTTCGCTACGCCGGGGCCGAGCAGAAGGCCCTCGACGATGTCAGCTTCACCATCGAGCCGGGACAGACAGTTGCCATCGTGGGCACGACCGGCTCCGGCAAGAGCACGATCGTCAACCTGATCCCCCGCTTCTACGATCCATCGGCCGGCCGCGTACTCATTGACGGCATCGATGTGCGCGACGTGACCCTCGACAGTCTGCGGCGTCAGATCGGCATCGTGATGC
>DATGMJ010000091.1:0-2668 GCA_035293685.1 Chloroflexota bacterium | reverse complement strand
CTCGAGGCATCGCCCCGGGCTATCCTGGACCGCCTGCGGGGCCACTCCGGCGCCGAGGAGCGGCCCTTGCTGGCCGGACCGGACCCGCTCCAGCGCATCCAGTCCCTGCTCGCAGCGCGGCAGGAGGCATATGCGATTGCTGATTTCGCCATCGACACAGAAGGCCGATCCCCCGAGACCGTCACGGAGATCATCCTGCACGCGCTGCCGAGCCGTGCTGGTCTGACCGATCCCACTGGAGGCAAGTCAGCATGAGCACGCTGGTTATTGGCGAGGGCACACTCGGCGAGCTCGGATCACGCATGCGGGAGCTCGGCCTGGCTGGGCGGGCGTTCGTCATCAGCGACGAGCGGGTCTATCCCCTCTACGGTGAGGCGATCCGACAAAGCCTCCAGCAGGCCGGGTTCGACTCGGCGGCATACCAGCTACCGTGCGGTGAGGCAAGCAAATCCCTGTCGACGACCTGGGTGCTTTACGACTGGCTCGTGGAGCAGCGAGCCGAACGCCGCGATATCGTGATCGCCCTCGGGGGCGGTGTCGTCGGCGATATTGCCGGGTTCGTCGCCGCGACGTTCCTCCGCGGTATGCCGTTCATCCAAGTACCCACAACAATCCTCGCCCAGATCGACAGCGCGATCGGCGGTAAGGTGGGGGTGGATCATCCCCGGGGGAAGAACCTCATCGGCGCTTTCTATCCAGCGTGCTTGATCCTCGGCGATACCGCGGTCCTCCGAACCCTACCCCGACGGGAGATCGCAGCCGGATGGGCAGAAGCAATCAAATGCGCGATGATCCTGGACGCAGAGCTCCTCGATCTTCTTGAGGCGAACGCCGACAAGCTCTGCGACCTGACTTCCCCCCTCCTCTCACCCATCATCGAACGCTGTGCACGTCACAAGGTAGAGGTGGTCGCTCAGGACGAACGCGAGACCGGACTCCGCATGATCCTGAACTACGGTCACACGATCGGTCATGCCCTGGAGGCAGCACTCGATTATCAGGTGCTCCTGCACGGGGAAGCGGTGAGCATTGGTATGGCCGGGGCGGCCGCAATCTCGGTAGCCGTGGGTCTGCTCGAGCCCGCCGCGGCAGAGCGCCAGAACCGGATTCTCGAGAGCTTCGGACTGCCGATACGCCTTCCGCCTATCGACCGACCGCTATCGGTGGAGACCGTCCTCGAGCGCATGAGCCGCGATAAGAAGACGCGCGGCGCCCGCAACCAGTGGATCCTCCTGGACCGGATCGGCCACGCACGGATTGAATCGAACGTACCGGCTGAGCTGGTCGAGCGCATCCTGCACCGCCTTCTCACGCCCTCGTCAGCCGCCGATCACTAGGGAGTATCCAGCCGTCCGGGCCGGATAGCTCCCTTCCTTCGCGCAAAAGTTCCTGCCCCGCAGTTCTGGCTCCCCGCGCGGGCGGGTTCCCGCGTCAGCGTGAGAAGGAGAAATACCCTTGTTCGGCACCTATTCCCGATCTTCCGGGGCGCAGAGCGAGAGACCGGCCAGAGCGAGGCTCAAACCGCGAGGGGAGTACCGTCACCGGATGTTCCCTCCGGCGACGGATACCCCGCCGTCACCCCAAACGCCAGCACGACCTGATCGCGGCCGCGGCGCTTTGCCGCGTAGAGAGCGCGGTCGGCCTGCTCGCGGAGGTCGCGCCCCGTCGCGGCTACGGCGGGGAACTCGGCGACGCCGATGCTAACAGTAATCGGCAGTCCCAGGCGATCAACCGATTCCCGTGCGATAACCTCTCGAATACGCTCGGCCGCCCGCTTTCCTCCGGAGCCCGTCGTTCCGACGAGGAGGACGGCAAACTCATCACCTCCGTACCGCGCGGTAAGATCCGCCTTGCGGACTGACCGACGGATCCTCCCAGCGATGAACACGAGGATCCGGTCGCCAGTTAAGTGCCCCCACCGATCGTTGATTTGCTTGAAGTGGTCAACATCGATCATCAGGAGACAGAGTGCGCGTCCCTGCCGTCGGGCGCGCGTAACCTCCTGGTCGAGCCGCCTTTCGAAGAACCAGCAGTTGCAAAGGCGTGTGCGGGGATCGCGGATGGCAAGATCCTCCAGGAGGCGAGTACGTGCCTCGAGCGCCGTTAGATAGGCATTATTCGAGACCCCCGCCCCGGTGCTGTAGCCGTCACCAAGCGCACAGACCAGCCGATGCAGCGGGCGCACGAGTGCGGCGAAGAGCGCATCGCCTTCTGGTCGGGACAGCCTGGCAAGACGCGGGTAAAGAATCTCCTCGAAGGAGAGGAGAGCCCGCTGGGCATCGGTCAAGGGAACAGCAGCGCGCATGAAAAGCTGGCCCAGCGTGCGGGCGGCAGGCTGAAGGTCCCGGCCGTCGGTCTCAACGAGCGCCTGCCGCAGGATCTCCAGACAGGACCAGCACAAGGCTTGCACCTCTTCGGGCGCGCGGGTCGCGTAGGTGCCGCCCGCATCCGACGAGAGATGCTCGGACCACTCGCGCGCGATTATCCCTGCATCACGCGTGACAATCGTGCCGATCAGTCCATCCATGCCGGATAACGCCCCTGCCTCGCCGCTTCCTGGTCCGGGAGAAGCACACGAGTCACTATTCAACCAAAGCGAAAGGCCCAGGTCATCCTACCACGGGCGCTACCGATGCCGCCGTTAGAAACCCGTGAGACAGTGTGGGTC
>DATGMJ010000090.1:0-6875 GCA_035293685.1 Chloroflexota bacterium | reverse complement strand
CTCCTCGGCGGACTTGTTGCCGCGGCTGTGCTCATCGGCATTAACTGGCTCGTCGCGGCGGTCGGCCTGCGCTCACTCGTCTTCAAGCAGGTGCTCCGGGGGCATCCCACCCTGCTGGTCAATCAGGGCACGCTCCTCCTGGCGAACTTACAGCGCGAGGGCATCGACCCGGACGACGTGTTCATGGCCATGCGCGAGCACGGCATCGATTCGCTGGCGGGCGTCAAGCTCGCCGTTCTGGAGACGGACGGCTCGATCAGCATCATACCGGCCGGCGCAGAATCGTTCCGCACCTCGCCGCGGCACCACATGAAAGCCTTGCGAAAGAGGGAATAACCATGCTCAAGCGTCTCCTGATCGGACTGGTGGTTCTGCTGAGCCTTCCCTTCGTGGCGGTCGCCGTTGCGATTGCCTACCTGCTCTTCGAGGAGTGGCGCGAGCGGTTGCGCAACCCGCCGCAGCCTGCCTGATCCGGCGACGCTCGCGCACGTTCGCGATCTACCTGGGGAGCGGGAACCGCCGGCGTTCTCGCTTCCCATCTTTTCCCTCGTCTGCTTGCGCGATCGGACATGACCGGTTATGCTTTTGCCTGCCTTCGAAATATCTTCGCGCCGGTGAAACGAGGTACCTACGCTCATGCCCGAGCAGTACGTTCTGGTTGATGATGCTGCGCGTGCCGCGCTGCGCCGCGGCGTCGATATCATGGCTCACCTGATCCGCGTGACCCTCGGGCCGCGGGCGCGGACGGTGGCGATCGCGCCCATCGTGGGAACGAACAAGCCTCCGGAGATCCTCGATGATGGCGCGACGATCGCTCGCCGCACTCTCCAACTCCCCGATCCCTTCGAGGACATGGGTGCGATGATCATCCGCCAGCTCGCCTGCAAGATCGGGGACAAGACTGGCGACGGCTCGACCACCGGGGTCGTCATCGCCCAGAGCATCCTTGATGAGTCGATCCGCTACGTGGCGGCGGGTGGGAACCCCATGTTCGTCAAGCGGGGCATCGAGCGTGCGCTGGCGGTCGCACTGGAGGAGCTCGACCGCCAGGCCCGACCGGTCGAGTCGCCGGATGATCTCCTGCGCATCGCGTCGGCGTGCACGCGGGATCCAAAGATTGCTGCCATGATCGGTGAGATCTTCGACATCATCGGGCGCGACGGCGTGGTCATCGTGGAGAACGGCCACGGCACGACGATCGACCGGGAGTATGTCGAGGGAATCCAGTGGGATCGCGGCTGGGTGTCGCCGTATTTGGTAACCGATCCCCAGCGCATGGAGGCATCGCTGGATAACGCCCTGGTGTGCGTAACCGATCGCTTCCTCAGCAAGGCCGAGGAGGTGCTCCCCCTCCTGAACCTCGCCCTGCAGCACGGCGAGCGCCAGCTCTTCCTGGTCGCGGGCGACATCTCCGGCGATGCCCTCGCAACCCTGGTCACGAACAAGCAGCAGGGCATCATCACCACCGTCGCGGTCAAGGCCCCCGGCTACGGCGATCGCCGCCTGCGGATCCTGGAAGATATCGCCATCTTCACGGGCGGGCAGATGATCCGCGAGGATGCGGGCGAGCTGTTCGAGAACGTGACCTTCGAGCACCTCGGGCGTGCCCGGCGGGTCTGGTGCAACCGCGACTTCTTTACCGTTGTCGAGGGCTTTGGTGATCCCGCGGCGATCCGGCGGCGCATCGCCCAGATCAAGGCCGAACTTCCCACGGTCACCGACGAGTACGAGCGGGGCAAGATGCGTGAGCGGCTGGGGAAGCTCTCCGGCGGCATGGCCATCCTCAAGATCGGCGCACCGACCGAGACCGAGCGCGAGGAGAAGAAGCTCCAGGCAGAGGATGCGGTCATGGCCACCCGTCTGGCCGTCGAGAGTGGGATGGTCCCGGGCGGCGGTGCGGCCCTCCTCGCCTGCATCCCGGCAGTACAGCGGCTGGAGCTCTCTGGCGACGAGCAGATGGGCGTGGCCATCTTCCTGCGCGCCCTCGAAGCGCCGACGCGCCAGCTCCTCCGGAATGGCGGCTTCCAACCGAACCCGATTGTCGAGGAACTGAAGCAGCGGTCCCCGGGGACGTGCTTCGACGTCATCAACGGCGAGTTTGTCAATGCCTGGGAGGCCGGCATCGTCGATCCCCTGCAGGTTGTCAAGACCGCGCTGGAGACGGGCACCAGCGCGGCGATCATGGCGCTGACGACCCAGGTCCTCGTGCGCAAACAGAAGCCCCAGGAAAGCCTGAACCCCTAGAAGGCACTCTCCACCGGGCGAGGGCAGGCCGTGGGCAGTTGCCCTCGCCCGCAGTGGTGCGCATTCCCCTCCAGCCCTGACCAGTATGCTCCGGTCTAGCCCGGACGGGCTGACAGAAAGAGACTGTCGAGTCCGACCGAATCGGGTTGCATCCCCGCGTGGGACCGGCTAGGCTTGCGGACAGCGACGGGGGCGTGCAAGGCTCAGGGCGGATAGCCCACGGCTCCCGCCGCGCTCCCGGAGAGCGCGCCAGCACCCCATCGGCTCCCGGGCTGACCGCACCCGCCGCGGGTGCGTCTTGCAGCCGGTCGGGATGCCGATGCGACTATCCGGATCCGACCGTTCAAAGGAGGAACGGTGGGGCGGGAAGAGCCGGCAGCCGGCCCTCGGTCATTCCGCGCTGGCCTTCCCGCCCCCCCCCCATGGCCGCGCGGGGTGCCTGGCTCGCCCCCCTTCCGAAGCCGCGGGGACCGCGGGAATTACCCGGATTGATTCCCGCGGGGCGGCTCCCCGACCGGCGCGGGGATCTCGCGAGCGGCGGCATCCGCGAGAAGCGTGTGGAGAAGCCGGCGGCCGCGCGGCGCTGGCTGTCTCACACCCGACGTGCCGGCGGCGCGGTGGGAACGAGAAGACCAGGAGGTTGGCACAGGGATGTTCGGCAAGAAAGACAGCATCAAGGAGTTCGAACAGATGCGACAGGCACTGAAGCCGGCCGAGCGCTTTGCAGTGCGCTCTGAGCCGGAAGCCAACGGGACCGAGACGGGCGGAGCAAGCCCGGCCGGTCTGGCGAGTCAGGCCGCGGCAGCTGCGGCGTCACAGTCTGGCGCTGCAGCACGGTCCCCAGCGCCGGCGACCGGCGAGCCAATGACGGTCCTCTCGAGCGGCTCAATCTGGCAGGGCTCACTGAAGATCGAGGGGAGCGTGCGGGTCGAGGGACAGCTCTCCGGTGAAATCGAGGCGCGTGATACGGTCTATGTCGCCGAAGGATCCCAGGTCGATGCGAAGATCAATGCCGCCCTGGTCGTCCTGGCCGGGGAGTTCCAGGGTGAGGTCAACTGCCGCGAGCGTCTGGAGATCATGCCGACCGGCCGCGTCCGGGCGCGGCTGACGACGAAGTCACTGGTCGTCCACGAGGGTGCCTTCATGGAGGGCGAGATCCATATGACCGAGCCGCGGCCCGCGGCCAGCCCAGCCTCCGATGGCGGACGACCATCCACTGTCTCCCGACCGGCTGAGCGCGAGATCAAGCCCGTTTCGCCGACTCCTCTCTGAACCGGTCGGCAGGCTCTCGGCATTCACGGCCGAGCTGATTTCGGGCATCGGGAGCATCCGAGTGGAGGACTTACCACTCGGGTGCTCCTGTCGTTCGATAGGTCGGATCGAACGGGTGCCTGATGATCAGCACGGGGCCATCATCCGCCGAGCTGACCGCGGCCATAGCCCACATGGACTGTCCCTTTCTAGCCCTTTCGGGCAGTAGACAGGATCTTGCCTGGATCGTAGGCTGGGCCGTAGCACTTGGCGCCGTGCAGCGCCAGAGAGCAGTGCCGGCTGTTCCGGCCAGGCAACCGGGTGAACGATGACGCTCCTGTTCCGACCGCGGGTCGCGCGCGCGATCGCGATCGCCGCGGCGCTCTATCTGAGTTTTTACCTGTGGTGGCGCGCGACCAGCACGCTCAACCCGGCGGGAGCTGCAGTCCTGATCTTCTCGCTCATCCTGCTCCTCGCTGATATCCAGGGGGCAGTCAGCTTTCTGCTCCAGATGTTCGTCACCTGGGATGTGCATCCGCCCCCGGCCGTCGATGCCCCTCCAGGGCTCTCGGTGGACCTCTACGTGCCCACCTACGACGAGGATCTCGATGTCCTCGAGGCAACTCTGATCGGCTGTACGGCGATCCGCTATCCCCACGAGACGTATGTCCTCGATGACGGTCGCCGTCCGGCGGTGGCTATGCTCGCCGCTCGGCTCGGCTGCCATTACTTCACGCGCTCCGATACCACAGGAGGAAAGATCGGCAACATCAACGCGGCCATCCCACGCACGGACGGTGAAATCATCCTGGTCCTGGACGCCGATACCGTCCCCCAGCCCGATCTTCTCGACCGAACACTGGGCTATTTCACCGATCCGCGGGTTGCGCTCGTCCAGCTTCCGGAGGAGTACTACAACCTGGATTCGATCCAGCACGAGGCGGATGCCGCCGCGATGAAGCCCTGGCACGACCAGGCGCTCTTCTACCGCGTCATCCAGCCGGGTCGCAACCGCTGGAACGCAGTGACCTGGTCCGGCGGGCCGGCGCTCCTCCGCCGGGCGGCACTCGAAGCGATTGGCGGTGTCGCCGCCGATACAGTGACGGGTGATCTGCACACCTCGATTCGCCTGCACGCCCGCGGCTGGAAGACAGTCTTCCACAGCGAGGCCCTCGCCTACGGCATCGCGCCTCAGACCCTCCAGGCGTACACCGCCCAGCGGGCTCGCTGGGCCAGAGGAGCAATGCAGATCCTGGGCAGTCGGGATAATCCACTGGTCGTCCCGGGGCTGTCGCTGGCCCAGCGGCTCAGCTACCTCGATATCTTCGCGCGGTACGTCGAGCCTTTTCAGCGCCTCGTCTATCTGGTGACCCCCATCGTGATGCTGGTGACTGGCCTCTTTCCGGTACGGGTTGCCGCCACGGCCTTCCTGGCCCACTGGTTCCCGTGCTTCACCCTGATCACCTTCGCACGCTTTGCCTTAGGTCGGGGGAGCTACAGCTTCATCCAGGTCGAGAAGTACAACTATCTCAAGATGTTCACCTTTCTGCGGGCAGTGCTCGGGCCGGGACGCTCGCCCGGCGCGTCAGCGGCCGGGCGAGACAACGGCCGTTCGTACGAGCCGGATCAGCAAGTCCTCTATCCGAACGTGGCCTTCCTGGTAGCCGAAGCCGCGGCCATCGTGGTGGGGATCGCCAACCTGGCCTGGCGCGTCACCGCGACCTATCCAGAGGTCGGGCTACCCCTCATGGCCATCGGCTGGGCCCAGGCGAACCTCTCGCTCCTGGCGCTCGGCGTTCGCCTGGGGCTGCGCCGGCTGGAGCGGCGGCACGCCTACCGCTTTCCGATCAGCCTCACCGCCACGCTCACGGTGCCGGGGATGTCTCCGCTCCCGGCCGTTGTCCAGGACTTGTCCCTCTACGGGGTCGGGCTGATCACCGATACACCGGTCGAGCGCGGACGCTCGGCCCGGGTCACCCTCCAGCTCCCCGGTACGACCCTGACCGTACGCGGCGAGGTGACGAACGTGCGTCCTCTGCCGGGCTCCCACACCCGGGTTGGGGTTCAGTTTATCCTGTTCAGCCCGGAGGAGCGAGCACGCCTGGTTGCCTTCCTGTTTATCAGCGCGCCCCGCTACCAGCGCCGTCCAGACGGGATGGCGGCCGCTAGCGCGGCTGATGGGAAGCCTCTCGGCAAGCCGATAATCCCATTCGAGCGAGCGGAGAGGTGAGCCCGTGGCATTGAGCTTGCCGTGTGATGATCGCCTGAAGCCGCGGGTGAACGCCTTACAGCGGCCGGCGCGATGCATCGGGTGCGGGCCGTCAATCGGCCGGCCCGATTCTGTCGCCCCACCGATGGGCAGGCCAGCAGCCGCTTTGCTGGCCTGTCTTCTCCTCCCTCACCGGTGGTTCACATCCTTTCACCCCGGTGCGCGGCAACGGCAGGGCCGCGCGCCCCTGGCGGCGTCTGCTCCACTCCGGCGGACGCCGCCTATTTCCCGTCCCGCACGTCTCATCACCGGGGATGGGCGTGCCAGGCCCGGATGATCACGCCCTTCAGGCAGAAACGGAGCCTGTCCCGCCCGCGGATGTGGAATGCGCTTCGGACCGCGGAGGGCGCTTCGGCGAGCATCCGGCGGAGCACGGCCACCGCGTCGGGCGGCGTCTGCATGCGCGCGACCCACTCATCGAACTCGAGCTCGACATCCCAGCCGTAGTAGACGTCTGAGGCGAGGCCGGCCGCGGCGAGCATGGCGCGCCACTGCGCGATGGTATGATCGCGCACGTGCGACCGGTCACGGAGGAGCTCGACGGCATTGATAAACGTATCCAGGGCGGGCTCGTCCGGGGCGATCGTATCGGCCAGGATGAAGCGGCCGCCGGGCCGCAGGACGCGTGCGACCTCCTGCACCGCCTCCTGAGGGGCCGGGTAGTGGTGAGCGCTGTAGCGCGACGTGACCAGGTCGAAGCTTGCCCGGGCGAACGGGAGATCCGCGACATCAGCGCGAACGAGGACGAGATTTCCGACCTGGCGGCGGGCGGCGAGCCGTGCGGCTTCAGCAAGCATCTCCGCGGTCAGGTCAACGCCGACGACGCGGCGGACCAGGGGGGCCAGCGCGAGAGCAGTGTGGCCGACCGCAGTGCCCAGGTCGAGCGCTTCTTCACTGCCCTCGATCCCGGCCGCCTCGATCAGGACCGGCAGGTCCGGGCCGCGCGCGTGGATCGGACTGGTCAGGTAGTTTCGAGCAGCTGCTCCGAATTGTCGCTGGATCTCGTCTTCGATGGCTGTCCTCCGCATGTCCCGTCGGGGATTGGATTGGGGCCGTCATTCTCCCATGATGCCAGACTGGCCTGGCGTGCACCATCCCTCCCCCGCCGCCT
>DATGMJ010000089.1:0-11484 GCA_035293685.1 Chloroflexota bacterium | reverse complement strand
TCGCTGGCCCAGCGTCGGGCGGTCAGCATCTCCGACTGGAACGGTTTTCCAGACATTTGATCACCCCTTGATTCCGGTCGGAACGAGGCCGCGGACGCACTGCGGCGAGGCGGCCCGAGACATTGACATAAAATTTGCACCTGACGTCTGGTGCACGGCACCTACCCCTTGATCGCCCCAGCCGTCAGGCCGGTGACGATATTCCGCTGGGCGATCAGGTAAAAGACCGCCGGCGGCAGGGCATAGATCAGCCCGCCCGCCAGGATCCGCTCCACCGGAACGTCCGACATCGTGACGAACGTCGCCAGACCAACCGAGGCGGTCCGGATGTCCTCGATAGTGATCATCGTCGAGGCGAAGAGGTACTCGTTCCAGGCGTAGAAGAAGGCGACGACCGCAACGGCGACGAGCCCGGGCCCGGAGAGGGGCAACACAATGCGCCAGAGCACACCGAACAGGCCACAGCCGTCGACAAGGGCCGCTTCGCGGACCTCGAGGGGGACGCCGTCGAAGACGTTTTTCAGGATCCACACTCCCACCGGAATGACGAAGGCGGAGTCGATCAGAGAGAGCGGCCAGAGCTTCTCGACGAGGCCGAGCTGGCGATACATAACGAAGATCGGGATAACCACCATCGTCTCCGGCAACATCTGGGTGAAAAAGAGGAAGAACCCGAAGATCGACCGCCCGCGCCAGCGCAGGCACGACAGCGCATAAGCGCCGAGCACCGAAAGAAAGAGGGTCAAGGCTGTGGCTTCCAGGGCGACGCTCCCGGAGTGGAGAAGCCAGTCAAGGAGTGGATAGGTCTGGAAGACCCGGATGAAGGACGATAGATCAATCTCCTGCGGCAGGAAATACGGGGGGTACTCCATGCTGTAATGGGCAGGACGAATCGCGGTAAGCAGCATCCAGTAGAGCGGGAAGATGGTAACGACGGCTACCACGGTCATGACCACGTAGAAAATGACCCGCCAGAGGAAGCGCGAAACAGGCAATGGGTGTCGGGTGACGCCGACCGGTGATACCGCGGCCATCCTAGCCTCCGCGCGCGCCCTGTCGGCGGTCATAGCTAAAGAAGCCAGCAGCCAGAGCAACCGAGGCCAGGAGGCCGACTGTTCCCATTGTCTGGCCGTATGAGTAATCGTAGAAGCGGAAGGCAGTCTTATAGATGTGCAAGACCAGCGTTTCCGTTGCCAGGTCTGGCCCTCCCCCCGTCAGCAGGTAGACCAGGGAGAAACCCTTAATCGAGAAGATCAGCGCCAGCAGGGTCAGTACTACAAGCGTCGGCAGGACAGACGGTACGGTGATATGACGGAAGCACTCCCACGTATTGGCGCCGTCAACCCGCGCGGCCTCGTACAACTGCTCCGAGATCCCCTGGAGTGCGGCCAGGAGGACCAGGCAGTAGAACGGATACCCCTTCCAGCTCCCGATCATGATGACAGCGAGACGCGCGGTATCCGGCTCGTTGAGCCACTGCAGATTCTCGTGCACGCCCGGCCACAGCCGCGCGAAGACGTTCATAACGCCAAAGACCGGGTTCAACATCCAGTTGAAGATCATCAGGACCGGCAGGTCCGGCACGGCCCAGGGGAGGATAATGAGCGTGCGGATGAGAGCCCGACCGCGGAAGGGGTGATGGAGCAAGACCGCGACCCCGAGGGCGACCGACAGCGCGATGACGACGGACGCCAGGGTGAGGAAGAGGGTGGCGAAGGCCACCGTCCCCATATCCGGGTCGGTCAAGAGACGGATGTAATTGGCCAGCCCGACGAACCGCGGTGGCAGACCGGCCAGCTCGGTCCGGGTGAAGCTGGTGAGGATCCCCTGGATGATCGGGACGACGATGAGCACCCCCTCGTACAGGATGACCGGACTCACCAGGAGATAGGGAAAGATCGCAATCCACAATCGACCGCGCCGTGCCAATCGGGTTGGTCGGGCCGGGGCGAGCGCCCCGGTATGGGGCCCGCCAGCGACCGAGGAAGGGGACGGACGCACCCGCTCCTCCGTGTGCACAGTATAGCGGGGGATGGACGACGGGGAGGGCCACGACGGTCGTCCTTCGCCATCAATCCCCCGGCCTGAGAGCTTAGCCGCTCTGGATGCGCGCGGCGAGCGCCTCCAGCTCCTTCTGAGCGTCGGCCATCGCCCGCTCGGGCGGGACATTCCGGACGGCGATATCCTCGAGGTGGCGGATAACGCTGTTCCCGAACTCGTCGGAGTTATAGATAAAGTCACCGAGCAGCGAGGTCGGCGAGATGTATGTCGCCTGCATCGACAGATATCCCTTGGCCGGCGCGATGCTGTCCAGATATTTGTTCCATTTATCCACGATGTCCGGGGTCACCCCGGGCGTATCGGTCGTGATTGGATACATGGGGACGAGATCGAGCGAATCGATCGTCAGCTGGACGTAGTTCTCCGGCTTGTAGAGGAACTCCATCCAGGTCATGGCCCCGTCACGGTTCTTCGACACGGCGATGACATTCATCGGATGGGTGCGGGCGTTCGACTTCTTGGACGGCCATGGGACGGCAGCACTGTTGATGTTGGCCCAGAGGTTCTTGTAATCGGTCTTGATCACATTCAGGATCGCCGACTCGCGAAGAACGGTCGCGATCTTGCCATCCAGGAACATCTTCCAGGCCGCGTCGCCCGCGACCCCCTGAGGCATTGACACGTCGTAAAGCTTCTTGAAGAGCTTGATCCCGTTGATAATCGGCTCGGACGTTACCAGAGGCTTCAGACCCTCGGCCCATTTGCCGTCATAGGGCAGTGCAAACTCCTGGAAGGTGAACCAGGCCGCCGCGGCCTCGGCGAGCCGGTAGGTCTGGTAGAAGCCAAACTGTTGCTTCCCCTTGTTCGTTAGATGCTGCGAGACCTCGACCCACTCCTCCGGTGTCGTCGGCGGAGCCGTGATGCCGGCCTCGGCGTAATCCTTGGTGTTGTAAACGATGCCGAAGGGGACGGTGACCGAGTCGAAGCCGTAGATCTTCCCCTCATACGAGGCGAAGTCCTTCACACCGGGGCGGATCTTATCGGTAATCTTGAGGTCTCGCGCGACATCATCCAGCGGAGCGAACTGCTGGGCCTTCGCCAGGCGCGGGAAAAGCTCGGGGGTCGTCTGCATGATGTCGGCGGTGATACCGCCTGCCTGGACCTGGGCGAGGACCCGCGGCGAATAGTCGGCAAAAACAATGAACCGCTCCTTAATCCGATACTTATCCTGCGCATTGGCGAAGTTCGCAAACTGCTGCCGCATCGCGTCGCGCCGCCCCGGTTCGTCGAAGATCCAGCTCAGGAAGATGAGCTCGGTCACACCCTGGGTCTGGGCTGGAGCTTGAGCAGCGGGTGCGGGGGTCGCGGTCACGACCACCTGTTTCTCGACGACCTGCGTGACTACCTTCTCAACTGTCCGGGGGGTCGGTGGAGCAGCCGGGGCAGCCGGTTGTTGACTGGCACAAGCCGTGAGGAGGGCTGCGGTACCTGCTCCAAAGCCCGCCAGCACGGTTCGCCGACTGATCCGCCGGGAGAGATCGCGTGTGCTCACGTCTGGTACCTCCAAGTGGACTGCAAACCGGCCTTTCGCCGGGGTCTCACGCACTTCCAGGTAATCCACTCCTCAGCCAAGGGCTGTGAGCGTGCTCTGCTACCCCGATCCCCCCTTTCACCCGCCGACCGTTCCGGGACGGCCAGCGCACTCCCGCCGGTGTCTGCGTGTATACCTTCAACAAGCAACATGCGACAGGCATCAGTATATAATCTAATCCAGCGTTGTCAAGAGGTTGTATTCGGATCTTCTCGTGGTCTTGACCGGGGACCGTGGGTAGTGTAGATTGTCGTATGTATACGATAAGCAACTTGTTGGAAAGGACCGTCGGTCATGCTTGAGCACTTCACCCCCGAGACACTCCGGCCGGTTGACCTCTGGGAGTTCGTCGCCGCGGCACTGCGGAAAGCGATCATCACCGGCGAACTAGGGCCAGGGGTGCACCTGCAGGAGCCGCTTCTCGCCCAGAAGTTCGGGGTCAGCCGGGTGCCCGTACGCGAGGCGCTGGCCCAGCTGGCGCACGAAGGGCTCGTGCGCAGTGAGCCGCGCCGTGGGACCTTCGTGGTCGGCTTCACCGCAGACGATGTCCATGAGGTCTACGACATGCGCCGGCTGCTCGAAGGGGAAGCCGGGCGGCTGGCCGCACAGCGTGCGACGGCCCAGGATATCGCTCGTCTCCAGCAGTTGGTGGGCGAGATGGAGCGGGCGGTCCAGATCGGGCACGTCGAGCGCGTGGCCGCGCCAGATATCGCCTTCCACCGGGCGATCTTCGAGATCGCTGGCCGCCGACGCTTGCTCGCGGCATGGGAGCCCATCGCTGGCATTGTGTCGACCCTGCTGACGATTACCAACACCAGCTACCCGGATATGCCCCGGGCAGTCGATGGGCATCGGAGGATTGTGCGCGCGTTGAGTGAGCATGATCCCACCGCCTTTGAGCAAGAGCTTCGTCAGCATCTCGCCAATGGCGAGCAGGTGATGCAACAGGCAATCCGCCGCGGTGCCGCCGTGGCGGCCAACGAGTAACTGGCCTGGAACGCTTGCGAGGGGTCATGGTGAGTTCTGCCGATACCCTCTGCTTCGTTGGCGCTGGTGCGCTGGGACAGGCGTTTGCCGGGCTCATCGCGGCCGCGGGCCAGATGGTCACCCTGATCGGGACCCCGAGCGGTGTCGCGCGGCTGCTCAGCGCCGGATGCATTCGGTTGCGTGGGGTCCTGGTGCAGGACGTGCCAGTCGCCCCGGCACCAGCCCCACCAGGAACGGTCGGCCTGACCACTGATCCGGGCGTGCTCCCGCCCCGGTCCGGGGTGATCTTCACGACCAAGGGCCACCAGCTCCCAGACGCGATCGCACGGCTCCGGTCGATCTGGCCCAGTGCCGATGACGCTGTCTCCTGGGTGGCCGGGATTCAGAATGGCCTCCTGAAAGACGAGCTACTGGCTGCCGCTTTCGGCGCGGGGCGCGTTATCGGGGCGGTGACGATCCTCAGCGCCCAGCGGGACCCCGACGGGGCGGTGATCATCACCAGCCGCGGCATGACCTATTTCGGAGAGTTCACCGGCGGATGTTCTCCTCGGGTTACTGCAGCCGTACAGTTCCTGAAAGCCGCCGGCATCCCCGCTGAGGCTGCGGAGGATATTCAGAGCGTCCTCTGGTCGAAGGCCTGCAATGCTATCGGGGTCTTCGGGGTCTGCGTACTCACCCGCTCAAGCGCCTCCGGCCTGATGCGCAACCCGGACCTGGTGCGGGCCTATCACGCGCTCATCCGTGAGACCGCGGCGGTGGCGGCCGCCTACGCCGTGCCAATCGGCGATTACGCAGGATTCCCGATTCGGGGCTACCTTGACAAGAGCGACGCCGAGATGGTGGAGCTCGCCACCATGCGGGCAACCCGGTTCGCCCCGGGCGAGGAGGGCGACGGAAGCCTGCCCTCGATGCTGCAGGATCTCCGCGCCGGCCGCCCCATGGAGTGGGATCAGGTCTTTGGCGACATGGTCCGACGCGCCGAGAAGGTGGGCGTCCCGGTCCCCCGGATCGCCCTGGTGCGCGACCTGATCGCCGGGCTCAACCGGGCGATGAGCCCCTGATGATGGAGGGGAGATGAATACTCAGCGGATTGAGCGATTCCGCCGCGCCCTCGCGACGGAGGACATTGAGGGGGCAGTGCTCTGCCAGCCGGCCAACGTGACCTACCTCACCGGCTTCCCAGCGACCGGGGACCGCCCGAGTTTCGTCGTGATTGGTCCGGCGCGCACCGTCCTGGTCGTCCCGGGCTCGGCCGAGGCGGCGAGACCTGCGGTCAGCGCTGACACCGCCCTCCTCGGCTACCCAGTGCCCGGCTCGACCCTTGATCGGGTCGCGGACGTTCCGCGGGCGAGCGCCGAAGCGCTCGGCGAGGCACTGCACCTGGCCGGCGGAGCCGGCCGCCGCATCGGTGTTGAGATGGAGCACCTGAGCGCGCTCCACGCCGCGGTGGTGGCCGAGGTTGGGTCTCCTGTCGCTCTCGGCGATCAGGTTGCAGCGATGCGGCGCATCAAGGACACCGCCGAAGTCGCCGCGATTCGGACAGCGGTCCGCTGTAACGACATCGGCTTCGCGGCGGCGGCACGGGTGATCGCTCCGGGGATCTCGGAGTTTGCGGTGCTCGGAGCGGTTGTTAATGCGATGCAGGAGGCCTCCGGTATCCCGATCGATCTGCTCGATCCGACCAACGCCTTCATCTCCGGTCCGCGCACCCTGCTCGCGGCGGCGCCAGCCACCTCCCGGCGCCTGGAGCCCGGCGACCTGATGATCATCGATCTGAACCCTTTCATCGGCCAGTACAAAGGGGATACGACGCGCACCTTCAGCATCGGGAGGCCCACGCCGGAGCAGCAGCGCGCGCATGATTCGCTGGTCCGTAGCCTCGAGGCTGCCGAGAAGGCCGCCCGGCCGGGCGTCCGCGCCTGCGACGTCTTCGCGGCGCTGCTCGAGCCAATCGCCGACGCCGGTTTCGGCGCCGGATTCCACTTCCACGGTGGCCACGCCCTGGGCCTCGAGCACGTCGAGCGGCCGTACATCATCCCGGGCGATGACATGCCGCTCGAGGAAGGGATGGTAATCGCTCTGGAGCCCGGGGTGTATCTGCCGGGGATTGGCGGGCTGCGCATTGAGGAGAACTACGTGGTCACCGCACGGGGGTTGGAAGCCCTCTCCCAATTTCCGCGGGAACTGGTGCGCTGCGGCTGAGAGAAGTCGATCCATGCAATCAGCCTATCTGTTTGGTCCTGGAGACCTGCGGCTGATCGAGCGCGAGCCTCTCGCCTTGCGTCCGGAGGATGTGCGGATCGCCGTTTCCTGAGCCGGCGTCTGTGGAACTGCTCTGCACCTCTCCCGTGGGATAGACCCGGGGCATCGTACCGTAGAGCTTGTTCCCCTCGGGCACGAGTTCTCTGGGCGCGACATCGAGATTGGCAGTCCTGTCACCACGGTTTCGGTTGGTGAGCCAGCGACGGCCACCCCGAATGCTCCAGAGGGAAAGTGCGGGCTCTGCCGCTCTGGACGTGCCCCTGTCCGGCGGGATCGGAATCACCCTGCAGATCGGGTCGGGTTTGGAGACGGCCCTGCGTCTCCCAACCCGTGATTCGTCTGGCGGCGTGAGGGTCGATCGCCGCGCAGCTGGACAGAAGCCGGGGCAGGTCGGACGCGTGGGGAGAGATCAGCGCCGTTCTCCCCAGGATTACAATAGAAACTGAACTGGACTCGATCGCGGACATCAATAACCGCAGGCGGACAGGCAGGATGCGTGATAGAAGAACCGGGGGTCGGCACGTCTTGCAGGCACCCCCTTCGCGCGCACCGCGACCACCGGGTACCCGGCCACGGTACCCGGTTCGGCTGAGCCAATGAGCGGGGGCTACCGATGGCATCAACGCGATCTGACGACCGAAAGCGGATCGATGAGCATCACCGGCGGCGATTCGAACGGCTCGTCCGGACTGCCCTGCGTCGCCTCCCGCGCGGGTTCGGGCACTATCTTGATAATGTCGCGATCCTCGTCGCCGACGAGCCGACCCCTGAACAGCGGGAAGCGGCAGGCATCAAGCCCGGCGAGATCCTGTTTGGCCTCTACGAGGGCATTCCTCGATCGCGCGTTGGCATCGGGGGAGCCATTCTGCCCGACCGCATCACCATCTTCCGCCGCCCGATCGAGGCGGCCTGCCGCACCGAAGCGGAGATGGTCGAAGAGATTCGCCGAACGATCATCCACGAGGTAGCGCATCTGTGGGGCTTCGAGGAGGAGCAACTTCCCTTCTGAGATACCCCTCAGCCAGTCGCCAGTTTGGCTCGCCCCGGCAAGTGGTGCTCCAGCGGTTGCGGGATCCCCCGGTAACCAGACGGGATGCATCCACCCCACGGCGGGGGAAAAGGGAAAGCTATCGGGAAGCGGGGACGCTGACGTATTCCAGTCTCCTCCAGGAGGCATAACACACGCATATCCCCCTCATCCACCATCGTCGGCAGGATCCGCTTGCGAGACGACCGGATCACCAGAAACACGCCGCACGCCAGGACCGAGACCAGATATCACTGGTACAACCATCTGACCGCCAGGATGCTATACGGACGCCCGGCCGCGTGAAGCGATGGTGGGATTGACCTCGTCTTCGCCGATGGTCTGGTATCATACCAGTGACAGGGGGAGGAGGACCGTGCGCGAGGAGTTCCTACGACTACTCCACGAAAGCCCGACGTTCCGCGATGAGGTCCGGCGGATCCTGCTAACAGAGGAGTTACTCGATCTGCCCGCGCGGACCGAGCGCCTGCGTGCCGAGATGCACGAGGAGCTTACCCGGATCTGGCAGGCCATCGGGGCTCAAACCGAGCGCATGGAGCGCGTCGAGGTCCAGATCGCCAGCCTCACCGAGCGCATGGAGCGTGTCGAGGCCCAGATCGCCAGCCTCACCGAGCGCATGGAGCGCGTCGAGGTCCAGATCGCTAGCCTCACCGAGCGGATTGATACCCTGACGCGTCAGATCGGACACTTCCAGCGCCAGTGGGGGCTCGAGACCGAGGAGATTGCTCATGACCTCATGCGACGGTTCCTCGAGGCGAAGGGATGGGCGATCCTGCGCGGTGGACCACTGCAGTATGACGGTGAGGTTGATCTCGTCTTCGCCGTCCGAACCAATGATCGAACCTTTACCATCGCCGTTGAAGTGAAGGGCCGCATCTGGAGTCAGACCCCAATGGATGATCTGCTGACGAAAATCAGACGGCCCGACTTCGCCTCGGCGCTGCGGCGCGGCGCCTACCCCGAGCCCGTTCGGCCAGCCGTCTTTGGGTTCATTCTTTACACTGGTGCGCGCGAGGCCGCCGAGCAGGCCGGGGTCGGTCTCTTCTCCCCCTACGGCGAGGTCGTGCCAGTTCTCCCTCCCTGATGCTCAACCGGTTGTCCTCCGGGGCTCCGCTCCGGAGGACAGCAATCACGCTGCGACCATCACGCGGCCGCTCCTCCCCCGGAAACAACCGACGTCCACAGGCGCCTCAGAAGATGAAAGGGATGAACCGCCTGGTGCGGCGCATGTAGCGTATGTACTCCTCCCCGAACGCCGCGCAGAGTGCCCGCTCCTCGACCCGCACCCGATACCCGTAGCCCAGCCCGGCCACCGCCAGGATGACTACCACACTCAGCCAGTTCGTCAGCGCCAGCCCCAGCCCCAGCAGGGTCAGCAGGCTCCCTGCATAGCCCGGGTGTCGGACGAGCCGGTAGGGCCCGCTCTGGATGAGCTGCTGGCCCGGCTGGATCACCACCGCGCGGGTGAAGAAGCGTCCGAGGGTCCGAACCGCGGCCCAGCGCACCCCCACCCCTGCGAGCATCAGCCCGATCCCCAGGGCAAAGATCCCTTCCGCCGGTCCGGGGATGGCGGCCGCCGGGACCCCCCAGGCCACGGCGAAGCCCAGCCCAATGGCACCAAAGATCGCGGCGAGGAGCAGTGGGTAGGAACCGTGATCATGCCAGGCCGCGGTGGCCCCCGCCCGCTGACGGACCGCCCCCCACAGCTCCAGCCCAACCCACAGCGCATAGGTGGGCCAGAAGACCAGCGCGTAGCCATCCCGGAAAGCCAGCGGCTCCATCGTCTCCTCCGCTCCGCCGGGACCGGTCCGCTGGCCGCCGATCCGGCGGATGCCTGTCAGCGGAGGATACCCGACCGGGCGTGCAGAAGGCAACCTCTCCCCCCGGCCCTGATCCGCCGTGCCCCCTACCGTCGCCAGGCGGCCGAACCTCTCCACTGGCCGGACCGGCATGCCCAGCCGGGCGAGACGATCATTGCGTTTTCCACCCACAGGAGATTGCGCTGGACAGTGAGCAGTGTGAAATCATCCTGTCCTTCGGCATCACCCTGCTATCATCTTGTCGATGAGTCGCCCACAGAACCACCGCGAGCGAGATCACGACCGCACCGTCCGATACGCTGTCTCCGGCCCTGGACGTGCCTCTTGCCACCGAGGCGGGCAGCACGATCACCGATCCCCAGGGCCCCTCATATACGACTGCGCTCACTCGCTCGTCCGGAGCAGCACCCCTCTGGTGCAGATGGTATGATTCGGGTACGGAGCTCTCAGCCGGGAGGATGTGGTGGAGAGAGCCATGAGTGGACGGCCCGCCTTCCTCTTCGATCTCGACGGCACCCTGGTCGATAGTGTGTATCAACACGTGCTGGCCTGGCGGGAGGCTCTGGAGGAGGCGGGAATCTCCCTGGCCGTGTGGCGCATCCATCGGCGGATCGGGATGAGCGGCGGACTGCTTGTTAACGCCCTGGTCCGGGAGACTGGTCGGCGGATCAGCGCCGAGGAGATCGCCCGGATCCAGCAACGGCACGCCGAGGCCTACGCCCGTCAGGCCACCCAGATCCGTCCCCTCCCGGGTGCTCGCGAGCTCCTGGCCGACCTCTCCACCCGCGGCATCCCCTGGGCCATCGCCACGAGCAGCCGTCTGGAAAGCGCCCGCTCCACCCTGGATATCCTCGGGGTCGGGCCGGATGCGCCGGTGGTCACGCGGGATCAGGTTGCCTATGCCAAGCCGGACCCCGACCTCTTTCTCGCTGCGGCCGCCCGTCTCGGTGTGCCCATCAGCGACGCGATCGTCGTCGGCGACAGCGTCTGGGATCTCCTGGCCGCCCGACGTGCCCGCGCCCTCGGGGTCGGCCTGCTCTCCGGCGGCTACGGGCAGGACGAACTCGAACGCGCCGGGGCCTACCGGGTCTACGCCGACCCGGCCGATCTTCTCCAGCACCTCGACGAGGTCGGGGTGCGCCCGGCCGAGTAAGCATCGGACCGGTCGATGTGCGGCTGAAACCTTCCGCGCCCCTCATACGTCTTATCTCCTGGGGGGATGAGAGTGGCAGACGGAAAGGAACGCTACGGGCCGGATGCGGCCGCCCTGCTTGCGGAACACGGCGGTCCCCTGTACGGCTACCTGCGCGCGCTGGTGGGCGATGCCGCCTTCGCGGACGAACTCCTCGGCGAGGTACTCCGACGGATCGGACACGGCGCGGCACGGGGGCTGTCGGGCCTAACCCGAGCGTCCCTCTACGCGATCGCGACTGACGTGGCACGGCGCGGCGCGCGCCGCCGCGTGGCCTGGCTCCGGAGCCGGTCCGCAGATGGGGTCCAGCTGTCCCCGACAGCGCTCGACCAAGACCCTATTGCCGAAGCCCTGCTTACTCTGCCGCTCCACGATCGCGTTCCGCTGATCCTCTACCACCAGATCGGGCTGACGATCCCCGAACTGGCTACTGCCCTTCGGCTGCGAGAACGCGCGGCGATCGCCACCCTGGCACGCGCCCATGCGCGCCTGCAGGACAGTCTTGCGCCCGACGCTGGGGAGCCCTTACTCCACGCCTGCCGTCAGGCCACCGCGCCCCTGCTACTTTATGCGGCGGATGAGA
>DATGMJ010000088.1:0-17723 GCA_035293685.1 Chloroflexota bacterium | reverse complement strand
ACTCCCAGCAGGGCGCGGCGGCGCGGCAGGAAAGAGGGCTTGACCATGGCGAAGAACCCTCCCGGGAAGCTCCCTTGATGGGCCATACCCTGGTGGGCCAAGGATACGTTCTGGATATAGATATGTCAACGAGGAGGCCGGCGATGAAAAGGCCAGCCGTACACCTCAGGATGTTCCTGGGCTCTGATCAGGAACATCCTCGGCCACGACGCAGTTTGTTTCAGAAGGCTGGAAGCCTATCGGGAGCGGCGTTGCCGGAGCGGCCGGCGAGGCTCGTTGAGAAAGGGCCGTGCCGTCCCAGGTGAGCAGGACGCTGGATGGTGTCGAGCCGGGGGGTGTTCGCATGCGGAGCGCCGTGACCGTCGCCGATAGGGCCTCGACTCCCTGCAGGCCGGCGGGTGCTTCGATTGTTGGGATCGCCTGCCAGCGGCCGTTCCGTCGGATGAAAAGCCAGAGGGTCTGGACCCTGTCCCCAAGCGGGAAGATCATCGCGATCTCCGCCTGGCCGTCGTGGTCCAGGTCGGCTACCGTGACATCCTTGACCTGGAGACCGTCCTGGCCGAGACGTCTGGCCAGCTCGGCGCCTGTGGGGGTGTTGGCCTGCAGATTCAGCTCGTACGCGACCGCCTCGCCGAGAGCGGCGAAAGGGGCCAGGCTGATGGGAAAGGTGAGATTGCCCATATCGCCCCGTGCGAACCGCTCCGGGAGGTCTCCGTGCTGAATCGCGGCGAACGCGGCGACTGGACCGCCGCTCTGCAGGGCCCGGTGGAACGCCGCGGCCGTTGTTCCAAGTGGCGGGGCCGAAGCGGCGGCCTGGTCAAGCCACGCGGCCGCCCCGGCGAGATCGCCTCTGAGTGCGGCGATCTCGCCAAGCCGGAAGCGCGCAAAGCCGACCCAATCAACCGCATCGCCTTCCTCGCTGGCCAGGGTGGAATCACTGATCACTTGCTGGTAGCGGCGAACGGCGGCGGCGATATCCCCACTGAAGAAGTCGGCCTCGGCCAGGTTCATCATCTGTCGGCGTGTTCGCGGGGGATCAGTGTGACGGGAGGTCAGGACGAACCCGGTGCCGTTCCAGCGATACTGACGGACCTGCTGTGGATGCGGCAGGAGCTTGTGATCGTAGATGCCCAGGGCGGGGCAGGTCAGCTCGATCGTCCCATCCGGGAGAAGCTGCCACTGCGCATCGCCAGCCCAATTGCTGATGCCCTGGTCGAACAGGGTATGAAGGGCTTTTCCATCCCAGGACACGACGAGGATCGAGGTGTTAACAGCACTGGCACCCTCTCCAGTGCGGCTAAGAACAATGAACGGGAAGGGAGTGGGTGGGAATGCGCGGACCGCGACGATGCGGCTGACGGTCAGGTCGTGCGCAGTCGGCATCTCCGGGATAGGGACCGGGTGTGGCTGGAGATCAGGGAAGAGGAGTGGCACGAGCCCCGGTATGGGAACGGCGAGAAGGAGGTCGGGCTGTCCGTTTCCATCAAGATCGCTCACGACCACGCTGGCCGGAGTCTCTGCGGCAGGCGCGAGTTGACTGGCCAGCTCCCGCTGGAGGCGGGGATTTCTCACTGCACCCGCGTTCACGAACGCGATCCCGACATCGGCAAGTGCGGAGCGCGCCGCCGTGAGACGCTCGGGCGGGATCGTGCCGTTCGGGGCGACGAGCGCGCGAAAGGCCTGGACGGCCTGCTCGACGCCGGGGGAAAGGGATGATGGTGTCGCCGGAGGGAGGGGCGTCGGCGTCGCGGTAGCCGGCTCCGGAAGGGTCGGTGTCGCCGATGCGGCAGGAGCTGTCGGTGCCACCGGCGTCACGGTTGGAAGAGCGGTTGTCGCGGACGGCCGAGGAGTGGAGGTGGCGACTGCGGTGGTTGGCATCGCCGGGACCGGCGAGGGGGGCATGGTCGGAGCGCGGGTGCACGCCGTGACCAGGAGAAGGCCGAGGCCGACGGCGAGACCGGCCCACCGCTGACCGCCGCCTGTGCGGATGTCTGCCATATTCGGGTGCGGAAGAAAAGATGAGCCCGCCGCAGGCATACGTCTTCCTCCAGGACGGCAGGAAAAATAACGAGGGCACCATCAGCGGTGCCCTCGAGTACGGGCGCGGCGTGCGATCACGAGGCTGCTGCGCCAACGGTTTCCGGTCGCTGGCTCGTAAACGTCAGCCCAGCCTCGGTCGCATCAATGATGACCGTATCACCATCCTTCAACTCGCCAGTCAGGAGCCTCTTGGCGAGGACGTTCTCCACGTGGCGCTGGATGGTCCGGCGCAGTGGGCGGGCGCCGTAGTTGGCATCATAGCCCTCGCGGGCCAGCCATGCGCGAGCGGCATCGGTCAGCTGGAGGGTAAGCGCGTGCTCAGCCAGCCGCTTCTGCAGATCTGCGATGAGGAGATCAACGATCTGGTAGATCTGGTCGGTCGTCAGCGGCTCGAAGATGATCACCTCATCGATCCGGTTCAGGAACTCCGGCCGGAAGCTCCGTCGGAGATCCTCCAGCATCAGATCCCGGATGTGCTCGCGTTCGGCCGTGCTGGATGTTCGGAATCCGAGCGGGGCACTGCGCCGCACGTGCTGGGTTCCAACGTTCGACGTCATAATCACGACGGTGTTCTTGAAATCGACCGTTCGGCCGTGACCATCGGTGAGTCGCCCGTCGTCCAGGACCTGGAGCAGGATGTTGAAGGCATCGGGATGAGCCTTCTCGATCTCATCGAAGAGGATCACCTGGTACGGCCGCCGCCGGACCGACTCGGTCAGCTGACCGCCCTCCTCATAACCGACATAACCGGGGGGCGACCCGATCATCCGGGAGACCGCGTGCCGCTCCATGTACTCGGACATATCGATCCGGGTTAGCGCCTCCTCGCTGTCGAACAGGAACTCCGCCAGCGCCTTTGCCAGCTCGGTCTTGCCGACGCCGGTGGGGCCGAGGAAGAGGAATGAGCCGATTGGACGGCGCGGGTCCTTCAACCCGGAGCGGGCGCGACGGATAGCGTCCGAGACGGCCGTGATGGCCTCATCCTGGCCGACCACCCGCTGGTGCAAACGCTCTTCCATATGAACGAGCCGCTCGACCTCGGTCTCGAGCATACGGCTCACGGGAATGCCGGTCCACTTCGCGACCTGCTCGGCAACGTCGTCCGCATCGACGACCTCGTCAATGTCGCGCTCGAGGCGCCACTGGTTGCGCATCTGGTTGTACTGCTCCTCGAGCTTCAGGACCTCCGAGCGAAGCCGCGCGGCACGCTCGTACTCCCGGGCCTGGCCAGCCGCCTCTTCTTCGGCGCGCAGCCGGGTCAGGCGCTCCTCCATCTCCCGAAGTTCGGGAGGGAGGTTGAACAGCTCGAGCCGGACCTTCGCCGCAGCCTCGTCAATCAGGTCGATCGCCTTATCGGGCAGGAAGCGATCACTGATGTAGCGGTTAGACAGCTCGGCGGCCGCGACGAGGGCCTCATCCGTGATCTTGATCTTGTGGTGCGCCTCGTACTTATCGCGGAGGCCGCGCAGCATCTCGATCGTATCAGCAACACTCGGCTCGCCGACGAATACCGGCTGGAACCGCCGCTCCAGGGCGGCGTCGCGCTCGATGTGCTCGCGGTATTCGTCCAGCGTTGTGGCGCCGACGCACTGGAGCTCGCCGCGTGCCAGAGCCGGCTTCATCATATTCGAGGCGTCGATGGCGCCCTCCGCGGCACCCGCACCGACAACCGTATGGAGTTCGTCAATGAACAGGATGATCTCGCCCTGGGCGCGCCGGATCTCGTCCATGACTGCCTTGAGCCGTTCCTCGAACTCGCCCCGGAACTTGGATCCGGCCACCAGGGCACCCATGTCGAGAGCGATCACCCGCTTCTGGCGAAGCGGCTCCGGAACGTCCCCGGCCACGATGCGCTGGGCCAGACCCTCGACGATCGCCGTCTTGCCGACGCCCGGTTCGCCGATCAGGACCGGGTTGTTCTTGGTGCGGCGGGACAACACCTGGAGCACGCGCATGATCTCCTCGTTCCGGCCGATGACCGGATCGAGCTTGCCCGCGCGCGCCAGCTCGGTTAGATCCCGACTGTAGCGCTGGAGCACCTGGTACTTGCTCTCCGGGCGCTGATCGGTCACGCGCTGAGTGCCGCGGATGTCCGCCAGAACGCGGTATACCTTCTCCACATCAACGCCGAGACCGCGGAACAGTCGAGCCGATACGCCGTCGCGCTCGGCGACGATCGCGATGAGCAGGTGCTCGGTGCTGACGTATTCGTCGCGCAGACGATTTGCCTCTTCGATCGCTCGATCGAGAACGAACTTGAGCCGCGGCGTCATGTAGACTTGGCCCACCGTTCCGGCCTGATAGATCCGCGGACTGTTCTCCAGGGCCTCCCAGATACGGTGTCGCAGGAGCTGGACATCAACCCCTAGCCGCTGGAGGATCTCCACGGCAAGGCCTTCCTGCTGATCTAACAGGGCAATCAGCAAATGCTCAACGTCGAGCTGATTATGGCGAAGCTCGAGGAGGAGCTGCTGGGCGCGCTGGAGAGCTTCCTGTGCCCGCTCCGTGAATCGCTCAATTCCCATGATCAGTCCCTTCCGTGGCCGCGCGTCGCTCAGCCATGCACGCCTCCAGGGCCGCCCGGAGGCGCTGGATTTCCGCCTCCATCTCTGCCATCTTCTCGGTGAGATTGAGGATGACCTCCACGCCTGCCAGGTTTACCCCCAGGTCGTTGACGTAGTTGTGGATCTGGCGGAGCCGCTCGACATCGCGCGCCGAGTATAGACGAATCTTCCCACTCGAGCGCGAGGGCCGGATCAGGCCCAGCCGCTCATAGTAGCGCAAAGTCTGTGGATGCATGTTCACCAGACGGGCCGCGACGCTGATGATGTAGCACGGCTCGTCGCGGTTTGGAGTATCCACCGCTGGGCGCTCCCACTCGAATGGTTTCTGGGAACAGTATAAAGTTTGCTAATAACATTGTCAACTTTTACGTCACGGAAGGGCGTAGATCCCGAAGCCGAAGCCGCAGACGGGGGGAGCCGTTCCAGATGGTCCGTTCGACCGAGTACACGATATCCGCGTGCTCCCCTACCTCGCCGCATTGCGCACCCATCCCGAAGCCAATGGCATCCCACGTCGTCGTACCGTCGTGCAGGCGCAGGCGCAGATGAGCTGGCTCATCCTGGCCGACGGCGCGCGCTTCCAAAACGCGAATCCGACGGGACAGGAAGAGAGGGACCGGATTGCCAAAGCCGAACGGTTCGAGCTGGCGGACAAGGTCGCCGAGCGCGGCGCCGTAGCGTGCCAGCCGGATCTCGGCATCGATGGTCAGGCGAGGCATTAGGTCGACGTCGGAGATCTCTGCGTTGGCGATCGCCTCCAGGCGTGCCCGCAGTTCGTCGAGCCGATCTAGAGGCACGGTAAAGCCGGCCGCTCGCGCGTGCCCACCGTGACGAGCCAGGAGGTCAGCGCAGCGGGCAAGTGCCTCCGCAATATGGAATCCATCGATACTGCGTGCTGATCCCCGTGCGATCTCCGAGTCGACCTCAAGGACGACGGCTGGGCGCCAGAACTCCTCGACCAGCCGAGCCGCCACCAGGCCAACCACCCCGGATGGGTAGTCCGCGCCGGCAACGAGAAGGAGCTTGGGAAGCTGATCCCGGGCGAGGATCTCCTCGCGCGCCTGGGTCAGTGCCGCGTCAGTCAGCCGCTGGCGCTCTCGATTCAGCGCGTCGAGCTCCCCGGCCAGACTGCGGGCCTCCTCTTCGGAACCGGTGAGAAGGAGACGAACGCTCACGGAAGCATCCGCGAGGCGGCCAGTGGCGTTCAGCCGCGGAGCCAGGGCATAGGCGATGGCCCGCGCATCGATCTCGCCTGGTGGAATGCCCGCGCGCAACGCGAGGGCCCGAACGCCCGGCCGCTGGCTCGTGTTCAGCCGCGGGAGCCCCCGCAGCACGAGGGTGCGGTTCTCCCCCACCAGCGGGACGACGTCAGCAACTGTACCAAGCGCGACGAGGTCGAGCCAGCGTTCAGCGAACGCCGCATCGCCTGCGAGACGTTCGCCGAGAGCGCGGGCGAGCTGGTAGGCCAGGCCGACTGCGCACAGCTCCTTGAAAGGATAGCGGCAGGAAGGCTGCTTTGGATTAATGACTGCGACGGCATCCGGAATGATGTCAGGCACGTGGTGATGGTCAGCGATGATCACTTCGAGCCCGATCTGCCGCGCCGCCTCCACTTCGGCCGCCCCCGAGATTCCGCAGTCGACGGCAACGACCAGACTGGTGCCGTCCTGACGCAGCCGGTTCAGCGCATCGCGGTTCAGTCCATAGCCCTCGACGTGGCGCCGCGGAACGAACGGCCGGGCGTTTACCCCGAGCATCCGCAGGCATTCGGTGAGGAGAACGGTGCTGGTTATACCATCCACATCGTAGTCGCCGTAGACGACGACGCTTTCTCCCCTGACACGTGCCCGCGCGATCCGGTCCACGGCAGCTGTAATGCCGTGGAGTTCCCATGGGGAGTGGACCGGAGCCGTTGCACCGGCCAGGAAGGCGTGGATCTCATCGGCAGAACGGATTCCCCGGTTCCAGAGGAGCTGAATGAGCAGAGGAGAGAGCCCGGCGAAACCGACAAGGTGCTCCCGCGGGGCAATCGCATGGACGGCCCAGCCGTACCGTGCTGTTTCTCCTGTCAGCGGGGGAAGCGGGTCAGATCGTGCCATATACCTGCTACTCGCATCGTACCGGTGGATCGATCCACAGGATCGATCCATCGCCTTCCACTGAAGCGCGGTCGTGCTGGCTTCATTCTACCCTCTTGCCATCCAGTCGGCCCAGCCTCGCCGCCGATAGGCTGGCCATCATAATGATGATCTAACGTCCCGGCGGTCTCCCGTGCCGTCCGGTTACCCTGCCCCGGGCCTGATGAGAGGCCATGGCGTCACGGTTGCGGTGTTCGTGCGGGCCCATCTGGGCTAGCCGGGGGCGCTGGCGCGGCTGTTCGGCACCTGGTGCCCTTCGTGCAGTACACCGTGGTCCGTACGGGCCATCAATCGCTGGAGAGATCCTGCGGCATCTGAGCCATGAAGAGAAGAGATGTGGGGAGAGGAGGTGATGGTCGTGGAGGAGTGTGCGTACTACATTGGTGTCGATCTCGGGGGCACGCGGCTCCGGGTAGCCCTGGCCGATTGCACCGGTCGGATTCTTCGTCGTCGGGTGGTTCCGACCGGCGGGGGGGAAGGTCGCGACGCCGTCCTCGGGCGGATCATCGTCGCATGTCGGATGATTCTTGAGCCGGAGCCTCTGCCGCGGCTGTGTCGGGTGGGCGTAGCAATCGCCGGTCCGGTCGATCCGCGCCAAGGGGTCGTCTATCACCCACCAAATCTTCCGGGATGGGGTGAGGTGCCGCTCGGTATGGTGCTTGAGCGTGAGCTAACCGTACCGGTTCTGCTCGGAAACGATGCTCATCTGGCGGCGGTGGCTGAACACTGCTGGGGAGCTGGACGGAATCTCGATCATCTGGTGTATCTTACCGTGAGCACGGGAATTGGGGCCGGAGTTATCATCAATCGTCGGCTCTTGCTCGGTGCCCACGGTGGGGCATCGGAGATCGGTCACGTCACGATCGATCTGAACGGCCCGCGGTGCGGCTGTGGCAATCATGGTTGTCTCGAAGCGATGGCGTCGGGAACGGCGCTCGCGGAAGAGGCTATGCGGCGCCTGGGACAGGGTGAATGCTCGGTGCTCCTCGAGCACCTCCGCCGCAATCCCGGGCGCCTGGATGCCGAAACGGTTGTCGGCGCCGCACTCCAGGGGGATGCGCTGGCGCGTGCGGTCATCCAGTGGGCAGGATACAATCTTGGCGTTGGGCTCGCGGCGGTGATGCACCTGTACGACCCGCAGGCGATCATCATTGGGGGAGGCGTCGCAAATGCCTGGGATCATCTCATGCCGAGCGCCTGGCAGGCCCTCCGCGAGCGCGCCATGGATTTCTACCTGACGCGGGTAAGGATCACGCGATCGGAGCTTGGAGACGAGGCCGGTGTCCGGGGAGCGGTGGCCCTCGCCATTCGCGGGCCAAACGGGCTATGGCCGAATGGACTGTGATCTGTCTGCCACCTCTCCTCTCGTTCTGCAGGGCACCGTAGGGGCTCGAACAGCTCGAAGTTCTCGTTGTATCGAGGGGATGCCACGGTGAGAATCGCATACGCATTTCGTCGCAGTGTCTTCTATCCATATGTGGGAGACGACTGGAACCTGCCTGGCCGAGAGGTCCGCGCGCGCTGGCTCAAGAAGGTCAAAGAACTGGGATTTGATGGTCTTGAGATCGCGAACAACGCCGTTGGTGGACCGCAGGCGACATCCGCCCAGATCCAGGATCTTCGCCGCGAGCTGGAGGATGCTGGCCTGCCGTGTGTTGCGGTGCGTGGTGGGGGCGGCTTCTCGCACCCGCGGGTGGCCATGGTCAACCGACAGCGCATCGAGGATGCGATCCGCTTCGCGGCTCAAATGGGATGTCGTCTTGTCAACACGACGGTGACCACGCCGACCGTACCGACCCTGCCGGGCCACTTCGTCGGCGAGCCGGTCTCGCAGGGGAGCAGTCGGGATGCCCACGAAAGTGACTTCGAAGTCACCGCTCGCGTCCTGCGTGAGCTCGCGCGGCATGCCGCAGATCATGGGATTGAGATCTCGATCGAGGTCCACCAGCATTCGATCGTGGACAACAGCTGGTCAGCGCTTCACCTTCTTGATCTGATCGGTGAGCCAAATGTGGGGGTCAACCCGGATCTGGGAAATATCTTCTGGACCTACGATGTACCTGAGGAGACCCCTGAGCAAGCGATCGTTGCACTCGCGCCGCGGGCGAAGTACTGGCACTGCAAGAACCTCCGTCGGGTTTACATTCCCGAGAATCATCACACAATCTTCCTGCGTGTCCCTCTGCCCGATGGCGAGATCGACTACCGGTTTGCCCTCTCGGCTATGGTCGCGGCCGGCTATCAGGGCTACCTGGCGATCGAAGGTGCTCAGCTGGGCGACCAGCTCAGTGCTGACGGACGGAGTATCGCCTACGTGAAAGGCATCCTCGCCGAGCTCGAGCAGACCTAGCGGGCTGGTGGCAGGATACACAGGTCTCCACAGCGGCCAGTTTCTTCCGCCAGCTCATTCGGACTTCGCCAGACGGTTCCGACAGCTGGGGGATGGGTAAGCCTATCGGCTGCCCATCCCTGGCCGGATCGCCTGGCTTTTTTCATCGTCTCGCGGTCTGATCCTCTCGCCGCTCTCTTCTCAGTAGCCGATCGTCGGGATCGGCATTCTTCTTGCCTCATCCTGGTGATGTCCCACGTGTCGTACGGATTCGGAAGACATGGACGAGCGATGGCAGGTCGCGCGGCGGATCCTGGTTATTCGGCTCGATAACCTTGGTGATGTCCTCCTGGCAACACCGGCGATACGGGCGATCCGTCGCGCCTTGCCCCGGGCGCGGATTGTTCTGCTCGCGAGCCCGGCTGGGGCGCAGGTCGCGGGTCTGAATCCGGATCTCGATGATGTCATCGTCTATCGAGCGCCCTGGATGGATCCTGATCGGGTTCTCCCTCAGGACCCGAGTCGCGAGCACGCGGTCATCGCTGCATTGCGGCGTCAGGGATTTGACGGCGCAATCATCTTCACCTCATATCATCAGAGCGCCCTCCCGGCGGCCTACCTCTGCTACCTGGCCGGTATACCGCTGCGCCATGCGGCGTCGGTCGATGGGCCCGGCAGTTTGCTGACGAGCCGCCACGTCCATCCCCCACGCCCGCTCCACGAGGTCGAGCGTGGTCTGGATCTGGTAGCTGGCCTGGGCATTCCGCCGTACGGAAGCGATCTGGTCCTGGTGCCGCGCCCGTCGGACCGGGAGGCGATGATGGAGCTGGTCGAGCCGCTTCGTCGCGACGGTCGGCCAGTTATCGCGATCCACGCCGGGTGCAGCTGTCCTTCGCGGACAATACCTCCGGCCCAGCTCGCCGCTATTGCCGATGCCCTCTCGCGTGAGCTCGGGGCCGAGATCATCTGGACCGGTACCGCACACGAAGTAGGGCTGATCGAAGGAATTCGGGCAGGTCTGGCACGTCCCGGGCGGAGTGTCGCCGGGCAGACCGATCTCTCGCGGTTGGCCGCCCTGCTCGCCGCGTGCGACGTCGCCCTGACCGCGAACACTGGCCCGATGCACGTCGCGGCGGCCGTGAAGACGCCCGTAGCTGTCCTGTTTGCCTTGACCAATCCGCCCCACGCATGGCACCCATGGGGGGTTCCATTCCGCCTGCTCAACCGATCCGTGCCCTGTGCTATCTGCTATCAGCGTGTTTGCCCGCGACAGCAGGAATGCCTGCGGGAGGTGACGACTGCCGAGGTGGTGGAGGCGATTGCCGCCCTCCTGGAAGCACGGAAGACCAGCCGGGGAGGCCTGCCGTGATCCATCAGATTCTCTTCGTCGAGCTCCTGGGCGGGATCGGTGATCTGATCCTTGCCCTGCCTGCGATCGAGGCAGTGGCCCGGTCATGGCCGGGCGCGGCCCTGGACGTGATGACCTTTGCCCCCGGGGGCGAGCTCCTGATTGGTGATCCGCGGGTTCGTACGGTCTTCTTCGCGCACCGGGCGCCTGCTCCGCGGAACGCCGAAGTGCTCCGTGCGGATCTGGCGGCGCTCCTCAACACCCGGCGGTACGATCTGGTGGTATCGGATACCCGGCACAGTGGAATTCCCGAGATCATCGAGCAGAGCGGAGTGTCGCGGGTGGTAACCCGGCTGTGGGATGCGGCGCGGCCGGATGAACGCATCGCCCACCTGTTCCTCCGTCGTCTCCGCGAAGAGGGGATTGTCGATGTCACACTGCCCGATCCTCCGGCTCGGCTCTTCCCGACCGCCGACGAGCGGTGCATCGCGCGCGAGCTGTGGAATCGGCTTCATCTTGTGCCCGGTCGGACAGTGGTCTTCAATCCTCACGCAGGAGTCGCCGTCAAACGGTGGCCCGAAGGAAATTTCGCCGCACTCGGCCGGGCCCTTGCCCATCGCGGGCATTCAATCGCCGTGCTGGCGGGCGAGGATCCGCCGCTGGCATGGCGGATCGCGCGAGCAATTCCGGAGGCCCGTTTCGTTCCCCGCCTATCCCTCCGCGTGACCGCTGCCTGGCTCGCGGATGCTTCTCTTGTCGTCTCAGCGGACTCCGGGCTGGCCCATCTCGCGGGTGCAGTTGGGGTACCGGTCCTCGCTATTTATGGTCCGACCTGGGCCGGGCGGTACGGGGTTGCTCCCCCGTCGGCGAACCTGCAGACGCCCTTTCCGTGCCCGGAGCGGAATCCGATGGATTTCACCGTCCAGCGGTGCTGGTGGAACGGGCGCTGCATCTTTACGGACAAGCAGACCTGCTGCGAGGACGTGACGCCGGCGGAGGCACTCGCGGCTGCAGAGCGCTTGCTGGAAAGGGACGATGGCTGGCCTGGCATGGCGTAACGTGCGGCGGGTTCTCGCGGCGCGCCTCGATAACGCGGGTGATGTCCTCATGTGTACACCCGCCATTCTGGCCATTCGCCGTGCGCTTCCCGATACGCATCTGACCCTGTGGACGAGCCCCGGCGGAGCGTCGGCGGCGCCGCTCGTGCCGGGTATTGACGATGTGCTGGTCACCAGAGCCCTCTGGCAGGACCTTGGGCATCTGCCGTTTGATGCCGAGCGGGAGTGGGCTCTCATCAAGTTGCTGGCGCGTCGGCGCTACGATGCCGCGATCATCTTCACCAGCTTTCGCCAGAGCCCACATCCGGCTGCCTACGCCTGCTACCTCGCCGGCATTCCCTGCCGAGCGGGCCAGTCGCGCGAGTTCGCGGGCAGTGTCCTGTCCCAGGCGGTCGATCCACCTCCTGACGCGGTTCACCAGGTCGAACGCAATCTCCATCTCATCCGGGCATTGGGATTCGAGCCAGTGGCGTCGGATCTCACGGTATGCATCTCACCCGAGGCGCGCGCAGTGCTGGCCCGAAAACTTCGGGATCGTCGGGTAAGCGAGGGGATACCGTTCGTTCTGGTGCATCCGGGGGCCAGCTGTCCATCGCGGCGGTATCCTGTCGATCGATTTGCCGAGGTCTGCCGTAGCCTGCACCGTGCGCTGGGCTGGCCGATCGTCATCTCCGGCGGACCGACTGATCGTGATATTGCGCAGGCAATCGTGAAGGCTGCGGACGGCGTGCTGACTCTGGCTGGGGAGACAACGTTCGAGGAGCTGGCCGCGCTTGTCGAGCGTGCGACTGTCCTTATCACCAATAACACGGTCACGATGCACCTCGCGGATGCGGTCGGGACACCAGAGGTTGTTCTGTTCGCCGGAACCGAACTCGAGGACCAGTGGCGGCCCCGACGGACGCGCGCTCGACTGCTCCGGCGCCCGACGGTATGTCACCCGTGCTATCGCTTTGACTGTCCGTTCGGCCTCCCCTGCCTGGACATCCCGCCGCGTGAGGTCGCGACAGCGGTCCTGGATCTCATTGGAGGCGTGCCGTGGTCCTGAGCCTGACCGACCGTCTGGCGATCAGCCGCGTGGCGATCGTGCGGGCCCTGCACCTCGGCGATCTTCTCCTGGCCGTACCGGCGTTTCGCGCTCTTCGGCGAGCCTTCCCCGCGGCCGAGCTGACGCTCATTGGCCTTTCCTGGGCACGAGACTTTGTCTTCCGCTTCCGACATTACCTGGATCGCTGGCGGGAGTTCCCTGGCTATCCCGGCCTCCTGGAGGTCGACGTCGACCCGCGCCGAACGGAGGCGTTTTTGTCGGCGGAGCGCGCCTATCGCTATGATCTCGTCATTCAGATGCACGGGAATGGCCAGGCGAGCAATCCATTTGCCCTGGCACTCGGAGGACGTCGGACAGTTGGCTTCTACGCCGAGGCGCCTCCCGATGGATTCTGGCTCGCCGCCCCTTACCCCGATGATCTCCACGAGATCGATCGGAACCTCGCCCTCGTGCGGATGCTTGGCCTCAATGCGGATGACCGCCGTCTTGAGTTCCCGCTGCTGCCCGGGGACTGGCGCGCACTGATGGAACGCCTTTCTCCCAGGGTATTCGATCAGCGGCCGGTCGTTCTTCTCCACGTCGGAGCCCGGCCGCCAGCCCGGCGCTGGCCGCCCGAACGGTTCGCGGTGGTCGCCGACGCGCTGGCAGCGCGCTATGGCGCCCGACTGATCCTCTCCGCCGGGCCGGGCGAGGAGGGCATCGCCGCACGCGTGCGTGCGTGCATGCGCGCAGTGCCGGTCGATCTGGCCGGCCAGACGACTATCGGTAGCCTGGCCGCGCTGATCTCTCGCTGTGACCTGGTCATCTCAAATGACACCGGACCGGCCCACCTCGCCGTCGCCCTGAATCGGCCGAGCGTGACCATCTTCGGACCGGCCGACCGGAACCGCTGGGCCCCCCTGGATGCGCGCCGTCATCCGATCGCCTTTGTTCCGGTCGCGTGCAGTCCCTGTCCTCACTGGGAGTGCCCGATCGATCATCGCTGTCTGCGGTGGATCGAGCCGGAGCAGGTGATCGAGCTGGCGGAGCGACTGCTCTGCGAGGAGGCGCGATGCGGCTGAAGATCCTCACCTGGCACGTGCACGGTAGCTACCTCTATTACCTTGCACATGCCCCACATGACTTCTACCTGCCGGTGCGGCCCGGCCGACCTGAGGGCTATGGCGGCCGCTCTGGTCACTTCCCGTGGCCGCCGAATGTTCACGAGATTCCCGTCGAACTGGTTCGGGATCTCCCTCTGGATCTCATCCTGTATCAGTCGCCGCGGAACTACCTGATCGACCGGTACGAGATTCTCAGCGCGACACAGCAGAGGTTGCCCGCGATCTACCTCGAGCACAATACCCCCCGCCTGCATCCGACCGATACCCGCCATCCCGTTGATGATCCGGATGTGCTTCTGGTGCACTGCACACATTTCAATGCTGTCATGTGGGACTGTGGGCGGACGCCAACGATCGTCATTCCCCACGGTGTTGCTGTCCCAGCCGATCTCCCATGGTCCGGAGCCCTTCAACGGGGCATTACCGTCGTGAACGGGCTGGCCCGGCGGGGGCGTCTAGCGGGCTTCGACCTCTTCCAGCGTGCTCGAGAGCGTGTTCCCCTCGATCTTGCAGGCATGGGATCGGAAGCCCTCGGCGGGCTGGGCGATCTCCCTCACCGCCGCCTTCACGAGATCGAGACGGCGTATCGGTTCTTCTTCAATCCGATTCGCTACACCAGCCTCCCCCTCGCGGTGATCGAGGCCATGGCCCTGGGGCTTCCGGTGATCGCGCTGGCAACGACCGAGCTTCCTGCGGCGATTCCCAACCGTGTGGCGGGCGTTATCTCGAATGATTGGGATGAGCTTCTCGATGCTATGCAGCAGCTCCTCGCCGATCACGATCTTGCTCGGCGCATGGGACAGTGCGCCCGTGAGATTGCCCGGGAGCGCTTTGGGATCGAGCGGTTTATCCGCGACTGGAACCAGGCGTTCGCCTGCATCCTCGATGGAGGGGCGGCATGAAGCGGGTGCTCATGATCAGCGAGCACGCGGATCCCTCAGGTCCGCTGGGCGCGACCGATGCGGGCGGTCAGAATGTCTATGTGGATCAGGTGAGCCGCGGGGTCGTGCGGTACGGCTATACCGTGGACATCTACACCCGTGCGACGACGCCGGACGCAGCGGAGCCGATCGTCTGGGCGGACGGGGTGCGCATCGTGCCGGTGCCGGCCGGACCGCCGGGCTTCCTGCCCAAGGATGCGATCTGGCAGTACATCACCGAGTTCACGACCCAGTCGATGGCCTTGGCGGCGCGGAGCGGTCCTTATGACCTCATCCACGGCAATTTCTGGATGAGTGGTTGGGTAGGGACAGAGCTGAAGCGGCATCTCAGGCTGCCACTCGTCCAGATCTTTCACGCCCTGGGTGTGATTAAGCGCGAGTACCAGGGAGATGCCGATTCCAGCCCGCCGGAGCGGTGCGATGTCGAGCGGTCGGTCATTGAGAACGCCGATCTTATCATCGCTCAGTGCCCGGCCGAGGCGGACGATCTGGTCCGGCGCTATGGTGCTGATCGCGCGCGCATCCGCGTCGTGCCGTCCGGGGTCGATCCTAGGCGGTTTTTCCCGATCCCGCAGGATGCCGCGCGTGCCGCACTGGGACTCCCGACCGAGGGGCAGGTGATTGTCTACGTGGGCCGCCTGCAGCCGCGCAAGGATGTCGAGAACATCCTTCGCGGCCTCGCACTGCTCCGCCAGGCCGGACGCACGGTACCGCGCCTGCTCGTGGTCGGAGGGGAGACCGATAATGCTTTGCTCGATCAGGAACCGGAAATGCGGCGTCTGCTCGGGGTCGCGGCGGAACTGGGCATCCGCGATCTCGTTACCTTTGTGGGGCGGAAGCCTGCTGACCGTCTGCCCCTGTATTACAGTGCCGCAGACGCATTCGTCAGCACCCCCTGGTACGAGCCGTACGGGCTCACGCCGCTTGAGGCGATGGCCTGCGGCACGCCGGTGATCTGCTCGGCAGTGGGGGGAATCACCTTCACCGTCGCTGACGGCGAGACCGGCTTTCTCGTGCCGCCGCGTCATCCTGAGGCGCTTGCCGACCGCATTCAGGCGCTTATGGACAACCGGGATGTTCGGGCGCGGATGGCACGAAATGCGCGGCGGAGGGTAGAAGAGCTCTTCGTCTGGACGACTGTCGCCGAGCGCACGGCGGCTGTGTATACCGAGCTTCTGGAGGGCCAGCGCCATGGCAACGGCGCATCCGGCGCACCGACTTGATGTCTTGATTCCAAGCTACCAGCGTCCTGTCGCCCTGGCCACGACCCTGACCGCGCTTTTCGGTCAGACCATCCGTGATTTCGCGGTGATCATCGCTGATCAAAGTGCGCCGGGGGAAGGCCTTGACGGCGCGGAGCTCGAGACGCTGGTGCGGGCCTTCGAACTCCGGGGGCAGGCAGTCTACTACCACCGGCGACTGGTTCGCCGGGGCCTGGCCGAGCAGCGGCATTTCCTGCTGAGTCAGGCCGCAGCACCCTATGTCCTCTTCCTCGATGATGATCTGCTTCTGGAGCCGGATGTTCTCGAGCGCATGCTTGCAGTCATCGAGACGGAGCGCTGCGGATTTGTCGGCATGGCCCCGATCGGCCTGAGCCACCTGCACGACGTTCGTCCGCACGAGCAGCGGATCGAGCTGTGGGAGGGGCCGGTCCAGCCGGAACGGTATGTGTTCGAGACCGTCCCGTGGCATCGGCACCGACTCCACAACGCGGCGAATCCTCTGCATCTTGGGTGGATCCACGCGCGGGAGCGGACGGTCCGGTACAAGGTCGCCTGGGTTGGCGCGTGTGTGATGTTCGATCGGATGAAGCTTCTCGATGCGGGAGGATATGCATGGTGGTCCGAGCTACCGCCGGAGCACTGCGGCGAGGATGTTCTTGCGGAGTTGCTGGTCATGGCGCGCTATGGCGGCTGCGGTATTTTGCCGAGCGGCGTCTATCACCTGGAACTCCCGACTCGCGTCCCGAATCGCACGCACAATACCAACGACTTGATCAAGAAGTATCTTGGCACGACAGGAGGAAATAGTGGTGCCGAGATTTGACGGGCAGTGCGCTGTTGTCACTGGTGCGGGGGGCGGCCTGGGCAGGGCGATCGCTGGCATCCTGGCTGGCGACGGATGCCAGGTTGCTCTGTGGGACATCGATGAAGATGCCCTTCGTGCCGCGGTTGCTGAAATCCCGGGTGAGACAGTGCCCATCACAGTTGATGTAACGCGCGAGGACAGTGTGGCGAACGCGACCCGACTGACGATGGAGCGCTTCGGGCGCATTGATTACCTGGTGAACTGCGCGGGCGTCGATCATACTGTACCGGTCTGTGAGCTCACGGTGGCGGAGTGGGACCACATCCTGGCAGTCAATCTGCGCGGACCATTCCTGACCACCCGGGCGGTCTTTCCGATCATGCAGCGGCAGTCGGGCGGGCATATTGTCAATATCGCCTCGACGGCGGCACTGCGAGCCTGGCCGAACGCGAGTGCCTACTGCGCATCGAAGTGGGGCTTGGTGGGCTTTACGCGTGCCGTGGGAACCGAAGGGCGGCCCTACCACATCCGGGCGACGGCAGTGATCCCCGGAGGAATGCGCACTGGTTTCTTCGATCGCCCGGACCTCTCGATCAAACCAGATCCCTCCCATCTCAACGATCCAATCAACGTTGCCCAGGCGGTCGCCTTCATCCTAGCCCAGCCGCCGGCGTCTGTGATCCAGGAGATGCTGATCACCCCACTGACCGAAACGTCCTGGCCGTGAGGATGACCGATGCTGATCGTGCGGGCACCGACCCGGATCAGCCTGGCCGGTGGGGGGACCGACCTGGAAGCGTACTACGCAGCTTACGGAGGACTCGTCGTCAGCGCCGCGATTACCCGCTACTGTTATGTTGTCGTCCAGGCCGATAGCGCCGACCGGGTCGAAGTGATCGGTTCTCCTTACCACAACCTGACCGTACAGCCATCGGTGAACGGTCTTGCCTGGAACGGGAGTCTGGCCTTGCCGCGTGCCGCGCTGCGCCACTTCCGGCTGCGCCGGGGACTACGCGTGAGCTTCGGCTCTGAGGTGCCGCCGGGCACCGGCCTCGGTTCATCAAGCAGTCTGGCCGTTGCGCTGGTTCAGGCGTTCGCGGCCCTGGTCGGCGAATCACCTAGTCGA
>DATGMJ010000087.1:0-7400 GCA_035293685.1 Chloroflexota bacterium | reverse complement strand
GTCACCCCTTCAGTCAGCGACAAGCTGGAGCGAGCGACTCTCGATCACCCGGCACGCCATGGCGATAAAGCGATCGAGCGGCTGCTGTCCCAGGTTCTCACCCGTGCGCAGGCGGACCGAGACCGCCGCATTCTCGACCTCCTTGTCGCCGACGACCAGCATATACGGGATCTTCTGAAGCTGAGCATCGCGGATCTTGTAGTTGATCCGCTCCGACCGGGCATCCAGCTCGGCACGGATCCCCGCGTCGCGCAGGCGCTGACGCACCTCCTCGCCGTAGGGGAGATGCCGATCGGCGATCGGCAGAACCCGCGCCTGGATTGGCGCGATCCAGACGGGGAAGGCGCCCGCAAAATGCTCGATGAGCACACCGACGAACCGTTCCACGGAGCCGAAGATCGCCCGATGGATCATGTACGGACGGTGCTGCCGCCCGTCCTCGCCAACGTAGGAGAGGTCGAAACGTTCGGGCATATTCCAGTCGAACTGGATCGTCGTGCACTGCCAGGAGCGGCCAAGAGCATCGCGGATCTTCAAGTCGATCTTCGGTCCGTAGAAGGCGCCGCCGCCCGCGTCAATCTCGAAAGGCAGGTGGCGCTCCTCCAGGGCCCGGCGCAGGGCGCCCTCCGCGAAGTCCCACTGCTCGGTCGGACCCATCGCCTTCTCCGGACGCGTCGAGAGATAGATCTGGTAATCGGAGAAGCCGAACGCGCCCAGGATCTCTAGGGATAGATCGATAACCCCGAGGATCTCCCCGAAGACCTGCTCCGGCCGACAGAAGATATGGGCATCATCTTGGGCAAATCCGCGGACCCGCATCAGCCCATGGAGGACGCCCGCGCGCTCATACCGGTAGACATTGGCGATCTCGCTGAGGCGGATCGGCAAGTCTCGGTAGCTACGCACCTGCGACTTGTAGATCTGGATGTGAAACGGACAGCTCATCGGCTTCACGTAGTAGATCTGCCCGTCGACATCCATGGCTGGATACATGCTGTCCTTGAAGAAGGAGAGGTGACCGCTGATCTCCCAGAGACGGCCGCGGCCGATGTTCGGGGTAAACACCGTCTCGTATCCCGCCCGATCGTGCAGCCTTCGCCAGTACTCCTCAATGACCGTGCGCAGCCGCGCACCCTTTGGATGCCAGAGCACCAGGCCGGGACCAACATCCTCGGAAAAGCTGAAGAGGTCAAGCTCACGTCCCAGGCGACGGTGATCGCGGCGGGCCGCCTCCTCGAGCCGAGCGAGATAGGCATCCAGCTCAGCCTGGGTGGGGAACGCCGTTCCATAGATGCGCTGGAGCATCGGGCGGTGTTCGTCACCGCGCCAGTATGCCCCGGCCACGCTCAGTAGCTTGAAGGGGCCGATCTGGCCGGTGGAGGCAACGTGCGGACCGCGGCAGAGGTCGATGAAGTTGTTCTGCTGGTAGATCCCAACCCGCTCCTCGGGGATGCTGTCGATCAACTCGACCTTATAGGGCTGGCCGCGTTCGGCGAAGAAGCGCCGGGCCTCATCACGCGGCATCGACGATTGGATGAAGGGGGCATCCTTCTGGATGATCTCCTTCATCCGCCGCTCGATCTCGGCCAGATCCTCCGGGGTCAGCGGCCGAGGTAGGTCGAAATCGTAGTAGAAGCCGTCCTCGATCGGCGGTCCGATCCCCAGCTTCGCCTCCGGAAAGATCGAGAGCACGGCCTCGGCCATGACGTGGGCACAGGAATGCCGCATCCGCTCGAGATCGTTCATCGGTCCACCTCCAGTCTGGCGCTCGTTCGGCCGCTCATCCTCTCATCCCACGAAAAAGCCCACCCCATGTCCGGGGCGGGCTTTCTTCCCGCGGTTCCACCCGATTTCGCAAGACCAGAATAGTCCTGCGCACTCGTGATCCGCAGTAACGGGCGGATCCCGGATCCGGCTAGACGCTCGCGCGACTTCACCGGCCGGCTCCCAGGTGGTTTTCCCCACTGACGGAGGCGGCACGGGCTTCCAGCCGAGGCCCGCGCTCTCTGGCGCGCGTCAGTGGGTACTCGTCCTGATCAACGCCATTGAGCTCTTTGCTTTCATGGTACACCATCGCCGGACAGGCTGCAACCGGTGCGGTACTGGCATGCCTAAAACCAATACGCTATACTCAATATACTGACAAGGGAATCGCGGCGTCCGACTGAATCAGACATGCATCTAATGTCGCTCATGCACGGCTCTAATATCCTGATTGTATCGTCACAGGTGAAGGCGTCGATCTTCGGCGGCGTGGTCGTGTCGATGGTCAAGGGGAGGTAGCGGTGGCCGAGCAGCGACGGGTGCTCGTTGTCGACGACGAGCCGGATCTCCTGTACGCGATTAAGCTCTACCTCGAAGATGAAGGCTTCATCGTCTTCACCGCCCTGAACGGGTACGAGGCGCTGGAACTGCTTAAGGATCGGCTCCCCGATGTCGTTGTCCTCGACGTGATGATGCCGGAGATGGACGGCTTCGAGGTCCTGAAGCAGATCCGGCAGGTCTCGACGGTCCCGGTCATTATGCTGACCGCCAAGGGCGAGGAGGCGGACAAGGTACGGGGTCTTGGCCTGGGGGCAGATGACTACGTGACGAAGCCCTTCAGCCAGCGGGAGCTGCTCAGCCGGATTCAGGCGGTCATCCGGCGTGCGGAGATGCCGCGCTCGCTTCCCAAGACCCAGATCCAGATCGACGAGCATCTGACAGTCGACTTTGCTCGCGGAGAGGTTTACCGCGACGGGACCAAGGTTTCCCTGACACCCACGGAGTATCGGCTCCTCTACCATCTGGTGTCGAATCCCGGACGGGTCCTGACGAATGAGGCCCTGCTGGTGCGCGTCTGGGGACGCGAGTACCGCGAGGAGGATCACTACGTTCGACTCTACATCAGCTACCTCCGCCAGAAGATCGAACCGGATCCGGCCCATCCGCGCTACATTCAGACCGAGAAGGGATTGGGCTATCGCTTCATTGACTACCGCCAGACGCCGGTGAGCTCGTGAATCAGGCGGAGGCAGTTCTCCCACGCGTCACTGCGGGAGAGGCACTGGATCGGGTTGTCCGCACCCTGACCGAGCGGCGTCCGATTGACGAGGTTCTCCAGGAGATCCTCGAGCAGAGCCGGGCCATGCTCGATGCGGCCGAGGCGTACGTCCTGCTGAAGGCGGGCGAACGGCTCGTCATCCGTGCTTCGGTCGGCCTGGAGATCGGCGACGGCGGCCAGAACGCCCTTCCCGCCACCGTGGGGCTGGAAGGGCTGGCCGCCTCGACCGGTACGGCCGTGACCTCGAGCGACCTCGCGAGCGATCCGCGTCACGTTGATCTGTTCCACCGCCGGCGGCCGGTCCGGTCACTCCTGGCCGTTCCTCTCATTCTCCGCGGCGTCCTCCTCGGCGTGCTTGTCTGCACCCGCCTCGTACCAGGCCGTTTTGCCGATGTCGAACGCTGGTGGCTCGAGATCTTCGGCGGCCTCATTGCCAGCGTCATCGCAAGTGATCAGGCATACCGGAATCAGGAGCGACGGGCTCGCCAGGCCGAGACCCTCCTTGCCCTGAGCACCAGCGCTGATGGTGATCCCATCTCGCCCCGGACCGTCGCCGAGGTAGCGCGCGCGTTCGGCCAGAGCGCGTGCGGCATCCTGATGGCCGACGCATCCCAGTCCACCTACCGGCTGCTCTTCCGCCCTGCCGATCCCGCGCGAGAGGTCGTGCAGGCGACCCTGTCGGCTGCGGAGTGCGGAGCACTGCACGAGGTCGTGCGGACCGGTCAGCCGCTTGTCTCGGCAGACATCCCGGCCACCGCCGGCCTCCGAGACCTCCCCTTCCTGGAGGGTGGGCGGCGGATCCTGGCCAGTCCGATCCAGGTATCCGGACACAACCGCGGGGTCGTCTTCGTGGTCTCCGATCGGTCCCAATGGCTTGACGGCGATGACTCGGCCTTCCTTGCCCTTCTGGCCACCCGGATCGGGCTCCTGATTGAGCAGGGAGAACTGCGCCAGCGGCAGATCGAGATCGAGCGCCAGCGCGCCCAGACCGAGGCACGCCAGGAGTTCCTGGGGGTTGTCTCGCACGAGCTCAAGACTCCGGTCGCGGTCATGCGGGCCTACACCGAGCTCCTTCTGCGCCGCGCCGAGAAGGCCGGCCGCTCCAGTGAAGTCGATATCCTCCGCCGCATGAGTGATCAGGCCGAGCGCATGCTCGCCATGATCGAGCAGCTCCTCGATTCACGGCGCCTGGAAGGCGGCCTGCTGACCCTCGAGGTCGGCCACTTCGATCTCTCCGAGCTCATTCGGCGGGTGGTCCACGACGTCGAGGTCGCCTCGCGCTTCCACCAGATCCAGGTTGAGACACCGGGGCGGGTCACCATCCGGGCCGATCGGCGCCGGATCGAGGAAGTCGTGACGAACCTCCTGGATAATGCGATCAAGTACTCACCGCCAGAGGGGACAGTGCGGATCCGCCTCACCCGCGAGACGGGAGCTGACGGCGAAGAGTACGCACTCCTCGCCGTCAGCGACGACGGCCCCGGCATTCCCGAGCAGGATCGCGAGCGGATCTTCGAGCGCTTCTACCAGGCGCCAGCGCGTCTCCACCGCGGTCACGCCGGGCTCGGTCTCGGGCTCTACATCAGCCGCGAGCTGGTGCGGCGCCACGGCGGCGACGTCTGGGTCGAATCGCGGGAGGGACAGGGTTCGACCTTTTACGTGCGGCTCCCGCTCGCCGGCCCCCAGCCGCTTGACTGATCAGCCGGACTGCAAGTCGTCCGGCCGAGGGCAACACGTGATGTTTTGACAGATACCAGTCTGGTCAGTATACTAGAAGTGTTGTCGAGTGAACATCCCCGGGGTGGCGCGCATGGTCGGGTTAATACCCCCTGCCTACAACCAGAGCCGCGTCGACTGCCTCCGTGTCTCCCACGCGTTTATGCCTCTTACTGGCACCTGCGGCGTTCGATCCAGTGAACGCGGGATCACACCGCTGGTCAAGGACCAGAATCCTTCTATCTCTGGGCCCGGCCAGCCGGGAGCACTGGCCGCCCTGATCGCCCCGGGCACGCTGCCGGGGCCGGAGCAGCCGCGCGCGTGGCGGCGTCGCGGCGCCGACCGTGCCGCGCCTTCGTGGTAGGTGCGGCCATTCCCACGGCTCGGCTGGGTTCTCGGGCTGGTTATCCTGGTCGCGACTGCCTGCCGCCCAGGACAGCCGGAGCTGGCGGCAGCGGTTCCGCCGCCAGCAGGCCTGGCCCGAGCAACCCTTTTCGTCGAGCCAGATGATGGAGTTCAGCCAGTCGTGCAGTTCATCGATTCTGCCCAGCAGTCCCTGGACGTGGCCATGTACCTCCTCAGTGACCGCGATATTCTCGCGGCACTCGAGCGAGGCCACCACCGGGGTGTCCGGATTCGGGTGATGCTCGAAGAGCACCCCTATGGAACCGGTCCCGGCAATCACGATGCGGTGCGCCGCCTGAGTGCGGCAGGCATCGCCACGCGCTGGAGCCCCCCGGCAATCCGGCTGAGCCACGATAAATACGCGATCGCCGATCGGCGTCGGGCACTGGTCGGCACGGCGAACTGGACCTACAGCGCCTTCACCCGGAACCGGGAGTACCTTCTCCTGCTGACGGATCCGGCTGAAGTCGCGGCTCTGGCAGCACTCTTCGATGCCGATTGGGAGCGACGACCGGCCCAGGTCGCGGATCCGGACCTGGTGGTCAGCCCGCTGAACAGTCGGCTGGTTCTCCTGGGACTGGTCGCCAGCGCCCGGCAGTCGCTGGAGCTCGAGATGGAGGAGATGGAAGACCCACAGATCGAACAGGCCTTGATCAGTGCGGCCAAGCGGGGCGTCCGCGTCCGGGTTATCCTCCCCGCCGCCGCGGGAGGAGAGGATCCGAATCGGCCCGGAGAGGAAGTCCTCGGCGCCGGTGGGATAGAGGTCCGGCGGCTCGGCGCGACCTACGTCCACGCCAAGGATATTGTGGTAGATGACCGTGTGGCGTTCGTGGGAAGCGAGAACATATCGTCTCCTTCGCTTGACACGAACCGGGAGGTGGGAGTCATCGTCGCCGATCCAGCGGTGGTGCAGCGTCTGGAGGATACGTTCACTCGCGACTGGCAAGCAAGCCAGCCATAGCCACGAACCAGGAATATGGCAGGCGTGTTGACACGCTGTCCTGGGACGTGGTATAGTATTCTGTCCCTTCCTATCTTCCTCTCTTTAAGGAGTGTACACGCATGGCCATTGCTGCGGTGAACCAGGCCCTCGCGCGTGGCGGGGAGCCGAACAGCAGCCGCAAGAATTATGCACGCATCCAGGAGGTTCTGCCAGTCCCGAACCTCATCCGCGTGCAGATCGATTCGTTCCGATGGTTCCTTGAGGAGGGGCTCAAAGAACTATTCGCGGAGATATCTCCGATCACCGATTTTACCGGCAAGAATCTCGAGCTGCAACTGCTGGACTACACCTTCGGAACCCCGAAGTATGACGAGCACGAGTGCCGCGAGCGCGATATGACCTATGCCGCGCCCTTGCGGGTGCGGACACGGCTGATCGCTAAGGAGACCGGCGAGATCAAGGAGCAAGAGATCTTCATGGGGGACTTCCCCATGATGACCGAGACCGGCACCTTTGTGATCAACGGGGCCGAGCGCGTCGTGGTCAGTCAGCTCGTGCGCTCGCCCGGTGTCTACTTCACCCTCGAGGAGGATCCATCCACTGGCCGTGCGCTCTGCTTCGCCAAGCTGATCCCTAACCGCGGTGCCTGGCTCGAGTTCGAGACCTCGAACAAGGATGTGCTCTCGGTCAAGGTCGACCGCAAGCGCAAGATCCCGGTCACGACCCTCCTGCGGGCGATCGGGTATGAAAGCGATGAAGAGATCCTGAGCCTCTTCGCCGATGTCGATACCGGTGAGCATCGATACATCCCGGAGACGATTCAGCGTGATCCGACCAAGAATCAGCACGAGGCCCTGCTCGAGTTCTACCGGCGGCTGCGGCCGGGGGATCCGCCGACGATCGACAACGCGCGCAATCTCCTGAACTCGCTCTTCTTTAACTTCCGCCGTTACGACCTCGGCAAGGTGGGGCGGTACAAGCTGAACAAGCGGCTCGAGCTGGATATCCCGATCACCCAGCGAATCCTGACCAAGGAGGACCTCGTCCGGATCATCGCAACGATGATCCAGCTCAACAACGGCCACGGACGCCCCGATGACATCGATCATCTCGGCAACCGACGGGTCCGCGCGGTCGGAGAGCTGATCCAGAGCGCATTCCGGGTCGGCTTGCTGCGCATGGAGCGGGTCGTCAAGGAGCGCATGAGCATCCAGGATCCGGAGACCGCGACGCCCGCGGCGCTGATCAACATCCGCCCGATCGTCGCCGCGATGAAGGAGTTCTTCGGGGGTA
>DATGMJ010000086.1:0-15421 GCA_035293685.1 Chloroflexota bacterium | reverse complement strand
GTCCCTGCTGGACGATCAGCCGCGCTCGGCGACCGTCATCGCCCTCGAACCCGTCGAGGCGCTCGTGCTCCACCGGCAGGACTTTCGCGCTTTCCTGCGCGAGCACGTCGATGCCGCTGAGCGCATCCTGGCGGTCCTGGCCGGTCACATCCGACGACTGGACAACCAGCTCCGCCGCACTTACTTTCTCGACCTTCCCGGCCGCCTCGCTCAGAAGCTCCTCGAGCTCGGCACCGAGCGGGGGATCCGAACAGCGGAGGGCATTCAGATCAATCTCCCCCTGACTCAGAGTGACCTGGCCGGCATGGTAGGCGCCTCGCGCCAGCGCGTGAATCGCATCCTGAGCGACTGGCGCCAGCAGGGCATCATCCGGGTCGATCGCCGAGCTGTCACCATCCTGCGCCCGGACTACTTCCAGCGACAGCTCGTCTGAAGCTCGCCAGCCGGGAAAACCATCACCATCGGCCGGGATCGGCGCGACCGGAGCCGGGGTCCCGGATGGTCGCACAGTCCTCCCACGCAGAACCGGCATCAGGACGATTCGCCGATCGCTCTCCCGTGCGGAGCGCGGCGGTGCGGCGGCGCGCGATCTCCAGGCGCAACCCCTCCTCACCGCGGGCCATCGCCCAGCGATAGTTGGAGACGAGGAACGGCTTAAGGATCCACCCGAGGCGCGCTCCGAGTGCATGCCGCACCCTCCCGCGCCACTCAGCAACCACCATGACCCGCGGACCGTCCTGATCGAGGATCCATCGTCCGCGTCCCTCGATATCGCCAATCGTGTCGATCACCAGCTCGCGTGCCGCCGTCGCGGCAACGATCCGCTGGTGCCAGAGCTGGACCTGGGAAAACCACCCCCGCGTGCAGACGCAGACCTCCAATCCGACGCCGTCCGGGCCGCCATCCTCAACGAGGTCGCAGTCAAGGAACACCGCAGGCCACCAGGAGGACAGGGAGGGAAGGTCAGCGAGGATCGCGTACGCCTCATCGCGCGTTCCCAGAGCCTGCCATCGGCTGACGAAGTAAAACTCACTGGTTCCCACGTCTCACCCGCGATTGCCCCAAAGAGCGCCCTCTCAGCATGCCCCCATAGGGATCAAACCCGACTCCCGGCCGCATACCTGCCCCGCACGCCTTTCCGTCCGTACAAAGTCGCGGCTCGGCTTTCCCCGTGCTGGGCGGCAACTGCGAGAGCAATGCGCTCTATCGCCTCCGAGCATAGCCGCGGTCGCGCGTCCCCACTGTCACCCGGGTGACACCAGACCGCGCGTCGACAGCGCGGGGTACGAGCATCCGTGAAGCCCGGCGCGCCAGCAGACCCGTTCAGGCCGGATGGACATTCTCGCGCCCCGCCAGGACGCGAACGGCCGCGGCGACGACCGCCACCGCGACATCGGTCGGATGATCGGTGGGGATGACAAGATCAGCGTAGCGGCGCGTGGCGGCGGTATAGATGGGGTAGTTCGGCTTCACATCGCGCCGGTACCAGGCGACGACACCGTCCAGGCTGGCACCCCGTTCGGTGATGTCCCGGTAGATCCGCCGCAGAACACGCTCGTCGTCGTCGACCTCGGTATAGAGGCGGAGATCGGCCCGTTCTCGACAGCGCTCGTCCCAGAGCGCAAATAACCCCTCGACGATCACCACGCCGGCTGGGCCAATCGTGCGCACGGGCTCGCCGCGCTGGAATGCCCGGGTTCCCGGTGCCGGCTCGCGCGCTGTCTCGCCGGCACAGAGCGCGTCGAGCGCGGCATGGAAGGCTGTCCAGAGAACTGCCTCGGGGCGGTTGGCCGTGCGCACGCGTTCGCGCTCCTCGGGCGAGAACTCGGCAAAATCACGGAAGTACCGGTCCTGGCTCAGGATGACCGGCCGCAGATCCGGGAGCGCCGCGGCAAGCGCGTGCGCGAAGGTCGATTTGCCAGTGGCCGATCCGCCGGCAATCGCCACGACAACCGGTCGCGCTGACCGCTTGGCCAGGCCTTTCTCGGCCGCGCCCATCGTGCGGCCGCAGGAAGCCGCAAGATCGCTCATCACCGGTGCATCCTCTCCGGCGATCCAGGTAAACGGGCGGCGGTACCTCAGCTCCACCGGACTGGCCAGTACACTCGGGTGCCAGAGGATTCACCGGAGTGATACCGCGCCCGTTCCCTGCAGATGCCCTGCAGAATACCCGGGGAACCGTGCTCTGTCAAACCTCCCGGCGCGGAGATCCCGATGGCGGGAGTGATCGAGAAGAAGCGCCCTCAGGAATCGCCCGATCACCTGTTCATTCAGCATCCCAAGAGCGACGAGACCGACACGAACTAGATCGCCGCCCGCTGGAACCGCCCCGACGCCACGGCCGAGAAGGTCTGGCCGCAGATCGTCAAGGCGATGGACGACGTGGTCGGCGGCATCTACAATCAGTTCAAGGACTCGCGTCTCACCGATTAATGCCCCGCACCATTCGAGCGCGCGGGCCGGCCGCGGCCGGCCCGCCGTCCCGGAGGGGCTGCTGGCCATGCGCCCGGACACCCCATTCGTTGCCCTTGATGCGATCGCGGCGGATCTGGATCGGGTGGTCGCGGAGTGGTTCGCCCGGGCGCGCGCGACTGGCCGACTGGAAGATAGCCCAACCTGCCAGTACGGCTGTGCTGCCGATTGCTCCCAGCTCGTCCCTCTCTCCACCCTGGACGCCCAGCGCATCGCCCTCTGCCTTCCACCCCTGCCGCGCACCGCGCGCCGGGAGATCGTGGTCGCCCTCGGCCGCCAGGCCAGCCGCTGTGCCGCGCAGGTATACTCCTCTTCATGCAGGTGCAAGCGGTCAAAGGAAGTCGCCACGGCATCATCTCTCCCGTACCCGGCGCGGATGCCTGGTGGGACGCGGGAGCACGAGCGCGAGCCCAGGAGACGGTGGGCGGACGGAGGGAAGGACCATGACGTCGTTCGATACCCTTGATATCCACGAGTACAGCCTGGATGACCTGCGGCGTCTGCGGCTGGCCAGCCTCCCCTTTCTCCTGGTCATCCAGTACCTCTGTGCGGCGATCCTCATCGTGGCGCCAATTCGCCTTCGGGCGGGTGATCCGGTCGCGCTCGCGGCTATCCTGACCACCACCCTGGTCGCGGCGGTCCTCCTCCACCACCTGAGCCCATCTGGCGCTGGCCTTCTCCTTGTAGCGAGCTGGTTCGGCGTCTGGTCGGTCCTGCTGTGGCTCCTGCCCGGGGGAAGCGCGGTCTGGCTCGGCGGCGCGGTGGTGGGCGCCGCTGGAGCCCTGTTTGGACCAGGCGGCGGCCTCTGTACCGCCCTGATGGTCTCCGGCATGCTCTTCGCCGCCGCCCATTCCTCGGTGCTTCCTGCTGACCTCGCGGCCGCTGGCCTGTTCCTGATCTGGTGGCTCACCCTGCTGTTCTGGCTCACCGCGCGACCGGTCACCACCTTCCTGGGGTGGGCCTGGACGAGCTACCTGGAAGCGCGGGAGAGTCGAGATCAGCTTCGCCAGCGTCAGGGCGAGCTCAATCGCGCGCTGAAGAGCCTGGAGATCGCCTACAGCCGCCTCGAGCACCTGAACGACGAGCTCAACCGCGCCCGCCGTCTTGCCGAGGAAGCCCAGCTGTTCAAGAGCCGCTTTGCCGCCAGCCTGAGCCACGAGCTCCGCACCCCGCTCAACCTGATCATCGGCTTCAGCGAGATGATGGTTGCGCTTCCCCACACCTATGGGCGGACTCCACTTCCCGCCTCGTACCAGGCGGATATCGCGGCCATCTACCACAACGCCCGCCATCTGTCTGGACTGATTGACGATGTACTCGATCTCAGCCAGATCGAAGCCGGGCGGATGGGCCTGTCGCGGGAATGGAGCGATCTGGCAAGTATTATCGAGGAGGCCGCGCGGGCCATCGCCCTCCGGTTCGAGAGCCTCGGCCTCCGTATCGAGCTGTCTCTCGATCGGGACATCCCCCCGGTGTTCGTTGACCGAACGCGCATCCGGCAGGTGCTGATCAATCTGCTGAACAACGCGGCCCGCTTTACCGAGCGGGGTGGGGTCCGGATCAGCACGCGACGACAGGGCAACGAGGTCGTCGTATCAGTAGCCGACACCGGGGTGGGCATCGCACCGGAGGAACTCCCGCACGTCTTCGACGAGTTCTTCCAGGCGCGGAGCAGTCTGCGCAACCGGGTTGGCGGTAGCGGGCTCGGACTGACCATCAGCAAGCATCTCGTGGAGCTCCACGGCGGCTCGATGTGGGCAGAGTCGACCCCCGGCGTGGGCTCGACGTTCTCATTCACCCTCCCCCTCGTTGAGAATGTGGCGGCCGGAACCCTGCCCGGCGAGTGGCAAATCTGGGAGCGCGTGCACGGGTACGCCGATCGCGCCAAGCCGACGCTCGTGGTCCTGAGCGAGGAGGAAGAAGTTCTGCGCACGTTCCAGCGCCACCTCGACGGATACGAGGTAATCGGTGCGAGCAACTGGTCACTCACCGCCTCCGCGGAGGCGCCAGATACAGTGCGCGGGATCATCGCCACCGGCACCACGCTCGAGGAGTGTCTTGACCGCATCGCCACCCTGCCAACTGGCGAGGTCGTCACACCAGTTGCCCTGGTCGTCATGCCCGGCGAGCACGGGCGGGCCGCCCAGCTGGGCGTGATCCGCTATCTGACCAAGCCGATCTCGCGGGAGAAGATCGGTCAGCTCCTTCGGGAACTGGGACGGAAGAGACGCACGATCCTGGTGGTCGACGATAACCCAGATATGGTTCGGCTCCTCGATCACCTGATCCGCAGCTTCGGTCGTCGGTACCAGGTGCTCCAGGCGACGAGCGGCGAGGAGGCTCTGCAGATCATGAGCGAGCAGGTTCCCGACGTTGTCCTGCTGGACCTGATTATGCCGGGCATGAGCGGCATGGCCGTCCTCACCGCCATGCGGGCTCGCGAAACCCTGCGCGAGGTACCGGTCGTCGCGATCAGCGCCGGTGCCGCCCTGGTCGAGACCCGCACGGTCGGGATGGTCTGCTTTACCCGCGCGAACGGTCTGTCGATCGACGAGGTGATGCAGTGCATCACGGACTGCTTCCAGGCCCTTCGGCCCGCACGGGCAAGCCGCAGCGAGCCAGTGCTGCCAGCAGATCCGCTCGCCGCACCGGTTTAGGCAGTACCTCGCTCGCCCCCAGGAAGCGCGCCAGCCCTTCCTCGCGGAGAACCGTGCACACGATCACCGGGATCGCATGGGTCTCGGGATCGTTCTTAATAAGCTGAAGCGTCTCCCAGCCGTCTTGCGCCGCCATCATCACGTCCAGCGTGATCGCCCCCGGGCGCACTGCCTTGACCAGACGAAAACCGTCTATTCCTGTCTCCGCCGCATGGACCTCCAACCCCGCCGCCTCCAGGTACCGGCGGAAGACGGTAATGACATCCACGTTATCGTCAATAACCACGACCGAGCCCCGTCGGGCCGAGGGCACGCGAACCCGGATCCGCACGTCCCCGGCGGACAGCTCCACGCCGAGATCGCCGCCATCCGCCTCGACCAGACGACGGCTGACCACCAGCCGCTCCTCCAGCGCGGATCCCCAGTCCGCCGGCAGTGGTCGGCCGCCCACGACAGCGGTAATCGTTATTTCCACCATCTCGTGCGCAGCCCGTGCCCACAGGGAGACTGGCCCGGCAGTCCGCTCCAGGAGGGGAGCGAGAATTCCCAGAAGGATCTGGCGCAGGACCGACCGCTCGACCGCTACTCGCGGGAGATCCGACGGCACCTCCCCCGACCAGCAGTGCCCATAGCGCGCCGCGAGCGGATCCAGGATCGAACGCAACCCGTTGACAACCTCGGCCAGGTCAGCCGTTCGTCCCTGGCCTTTGCGCGTCAGTCGATCGATCTCCTCTTCAAGTAGCGCATCGCCCCGGCCCGTCCCACCCTGGGGAGGACGGAGCACATCACCGGCCGCGCCCTGATCCGGCCGCTCCGCGGGCTCGATCAGCGCGCCGGCCGCAGGTGCACCTGCGGCGATGTAGCGGTCCCAGAGGAGTGAGGCCAGGGCATCAATCGCCTCCCGGTAAACCCGGCGTGCCTGCCGATCACTGATGGCCAGCCCACGGGCGACATCGCGCGGCGACAGCGCCTGCACGTAGCGAAGGAAAAGGTAGCGGTAGGTCCGCCAGCCGTGGGGGCTCCCGACAGCGCGATCGGTCGGGCGGAGCGATTGAATCGCCTCCAGGAGAAGCGCGTGCAGGGCCGCCCCCCGGGGCTCGGTCGGACGCTGGCGAGCCCGCGCCCCCAGCAGGGTCCCAAGGGGGTGAGTCTGTAGGTAGGGGAGATCATACAGGTGAGCGAGCGCATCCGCGGTCAGGTCGGCAAAGGTTTCGGGGTCCACGGCCCCGGCGTGTCCTCGGATTGGCCTCGACATGGCCTTCCGCCCGTTGTCCAGGCTGTGAATTCAATTCTATTGTAGGATATGCGGATGATCGCGGCGCATCCGATATTCTGCACCCACGCCCGGCAATCGCCAAGCGGGAGCGTAGAACGCCGGAGGATGATATGGCAACATCGACAACCTCGACCACCCCCCTCCCAGCGCGGCGGCGGTCCCATCTCGCGCGTCAGGAAGCAATCGCCTTTTACCTCTTTGTTGCCCCGTGGATCATCGGCTTCCTGGTCTTCACTGCCGGGCCGGTTGTCGCCAGTGCCTACCTGAGCCTCACCCAGTATGATATCGCGAATCCACCGGTCTTCATCGGCTTGGGCAACTATGTAGCCCTGGCGCGGGACCCCCTCTTCTGGAAATCGCTCTCGGTGACAACGTCGTACGCGATCCTTGCCCTGCCCCTCGGCCTGGTCGCCTCGATCGCGCTGGCGCTCCTCCTGAACCTGCGCCTGCCGGGGCTCTCGATCTGGCGCACCATCTACTACCTCCCCTCAGTCACCTCCGGTGTTGCCGTCGCCCTTCTCTGGCAGTGGATCTTTCAGCCAACATTCGGGCTCCTGAACGTCGTGCTCTACCAGGTTTTCCACGTGGTCGGCCCGCAGTGGCTGTACGACAGTAACTGGGTGATCCCGGCCTTTGTGATCATGAGCCTCTGGAGCGTTGGCGGGAGCATGCTGATCTACCTCGGCGGCCTGCAGAACATCCCGACCCAGCTGTACGAAGCGGCCGAGATCGATGGGGCCGGCGCCTGGGCCCGTCTATGGCACATCACCCTGCCCATGCTGACGCCGGTCATCCTCTTCAATCTGATCCTTGGCATCATCGGTGTCTTCAGCTACTTCACCAACGCCTACGTGATGACTCAGGGCGGCCCTAACTACGCCTCGTATTTCTACCTGCTCGCGCTGTACCAGAACGCCTTCGAGTTCCTGAAGATGGGTGTTGCTTCGGCCCAGGCGTGGATCTTCTTCGTCATTGTGCTGGTTCTGACCATCATCACCCTGAAATCCGCGAACTACTGGGTGTACTACGAGGGGAAGATCGAATGAGTAGCACGGTCGAATCAGTCGCCCGGCCGTCCCCCGGAACCCGGACCGCGCGAAGCGTTGCCTGGTGGCAGCGTCGGAGCACGCGCCAGCGCGCGCTCAAGGCGGTGGCGACGCTGATTGCCGCCCTCTTCGCAGTGGCGGTTCTCTTCCCGGTCGTCTGGATGATCTCGACCTCCCTGAAGACGACCGATCAGACCGCCGCAATCCCGATCATCTGGGTTCCGATTCCCCCGCAGTGGCACAACTACATCGATGCCCTGACCGCCGAGGATTTCGGGCTCTTCTTCCGCAATACCGCGATTATTACAGTGGGATCGCTGATCGGGACGGTGCTGTCATCGTCCCTGGCCGCCTTTGGCTTCGCCCGCCTCCGGGCGCCTGGTCGGAACTTCCTCTTCATTCTGGTCCTGAGTACGCTCATGCTCCCCGCGCCGGTCACGATTGTTCCCCGCTTCATCCTCTTCACGAAACTGCACTGGATCAACACGTTCCTGCCCCTGATCGTGCCGGCCTGGTTCGGGGGCGGCGCCTTCAATGTTTTCCTGCTCCGCCAGTTCTTCATGACCGTTCCGCGGGAGATGGACGAGGCCGCCCGCATCGACGGGGCAGGCTTCTTCCAGATCTACTGGCGGATCATGCTCCCGATGTCCCTGCCCGCGCTCGGCATCGTGTGCATCTTCCACTTCATTTACGCCTGGAACGATTTCTTCGAACCTCTGATCTTCCTGAACAACAACAACGTCTGGACCGTGGCGATCGGCCTGGCCGGCTTCACCGCCGCCTACGGCGGAACCGCCTGGAACCTCCTGATGGCCGCCAGCCTCGTGGCGATGCTTCCGTGCGTGCTCCTCTTCTTCGTGGCCCAGCGCTACTTCGTCCAGGGCGTGGTCATCACCGGGGTGAAGGGATGAGTCTGATCGCCACTCCGTCCCTGCGGTGCTCCAGAGGCACCCGGCGTGTGTGGGGCACTACAGGCCGACGAAGCAGACAGACTATGGGCCGTTCCGGCACGGCCTCGCGGCAAAGCTGGTCTCGGACGGCTCGTCGGGGGTCCGGCCCGACGAGCTTCGACAACACGTGTACCGAAGGATGGGAGGTGTGCTCATGACGCTACCCAGTGGCTCGACTCGCGCGACACGACGGGATCTACTTAAAGGAGCCGGTGTGCTGACCCTCGGCATAGCCAGCCTATCCCTCCTCGCCGCTTGCGGCGGCGGCGCCGCGCCAGCGCCGACCAGCGCGGCGGCCACGCCTGCACCACAGGGCGCAGGGGGTGCCGCGCCAGCCGCGACCCCGACCCCCCAGCCCCAGGCCGCCGCGGCGACCCCGGCCGCTCAGGGCAATCCGCCTTCTGGCAAGAAGGGCGAGGTCTCCTGGCTTGTTCGGACCGGCCCGGTCGAGAACAAGTGGGAGAAGGAGGTCGCCATTCCGGCCTTCCAGAAGGCGAATCCAGACATCAAGATTAACCTGATCATCGTCCCGTGGGATCAGTTCGATCCTAAGCTCTTCACTCTCTTCGCAGGCGGCACGCCCGTGGACGTCTGGTCGCACTGGGGCCGCTCGGGCTTCGCCGACTACGTGCACAAGGGGATGGTCGCGGACCTTACGCCGCACATCAACAGCTCCAACTACGATCTCAGCGGCTTCGCCCCCGGCGTCGTCGACATCTATAAGGTGAACGGAAAGTACATGGGCATGCCGCTGCTGACGACCTTCGGCACACCGCTCTTCTACAACGCCAATCTCTTCCAGCAGGCGAATATCGACCCACCGCCGGTTGACTGGAAGTCGCCGTGGAGCTGGGAGCAGTTCGTCGAGGCAGGAAAGAAGCTGACGAAGGACTACGGCACCCCTACCGGCACTTATGGCATCAGCTATACCCAGAACATCCAGCAGCTGGCCTACCTCGGCGGTGGTGATGCCTTCCTTCCCGAGCATTATCAGACCGGTCTGGCCAAGACGACCAAGCTGGACTCGCCGGAGGTCCTCGCTGGGGTGGAAGCCGTCTACAACCTGATCTACAAGGACAAGGTCAGCCCCACGCCTCAGCTGAGCAGCGCTTTGAGCTCCGGCAACGTTGATCCGTTCCGCGCCCAGAAGCTGGCGATCAACGTGGACGGTGGATGGCAGTACTGGAACTACAAGCCGCAGATCCACGACTTCAAGTGGGCTGTAGGTGCCGATCCGAAGCTCCAGACGAACAAGAACGTCACCTACACTGATCCCTGGATGCTCTCCTCGAAGAGCGCCGATCCCGAATCGGCCTGGAAGTTCATCGCCTATCTCGTCAGCGAGGAAGGCCAGACCGCCTACATCACCGCGACCGGCACCCCGCCGACACGCACCAAGCTTATCGATAAGTGGCTCGACGACTTCACCGGCCCGACGGGCATGAGCAAGGAACAGCTCCAGAAGGTGACCTCGGGAGCCCTCGAGAACGGCGTCGAGAGTGTGAATCACCTGTTCGTCGGCTATGATGAGATCAGCAAGGCGATTGATCAGGTGATGGGCGACGTCTGGGCCGGCAAGAAGACACCGAAGGAAGGGCTGGCCGCGGCGAAGGCGCAGGTCGATGTCGTTCTCGCCTCGATCAAGTGATCAATCGGACGGGCTCCAGCCGGCCGTTGCCTGGCTGCTGGTCCGGACCAGCCCGCGTGGTCGCCCGGGTCGAGGGATGCACGCTCCGCCCCCTCGACCCGGCCTATCCTCCCGGCCAGGGGTAAGACGGTCAGACGGTGCGCGCCGTACAGCTGATCTCGCCCATTCCCTCGCTCCCGCACCGGGAGGCTCGGACAGGGTTCGGCCCTTCCGATCCTCTTCAATCAGCGGGCATGTGACCTGGGTCTGGTGATCCGCCTGCCGCGAGCATGCAGCCACTGCCGGGGACCCGATCGCCCGGCGGTCTCCCCCGGCCGAACGGCCTCAGCCAGTCCGCACTACCCTGGGGGCTACTTATGGAGAGAGGCCAGCCCGCGCTCGCTCCCACACCGACGGATTCACCAGGCCGTCCGGCCGCTCTCCCTTGATGTAGGCGACGAGAGCGGCGATGGCCTGCCGACGATTGCGGAGGGGCGTCGCGTTCGATGTACCCGCGAGGTGCGGCGTCACAATCACGTTCTCCATATGCAGGAGGGGATTCGTGGGATCCGGCGGCTCCTTCTCGAGGACATCCAGGCCGGCGGCCGCGATCCAGCCATTCTGAAGCGCCCGCACCAGCGCGGTCTCATCGACGACCCCTCCCCGGGCCGTGTTCACGAAGATCGCCGACGGCTTCATCTGCCGGAACTGCGCCTCGCTGATCAGATGGTGCGTCCGGGGGTTCAGCGGCAGATGGCAGGAGACGTAATCCGATCGGCGAAGGAGCTCATCGAGGGCAACCAGCTCGACCCCCATGGAACGGGCGATTGAGGGATCCACGTAAGGATCGTAGGCCAGGACATTCATCTTGAGGGCCCGGGCCCGCTCGCCGGTCGCCCGGGCGATATTCCCAAAGCCGAGGAGACCAAGCGTCTCACCGGTGATCGGCCCGATCGGGAGGAGCGCGCGTGGATTCCAGTCGCCAGCGCGCACCCGGGCCTGGGCAATGTCGAGCTTCCGATTCAACGCCAGGATAAGCGCGAGCGCATGGTTGGCCACCTCGTCCACGCACTGGAAGGGCAGGTTGATCACCAGAATCCCGCGCTCGGTCGCGGCGTCCACGTCGATCAGGTCATAGCCAGTGCTGGGCTGGACGATCGCCCGGCAGCGTTCCATCTGGCCGAGGATCCGGGCATCATAGCGGTTGAAGGCACGGTTGAGCACGATGTCGACTTCACGCAGGCCGGCCAGCAGGCTGTGCTCGTCTGCTCCGCTGAACGCGACGAGACGACCGCCCGCAGCCTCAACCGCGGCGCGCTCCTCGGAGAGGTCGGCACCGGGCTCGCGGAGGCTGATGCCAACGACCACGGGGCGAGTGTGCATGAGGGACCGTCCTCCATTCAGGCTGATGTTGCGCGGCGTCGCTATGATAGCGGGACCACCGGCTCTTGACCACCCCTTCTCGCGATCGCGGCGCCGCTGTACTCTTGGTCCGGCCGCAGGGGGCTGGTATGATGAACGGCACCGTCTCTCCTCTACTACCGATTTCGTGACCAGGAGGAATCTCATGCGGGCGGTAGTACGCATCGATACCGCACGGGCGGTCGCCGTCATCGACCGGAAGATCTACGGCAACTTCGCCGAGCATCTCGGCCGCTGCATCTACGGCGGTATTTACGAGCCGGGCTCACCCCGCAGCGACGAGCGCGGCTTCCGAACCGACGTGGCCGAAGCCGTCCGAGACCTGGGCGTGAGCATCCTGCGCTGGCCCGGCGGCAACTTCGTCTCCGGCTACCACTGGCTGGATGGGGTCGGGCCACGGGAGGATCGCCCCCACCGGCACGACCTGGCCTGGCACGCTATCGAGACCAACCAGTTTGGAACAAACGAGTTTATCGCGTACTGTCGGCTCATCGGCGCCGAGCCATACCTCTGCCTCAACCTGGGAACCGGTACCATCGATGAGGCCGCGGCATGGTTGGCCTACTGCAACTGCGACGACTCGACCTACTACGCCGAGCTCCGTCGAAAGCACGGGCACCGGGAGCCGCACCGGGTCACTTACTGGGGTCTGGGCAACGAGCTCTACGGTGACTGGCAGATCGGCCACAAGACTGCCGAGGAGTACGCGCGCCTGGCCGAGGAGACGGCGAAAGTCCTGCGGTGGACCGATCCGACGATCAAGCTCGTCGCCTGTGGCGCTCAGCGGGTCGATTGGGACTGGGAAGTCCTGAGCCGCGTGGCACGCCACGTGGACTACATCTCCGCTCACTTTTATTTCGGCCCCCGATCAGACGAGGACCGCATCACCTCGCTCCTCGCCGCACCATTCGCCGCGGCCGAATATCTGGACATTCTGAGCGGGTTGATCGCGGGCGTTCGCCGCGAGCAGAAGATCAGTCACCCGATCGGTATCGCGGTGGACGAGTGGAATGTCTGGTACCGTCAGCGCAAGCCCCCCCTGGAGGAGCAGTATGACCTGACCGATGCCGTCTGCGTCGCCGCCTTCCTCAATCTCCTCCGCGAGCGCGCGGCGCACGTGACGATCGCCAATCTCGCCCAGCTGGTGAACGTCATCGCCCCGATCTTCACCCGGCCGGACGGGCTCTTCCGCCAGACGATCTACTGGCCTCTGTACGCGGCGGCGCGATTCAGCGGCCCGACCGTGCTCCGGAGCGACGTTGAATGCGACGGCTTCAGCTCGCCGCGGGTACTGGCCGGGTCGGTCCCGTACCTCTCGGGGCTCGCCACGCTCGATCCAGACCGCCGCACCCTGTTCCTCTCGCTCGTCAACCTTCATCTCCGCGAGGCGATGGAGACCCGCATCCTCCTCCGCGAGGCCCGGATGGCCGATCGGATTCGCGCTCACGTGATCACCGGCGACCATCCCGACACCGTTAACTCTTTCGAGAATCCGGAGGCCATTCACCTGGTCACCCGCGACCTACCCGCATCGGGAACCGACTATACCTGGGAGGCACCTCCTCTTTCGGCATCTATCCTTGAGATCCCACTCGGCTGATGGGCAGCGCCACCCCGGAGCCGAGAGGCAATAATTGCCGGGCGGGAGGGGGCGGAGTATAATGCGCCTCGGCTGAAATCGGCTCTCATCGCGATTTTCGGCTCCCGCCCGGGTCCGCCGCGACAGCGAAGGACCGAGGCGATCGGACCCGTGCGGGTCACGGCGGAATCGATACCCCGCCGACACGGGCGCCCGGAGCGCTGGTGATCAGCCGTGGTGGGGCGGGAGACCGCCGCGGGGATTAGGAGGGCTCACGGATGGCAACCGGCACCCTGGCGCCCGGTCTGGCGCGGCGTCGGACGTGGCAGCGTCTCGCCGGCCGCGACTGGCGGCTGGGCTGGTTCCTGATCCTGCCGGTCTTGATCGTTCTGGTTGGCCTGATCGCCTATCCCTTTGTCCTCTCGATCTACCTCAGCTTCACCGACAAGATGGTCGGTCAGCCAGCCACCTTCGTCGGCCTGCAGAACTACCGCGATATCCTCTTCGGCGCCGAGTTCGGCACTGTCTTCTGGAAGTCCGTCATCAACACGGTCATTTACACCGGCGTTGCCGTCGGCTGCAAAGCCCTGCTGGGGATGGCCATGGCGCTCTTTCTCCACCAGGAGTTCCGTGGCCGCGAGCTGATGCGGGCGCTGTGCTTCCTGCCGTGGGCTATCCCATCGCTCATCGTCGGGTTGAGCTGGCAGTGGATTCTCAACGGTACGCCGGCCGGCATGCTGAACATGCTCCTGATCGATCTTCACCTGAGCGATACGCTCATCCAGTGGCTGGGAGATCCTCACCTGGCGCTCTGGTCAGTCACCTTCGTCACGATCTGGGCTGGCTGTCCCTTTTATGGGATGATGTTCCTGGCTGGCCTCCAGGCCATCCCCCGCGAGCTGTATGAGGCGGCGGCGATCGACGGCGCTAATGTCTTCCAGCGCTATCGTCACGTCACCCTGCCGGGCCTTGCCCCGGTGATCCTGATCACGGTGATGCTCTCAACGATCTGGACCGCCAATGGCTTTAACCTGATCTATATCCTGACGCGGGGAGGACCAGCGAACGCGACCATGACCTTCCCGATGTATACCTACCAGGTCGGCATCGCCGGCGCGCAGCGGCTTGGCACGGCATCGGCGATCACGATCCTCTTTCTCCCCTTCTTCCTCGTTCTGATCTTCATCCTGACGCGACGGATGCTCGCCGAGGAGATCTAACGTATGGCAACCGCGGCCGCATCGGTTACCGCGTCCCGCCGGGTGCGCGCAGAGCGGTGGGTCCGGCGGGGCGTCATGATCCTGGCGGGACTCTTCTTCGCCTTATGGACCCTCGGACCGCTGTACTGGATCATCGCAACATCCCTGAAGACCGAGCTTCAGGTCTACCGTGAGCCGACATTCTTTCCCAGCACGGTCACGTTCGACAACTACCAGAAGATCCTTCTCCAGACCAACTTCCTGCTGTACATCCGGAACAGCATTGAGGTGGCGGTGGTCACCACACTGCTCTCGATGACCTTCGGCTCGGCCGCGGCATATGCCATTTCCCGCCTCCACTTCACCGGCCGACGGCTGATCGCGCGCTCGATTGTCGTGTCATATCTTGTGCCGGCCAGCCTGCTCTTCATCTCGCTCTTTGAAGTCCTGACGGAGCTTCATCTCACGGACCACCTGGCCGGGTTGATGGTAGTCTATCTTTCGTTCACCCTCCCCTTCTGCACCTGGCTGATGATCGGCTACTTCCGCGCGATCCCGGTCGAGCTGGAGGAAGCAGCGCTGGTCGACGGCTGTACGCGCCTGCGCGCGCTCGTTTCGATTATCCTTCCCCTCACCTTGCCCGCCCTGGTCGTGGTGACACTGTTCTCGTTCACCCAGTCCTGGAACGAGTTCCTGTATGCCCTGGTCTTCATCAGCAGTGACTCCAACAAGACGTTTACGGTCGGGCTCATTGGTCTGATTCAGGGAGACACCCTGCCGTGGGGGCTGATGATGGCCGCGGCAACGTTGGGCCTTATTCCCCCCCTCATTATCTATGTGGTATCGCAACGCTGGGTGGTTTCTGGCCTCGCCGCGGGATCAATCAAGGGGTAGCAAGGCGGAGAGGCAGGATGAGAGGCACGGCCTACCCCGACAGCATGCGCCCGGAAGAGACGGCACAGGACTGTCCACCCCGTGCCGTCCCCGGCGCAGGTTGTGTGCAATCCATGGGGAACAGGCAATCTATCGTACTGTGAATCTGGCCGGGGGCGGTCAGGATGATCAAATCCCAGAGACCGCCCCCGGCCATCGGACGCGAATCACGAGGTATTAAGGAGGATAGTCAACCCATGGCATCCTTGACGCGACGGCAGATCATCCGCGGAATGATCGGGGCTGGTAGCGCCCTCGCC
>DATGMJ010000085.1:0-11344 GCA_035293685.1 Chloroflexota bacterium | reverse complement strand
CACCCACTTGGCGCTCTTCCAGAAATAGAGGTGCGGCACAACCAAACGGACCGGCCAGCCGTGCTCCGGGGCAAGCGGGAGGCCATCGTGATGATCGGCGAGCAGGACGTCCGGCCGAAGGAGGTCATCCAGGGGCAAGTTGGTGGTAAACCCATGCTCCGCGTAGACCATAACAAAGCGCGCTTCGGGCTTCAATCGAACGCGCGCCAACAGATCCCGCACCGCCACCCCTTCGAAGGTGTTATCGAGGCGGCTCCACCGGGTCACACAGTGGATATCGCAGTGGACAGTCGTGCGCGGTAGAGACTGGAACTCGGACCAGGTCAGCCGGATGGGCTCCTCGACCAGCCCGGTGATGCGGAAGTCCCACCGGGCGAGATCGATCCGGGGAACACTCCCGTAGTGAAGCACTGGCCATTTGCGCGTCACAACCTGGCCCGGTGGAACACGCCGGGGATCAATGGTCAGATCCGCGCCGTGACTGCGCTCTTCGGTATCGAACACCTTCGGTGCCCTCTCCCGGCCAATCCCCTGAACTCACCGCCATCCCATGATACATCAAAAGGATGGAACACGCGATGGTTTCCAACGGTTGGCCCACGCCCAGTATCCGCTCTCATGCCGCCTGGCGGCTTTTCTGACGGAGCCATGCGACCCAGGGCTCGGTCGGTAGGGTTGTGAGGATGTCTGCGGAACTCAACCAACCCCGCCGGGCGACGGCCACGCCGTACCGGAGAAACTGGACGTGCGCCGGACCGTGGGCGTCGGAGCCGATCACGAACTGACAGCCGAGCTCACGGGCGCGGCGAACCCAGGTGTCCGGAAGATCCAGCCGCTGCGGCTGACCATTGATCTCGATCGCGACGCCCGCGGCCACCGCGGCCCGGAGGACGGCCTCGAGATCTACCTCGTAGCCCTCGCGCTGCCCGAGAAGTCGGCCCCTTGGATGACACAGGGCATGGACCCGGGGATTGCGTAGAGCGGTCAGGATGCGGCGGGTCATGGCCTCGCGCCCCATCTGGAAGCGGCTGTGAACAGCGACTGCCACATAATCGAGGGCGGTGAGGATGGAATCGGGAAGGTCGAGTGTTCCCACTGGGGTAATGTCCACCTCGGCGCCCCACCCGATCCAGAAGGGGGCCAACCGCCGGTTGAGACGCTGGATCTCCTGCTGTTGCTGTTGGAAACGCTCTGCCGTCAGCCCGCGAGCCACTGCCAGGCCAGGGGAATGGTCGGTGATCATCAGGTATGATAGGCCCATACTGCGCGCCGCACGCGCCATCGCCTCGATGCTGGCGGTGCCGTCGCTCCAGTCCGAATGGACGTGCGCGTCACCGTTGATATCTCCGCGCTCGACCAGAATCGGCAGGTGGTGATCCAGGGCGGCCTGGATTTCACCGCGATCCTCGCGGAGCTCCGGCGGCATCCAGTCCAGCCCCAGGGCATGGTACACCTCCTCCTCGGTCTCACCTGCCAGGCGGCGTCCGGTCTGCTCGTCGAAGACACCGTATTCGTTCAGCTTGAGCCCGCGGCTGATCGCGAGATCGCGCAGGGCGATGTTGTGCAGCTTGGAGCCGGTGAAGTACTGGAGGGCCGCTCCCCACGATCGCGCGGAGACCACGCGGAGGTCGACCTGCAGGCCGGAGTAGAGGAGAACCGTCGCCCTGGTCGGTCCGTGCGCGCGAATCTCTGCCACGACAGGCAGGTGAACGAAGTGATCAATGACCTCCGCCGGGCGCTCGGAGGCGGCAAGGAGATCGATATCGCCAATGGTCTCGCACATTCGGCGCAGTGAACCGGCCGGGGATGCCTCTCGGACGAGCGGATCAGTGCGCAGGTACTCGATGAGCTGATCAGCGATTGGCCACGCTGTTCCCAGGAGCAGTCGGTGCTGGCGTTGTGTCTGGCGGCGAGCGGCGATCAGCAGTTCCTGTTCCAGCCGGGGGCCAAAGCCCGGGAGGCCCCGCAGGCGGTGTTCTTCGGCCGCCGCGATGAGCTCCTGGGGGGTCTGGACGCCGAGCCGCTCGATCAGCAGTCGGGCCCGGCTGGGGCCGATGCCGGGGATCTCGAGAAGCTCTTCGATGCCGGCCGGCGTGGCCGCCTCGAGCTCGGCCAGGTAGCGGCTCTGGCCGGTCGCGAGAAACTCCTCTAGCTTCGCGGCGATCGAGGGGCCGATGCCCCGGATGGACTGGAGGCGGCCTTCGCGCCATACATCCAGGATGTTCTCGGACATGGCGCCGATGCGTGCCGCGGCCTCCTGGTACGCCCGAACACGGAACGGATTTTCGCCGCGTGCCGAAAGCAGGCTCGCGATACGCTCGAGAAAGCGCGCCGCCCGCGCGTTCGGCTCGCCCGCTTGCCCAGAGGCATCCGGCAGATTGCGGGCATCGGATGAAAACGAGCTGGCCGGACCGGGCATCGCAACCGCTCCTGCTGGTGGTGGCGCCGATGGCACCGGGCCGTGCAAGACCCATGCCGGCTGTCTTCGCGGGTACGTGACTTGCAGGGGATAGCGCCATGTTCAGCTGCCGCGAGACTGATGGCATCGCGGCACGTCGGATGGTGCACCCGATGGCAAGACGACGGCGGTCCGGCCGGCTGATCCCGCTCGGCGGCGTGGGAGAGATTGGGAAGAACTCCCTTCTCCTCGAATACGCCGGACGCCGGCTACTCATTGATGCGGGCGTGATGTTCCCAGAGGAAGAGCTCCACGGTGTCGATCTAGTTATCCCCGATTTCACGCACCTGTACCAGCATCCGGAGCGTCTGGAAGCCGTCCTTCTGACGCACGCCCACGAAGACCACGTCGGGGCGCTTCCCTATCTGTTGAAGGGATTGGGACGACGCGTGCGCATCTACGGGCTGCGACTCACGATCGGCCTGATCGAGCCGAAGCTACGCGAACATGGGGTACTGCGATTTGCCGAGCTGATCAGCGTGTCTGGCAACGATTGTCTGAACCTCGGTCCTTTCCGCGTCTCGTTCGTGCCGGTGAGCCATAGCGTGCCCGATAGCGCGGCGATTGTTGTCGAGACCCCCGCAGGTACCCTGTTCTTGACCGGCGATTTCAAGTTCGATCAGACCGCGCCCGATCAGACCCGCACCGATCTCAATCGCCTCCGGGCGATTGGCGATGAGGGGGTCCTGCTTCTCCTTTCCGACTGCGTCCGGGTGGAGCGGCCGGGGGTCACGCCCCCGGAGCGGGTGGTTGCCGAGGCGCTGGATGGAATTGTCCGACGGGCGTCCGGTCGGGTGATCATGACCACGTTCGCCTCCAATGTGATTCGTCTCCAGCAGGCGATCGAGATCGCCTGCCGCTATGGTCGGAAGGTGGCCGTTGTCGGGCGGAGCATGGAGGAGAATCTGCGCGTTGCCGCGGATCTCCACTACCTGCACCTGCCGCCGGGCACTCTGGCAACCATCGAGGAGTTGAGGCGTCTCCCACCGGAGGAGGTCATGATCCTGACGACTGGGAGCCAGGGGGAGCCAACCTCGGTCCTCAGCCGGATCGCCATGGGGGATCATCCAATGCTCCGCGTCATCCCCGGAGACACGGTTGTTATCTCAGCAACGCCGATCCCGGGGAATGAGGAGACCGTGACCCGAACGATCGACAACCTCATGCGGCGCGGGGCCACTGTCCTCTACCCGCCCATCGTACCGGACATCCACGTATCCGGACACGCCAGCCGCGATGAGCTGGCGGCCCTTCTCCGCCTGCTCCGCCCCAGGTACGCGATGCCCGTCCACGGCGAGTTTCGGATGATGGTGCATTATCGGAACCTCGCGGGGGAAACCGGCGTGCCGGCCGAACGCGTTGTCTTTGCCGACGTGGGCGATGTTATCGACTTCGGTGATGAGCGGGTCTCCCGGAATGGGCACGTGGCGGCCGGATCGGTCCTGGTAGACGGGCTCACTGTCGGTGGGGTGAATCAGATTGTCCTGCGCGATCGACGCCATCTGGCTGCCGATGGCGTCGTTATCTGCGCGGTCGCCGTGGATCGCGAGACCGGGCGCCTGGTGAGCGGACCGGAAACGACTGCGCGAGGATTTATTGCCCCATCGGCGAGTTCTGTTCTCGCGGAATCGGCCGCGCGGGTCCGTCGGGCTCTCGAGCGGCGGCCGGCGGGTGAGGTGGAGATCGGGTATCTCAAGGGGAAGATCAAAGACGTTCTCGCCCATGCCATCTACACCCGCACTCGCCTCCGGCCGATGATTCTGCCGGTCGTCACAGAGATCTGACGCACGTCCCGGCGCCTGGCGTGCGCGGTGGGGCAGGAGGAGCGGAGAGGAGCGATTGCTCGCATCCCCTCCGTTCATCGCGTCTCAGAACAACTTCGCGAGATCAGCGACGAGATCCGCTTTCTGCCGCGCGCACAGATCGCGCACCTCGAGATGCTCGACCCAGCGGTTGCGTGCCTCTTTGTCAACGTGGCGCTGGATCACCCGGATCGCTTCCTCGATTGCGGACTGCCCGGGATCAGTGGCCGCCGCATCCTCGGTCAGAGTAGAGGGCGTCCGGGTGGGCTGGGGAATCTCCCGTCGGGTCACTGGGGCTTCTCGCGTGGATAGTGGCATCGCTCCCTCCTCCAGTACAGTGGTTTGTCATCGTCCTCCACGCCCGGTGGAGGAACGTCGACTCGCGCATTCACGTGATCCGGCTTCTCCGACCTGATAGCCGGTTGCTCATCCTGATGCCACCAGGATGGTGGGGGGCGGTCTAGTCGCCGTCATCAAACCACGCCGATCCGGTTGGATCGGTGCCGTAGGCGGTCTGGTCGCTCATCATCTGGTCGCGGATCTCCTCAAGCGACGGCCGGAGCCACCGGACCGCCAGGACTGCCGCGCCGAGGATCACGATGGCGGCAATGGGCATCCACCAGGTCAGGCCAATCCGCCCGACCGCGTGCCGCTTTCCTTCCACGGTCTCCGACACGCCCATGGCGACCGTGCGCACCTGTCCCCGGATCGCACCGAGCCAGTCGGTAGCAGACGCGGCAAGACGTTGGGAATCACGCAGGGCTGTTTCCAGGCTCGCGCGCAGGTCGTCGATCTGTGCACGAATCTGCTCTGCCCGCCGTTCGATCTCGGAGTCTGCCACGAGTCCTTCTTACCTCCGTCGCGGCCGATCGCGGACCCGAGAGCCCGTCTTGGCGCGCGGTTCCCGGATGCGCACGATGTGTGCCATCGACGGGATCACGCCCCCTGGCCGGGCGCGTGCGCCGGGCGGCAGAGACAGGGGAGGGATGCCCGGGCGTTCAGGTCAGGAGGTTCTGCACACTGCGGAGCGAGGCCGGATCATTGATGCTGACGGCCAGGGCGGTGCGGTCGATCCGTTTGATCAGGTTGGAGAGGACTTCGCCTGGCCCGAGCTCAATGAATGTGGTTACGCCCGCACCCAGCATCTGCCGAACGGTTTCAGTCCAGCGGACCGAGGAGTACAGCTGTCGGGCGAGCTCGGTACGGATCTCCTCTGCCGAGACGAGGACACGTGCCGAGATATCGCTCACGATCGGAATCCGGGCGTCCTGGAGCCGGAGGCGGCTCATGATCTCGCTGAACTGCTCCGATGCGCGCTGCATCAGGGGAGAATGCGCGCCGATACTGACGGCGAGGCGGATTACGCGTTGGGCACCGCTGGCGATCGCCAACTCGATCGCCGCTGATAGGGCGGCAAGTTCGCCCGAGATGACGGTCTGGGTCGGGGTGTTGTAGTTCGCCGGGCATACGATCCCCTTGGCTCGAGCCTTCTGGCAGAGGTCTTCCAGCACCTCTGCATCCAACCCAATGACTGCAGCCATGCCCCCAGGCGTTGACTCGCCAGACTCTTTCATGAGGCGGCCGCGCTCTCGGACAAGGGTGAGGGCGGTCGGAAAGTCAAGGACGCCAGCGGCAACCAGGGCACTGTACTCGCCAAGACTGTGGCCCGCCACGAAGCGCGGGTGCAGGTGCGCGGCGTCGGCCCCGAGATACTCGCGCAGGGCGGCGAGGCAGGCGATACTCACCGTCAGGATGGCCGGCTGGGCGTTAATCGTATCTCGGAGTTCGTTCTCTGGGCCGTTGAAGCAAAGATCGCTGAGAGAGAATCCCAGGGTTTCATCAGCTTGGTCAAAGATCTCTCGCGCGGCTGGTGAATGCTGGGCGAGACCGCGTCCCATGCCGACGAACTGCGACCCCTGGCCGGGGAAGACGAGAGCGACGCGTCGCCATCCCTGGTCTGCTTCCTGCATCCGTTCGTTCTCCTGGTCCTGGTGATCTTGATCGGGTGAGAATCACATCGCGAGCCCGCCGTCGACGACAATCGCCTGGCCGGTCACGTACCGGGCGCCATCCGAGGCGAGGAAGAAGACAACCTCAGCCACATCCTCCGGTGTTCCCATGCAGCCCATGGGGATCTGCTGAATAAGGGCCTCGCGGGCACGTTCGGGCATCTGGCGGGTAATATCGGTCTCGATCAAGCCGGGGGCGACCGCGTTGACGGTGATGCCGCGGCTGGCAACCTCGCGGGCAACGGACTTCGTCAGTCCGATCAGCCCGGCTTTGCTGGCGGCGTAGTTCGCCTGCCCTGCGTTGCCGCGGAGCCCGGCGATGGAGGCCACGTTGATAATCCGGCCACTGCGCTGGCGGAGCATCGGGCGGAGCGCGGCACGCGTGCAGAGAAAGGCGCTCCGCAGGTTGGTATCGAGCACCTGATCCCAGTCCTCATCGCTCATCCGGAGCACGAGGGTATCGCGCACGATCCCGGCATTGTTGACCAGCACATCCAGGCGCCCCCATCGCTGGAGAAGCGTGTCGAAGATGGCCGTCACGACCGCCGGATTGCTCACGTCGCCGGGGAGGAGCAGAGGCTCGCCGCCTGCCTGCTCTACCGCACTCGCCGTCTCCTCGGCCGCTGCGGTATTCCCGCGAAAGTTGATCCCGATGCGTCCTCCTGCCCGGGCGAAGCGCAAGGCGATTGCACGGCCGATACCGCGCGACGCCCCGGTGACCAGGATCACCGCTGCTGAATCTGCCAAGCTACCTGCCCCTCCTGGTGCCAGGTGACATTAGACCCCGTGAATACCATTCAATCGGCGGAGTGCGTCCAGGCGGCGCTGGGTCCGCAGAGCGAACGAGCGGACCATCGCCTCGCGGCTGTGCAGGTTGCGGAGGACGGACTTCCACCAGGCGATGGGCACCGGCGTCGTATCAACACCCCATTGGACGATTGCCGCCCCCCACGAGAGCCCCGCGCCGAACCCGACCAGAGCGAGGTTCGCTCCGACGCGCACGCGTCCCGACTCGATCGCTTCGCAGAGGGCGATCGGAATAGAGGCAGCGGAGGTGTTGCCGTACCGGTGAACATTCGAGAACACCTTCTCATCGGGAATATCCAGCGCCCGAGCGGCGGCCTGGATGATCCGGATGTTGGCCTGGTGGGGAATGAACAGATCAATATCGTCGACGCGCATACCCGCGGCGTCGAGTGCCTGCCGGGTGGCCTGGACAATGGTGCTGATGGCAAAGCGATAGACCTCGCTTCCCTTCATCTTGATCGTGTTCTGTCGGTTCTGCAGGTGCTCCGGGGTCAGCGGGTTTCGGCTGCCGCCGGCTGGGATCAGGAGCGAGCTGACGCCGGAGCCGTCCGAGCCCAGGACGCATGACCGCAGGCCTGTTGGTGACTCGGACCGGCGGAGCAGAAGGGCGCCCGCGCCATCGCCGAAAAGGACGCAGGTCGAGCGATCAGTCCAGTCAACGATTCGGCTCAACGTATCGGCACCGATGATCAGGATCGTCTCGTACAGCCCGCTTGAGATGAGCCCGCTGGCGACGGCCAAGGCGTAGATGAAGCCGGAGCAGGCGGCGTTCACATCGAAGGCACCGGCCCGCGAGGCCCCGATGCTGTCCTGGACGAGCGAGGCCACACTCGGAACTGGATAATCGGGGGTACTCGTGGCGACGATGACCAGGTCGACCCGCCCCGGGCTGAGATCGGCGACCTGAAGTGCGTTCTGCGCGGCGCGCGTGGCGAGCGTGGATGTGCTCTCCTTTGGGCCCGCGATGCGCCGCTCTGAGATCCCAGTCCGCGTGCGAATCCACTCGTCCGAGGTATCGACCATCTTCTCGAGATCGAAGTTCGTCAGCACCCTGGCCGGGACGGCGTAGCCCCAGCCGACGATCTGCGCGTATGCCACGGTACTCTCTCCCGTCAGACCCGTTGGACCGCGGGCCTTTTCCGGTGGAGCCGGAAGAGCCGCGCGTTGACCGTTTCACACATCTGTCAATGACCGAAAGATGAGGCAGGAGTTGTGACCGCCGAGCCCCATCGAATCAGAGAGGGCCACCCGCACTGTCTGCCGTCGTGCCTGGTTGGGAACGCAGTCGAGATCGCAGTCGGGGTCTGGATAGCGATAGTTGATCGTCGGTGGAATGATGCCGTGAGTGATTGCGAGCACACATGCCATGGCCTCAACTGCGCCGGCGGCGCCCATCATGTGACCGGTCATGGATTTGGTCGAACTCATTGCCAGACGATAGGCGTGCTCGCCGAAGACCGCCTTCACTGCCGCGGTCTCGTACTTGTCGTTCAGGGGGGTGGCCGTTCCGTGGGCATTGATGTAGTCAACATCCTCGGGGCAGAGGCCAGCCTTCCGGAGTGCCATGCGCATGGCCTGCGCGATACCTTCGCCCTGTTCCGCAGGCGCGGCGAGGTCGAAGGCATCGTTGCTCGATCCGTAGCCGACGAGTTCGGCGTAGATGCGAGCGCCGCGCCGCCGCGCGTGCTCAAGTTCTTCCAGCACCAGGATCGCGCACCCTTCTGACATAACGAACCCCTGGCGTGTCCGATCAAAGGGGCGACAGGCCGCGGCAGGGGGACCGCCGTCCCCGGTCGCCAGGGCACGCATCACCGTGAAACCCGCCAGAACGAGCGGGACGATAGCCGCCTCGGTGCCCCCGGCGATGATGACGTCGGCGTCACCCCGCCGAATGGTCTCGGCTGCTTCGCCCAGGGCGTGCCCGCCTGTTGCACACGCTGAGACAACCGCCATGTTTGGCCCTTTGGCTCCAAGGTAGATCGCGACCTGGCCCGAGGCGGTATCCGGGATGAGATTCTGGAGGAAGAACGGGCTAACGCGCGTTGGCCCGCGCTCCTCAAGCACCTTCTGCTGGTCGAGCATTGTTCGGATGCCGCCGACAGCCGAGCCGACGATCACGCCGACGCGCTCAGCATTGCACGGCGAGATCGACAGCCCGGCATCAGCCACCGCTTCTCGCGCGGCGGCGACCGCAAACTGAACGTTCCGGTCCATGCGGCGGGCGTCCTTTTTCTCGACGTAATTCAGCGGGTCGAAGTTCTTCACCTCTCCCGCAATCTGGACGGTGAAGGGAGACGGATCGAAGAGGGTAATCCGGTCAATCCCGGATTCCCCGGCGATGAGCTTGCTCCATGTGGTCGGGACATCGTTGCCCAGCGGGGTGACTGCACCAAGTCCCGTGACCACCACGCGCCTCTGCACGAAGTCCAGCCCTCCGGCGATGTGGTGTGGTACCTCTATGCTGCAAGCGCCCAAACTTCAAACACCAGCCTGGCCAGATGGTTACGCCGGTCCTCTAACCAATCAGGGCACACCGGTCAGAGCTGACCGGTGTGCCCTGATCCTGTGAAAAGCCAATGATACCCCCACGGCGAGGTTTCGTCCGTCTTCCCTCGCCGTGGGGGTATCCAGATTGCGCATCTCAGATGGCGGAATAGGGCTCCTAGCGCTTGGTGTACTGTGGTGCCTTGCGGGCGCGCTTGAGACCGTACTTCTTGCGCTCCTTAACCCGGGGATCACGGGTGAGAAGCCCGGCCTTGCGCACGGCAAGACGGGCCTCTTCCCCGGTCAGGGCGAGAGCGCGGGCAATGCCGTGGGCCAGGGCGCCGGCCCAGCCGGAGGTTCCGCCGCCCGTCACCTTTGCCATGACCGAGTACCGGCCGAGGGTCTGGGTAACCCGGAAGGGCTCCATGACGATGCTCTGGTCGGTGAGCCGGGGCAGGACCTCATGCAACGGCCGACCGTTAACGATGACCTGGCCGGTCCCCTCGTAGAGCTGGACCTTCGCCGTGGCGGTCTTGCGGCGGCCCGTGGCGTAAAAGTACCGTCGCTCATTCATCGGTCGATCTACTCCTCAGTACCAGTCGCCGTGACCGTGGCAGTCCAGGACGGCCGGGCAATCACCGCGGGCCCCCCAACTCCGGGGGGAGGGGACGAGGCTGTTGTGCCGCGTGCGGATGCTCCGGACCGGCGTACACGTGGAGCTTCCGAAACATGCGGCGCCCCAGGGCGTTGTGGGGGAGCATCCCGCGGACGGCATGCTCAATCACCCGGGTTGGGTGGGTCGCCAGGAGACGGGCCACCGGCACCGTCTTCAGACCACCAGGGTAGCCCGAGTGATGGTAATAGACCTTCTGCTGGAGCTTCTTACCGGTCAGGCGGACCTTCTCGGCATTGATCACGATAACGAAGTCGCCCACGTCCAGATGGGGGCTGTAGATCGGCTTGTGCTTCCCCCGGAGAATCGTGGCAATCCTGGTGGCCAGCCGCCCGAGGACCTGCCCCGTCGCGTCGACGACATACCAGTTGCGCTGGATCTCGTTTGCCTTGACCGTGTACGTCTTTTGCGTCATTCGAAGTCCTCTCTTCGCCTCGAGACGTGCTCAATCGTATTCCACGCGGGTCAGGCAGAGCCCGCGCGGCGGAATGGTCGCACCCGCCTGCCGGCGGTCTCGACTGGCCAGGATGCGTGCGACATCCTCCACCGAGGCGCGGTGCATCCCCACCAGCAGGAGGGTACCGACGACGTTCCGGACCATGTGGGGCAGGAACGCATCGGCCACGGCCTGGACGATAACCCGATGCCCATCGCGCCAGCAGTGGAGGCGGTACATGGTTCGAATCGTCCGACGCGGTCGCTCGCTCGCCTCGGATGCTCCGGCAAAGGCGGCGAAGTCGTGCTCGCCCACCAGCACCTGCGCCGCGCGATCCATGGCCGCCGCGTCGAGGTAGGCACGCCAGTGGAGGACGTACTGCCGTCCCAGCACCGGGCGCTCGGCCGCATTCCAGATCGTGTAGCGGTATTCCCGGGCACGCGCGCTAAAGCGCGCGTGAAACCCGGGCTCGGCCTCTGCCGCCGTGATGATCGCGACATCCTCCGGCAGCACGGCGTTGAGCGCGTGCTGAAGGGCGCGCGGCGCCAGGCTCGTTCCGCTCTGGAAGCTGATGACCTGACCAGTAGCGTGGACACCCCGGTCGGTACGGCCCGCTCCGACGATACGAATGGACTCGCCGGTGATCCGCCGGAGCGCCGTTTCGAGCACGCCCTG
>DATGMJ010000084.1:0-2483 GCA_035293685.1 Chloroflexota bacterium | reverse complement strand
TGATGCGCGCCTGGGCCGTCTTCGTCTTCCCCGCCAGCTCATTTCGGACACCCGGCTCGAGGGTAGAGGCTGCGGCCAGGGTGCGGTGAGCAGTATCATCAATCACCTGGGCGTAGATATGCTTCAGGCTCCGAAAGACGGCAAGGCGCGGCCGCTCGGCGGTGCCGAACACCTTCCGCCGCACGCGGTGGTGACGTCGAATCCGAAGAGTGCGCGGTGTTTGCCGTGCCATACTCACTTCTCACCCCTTGGCCGCCTCATCCTACTTCCCTGCCTTGCCCTTACCGGCGGCCTTTCCGGCCTTCCGGCGGATGACCTCACCTTGGTAGCGAATACCCTTCCCCTTGTATGGCTCGGCCGGGCGCAGTTTGCGGATCTGCGCGGCGACTTCCCCAACGCGCTCCTTATCAATTCCCTCGACGGTCAGTCGCGCAGAGAGCCATTCGTTGGCCGCGGTGGGCGTGAATGTCTCGATCGTACCAATACGCACCCCCGGCGGGGGGGTAAGCTCGATCGGGTGCGAGTATCCGAGCTGGAAGACCACCTTTTCGCCCTGCTTTGCCGCTCGGTAGCCTACCCCCGTAATCTCCAGCGTCTTCGTGAAGCCCTGGGTTACCCCGGTCACCATGTTAGCGATCAGGGCGCGGGTTAGTCCGTGCAGGGCCCGGTGGATGTTCTGATCGCTCGGTCGGCTGACGATGATCTGGCCGTCCTTGACCTCGACCCGCATGTCCGGGTGGAAGGTCCGGGTTAGCTCGCCCTTGGGACCGCGCACACTGACTGTATGATCCTGAATGGTGACCTGCACGCCGGGCGGGATCGGAATCGGCATGCGTCCAATTCTCGACATACAACCACTCCTACCACACGTAGCAGAGCACTTCGCCGCCGACGTTGCGCCGTCGTGCCTCCCGCTCGGTCATGATCCCCTGAGGGGTGCTCACGATCGCGACCCCAATACCGCCAAGGACACGCGGCAGAGCCGCAGCCTTGACGTAGATGCGCTGACCGGGCTTGCTGATCCGCCGGAGGCCGGTGATCATGGGCTGGCGGTTCCCGTGATAGCGCAGGTGAACCCGCAAGGTCGGGTACCGGCTCTCCTTGAGCACCTCATAGTCCCGGATGAACCCCTGCTCCTTGAGGATCTGGGCGATACTCTGCTTCATCTTCGATGCCGGAATGTCCACGAACTCGTGCCGTGCCCGGGACGCGTTCCGAATGCGCGTGAGCATATCGGCAATCGGATCTGTCATGTACATGATATCTCTCCTGCCCCCTCCGGCGCTACCAGCTTGACTTCACCACCCCTGGGAGCTGCCCGCGGAGCGCCATGGCCCGGAAGCAGATGCGGCAGAGCCCGAACTTGCGCATGTACGCGCGCGGCCGTCCGCAGATGAAGCAGCGGTTGCGGTGCTGGACCCGGTACTTGGGCGGTCGCAGGCTCTTGGCGATCTTGCTCTTCTTTGCCATCTTTTCCTCCCCTCAGGTGGCGCGGAAGGGCATGCCCAGCAGCTGGAGGAGCCGTCGGGCCTCCTCGTCCGTTCGCGCGTTGGTCACGATCGTTACTTCCATGCCCCGGATGCGATCGATCTTATCGTACTCGATCTCCGGGAAGATCAGTTGCTCGCGCAGGCCCAGGGTATAGTTGCCCCGGCCGTCGAAGGCACGCGGCGATACGCCCGCGAAATCACGGACACGCGGGAGCGCAACGTTCACCAGCTTATCGAAGAAGGCATACATACGCTCACCGCGTAGCGTCACCATAACACCGATCGGCATGCCTGCCCGCAGCTTGAACCCGGCAATCGATCGCTTGGCGCGCGTCACCACCGGGCGCTGACCGGTGATCGTCGCCAGGTCGCGGGAGGCCGCCTCGATGGCGCGGCCATTCTGGATAGCCTCTCCAAGGCCGATGTTGATCACGATCTTCTCGAGGCGCGGGACCTGAAGCGGATTGGTGTAGCCGAACTCGCGCATCATGATCGGCACGACCTGCTCGCGATACAGCTCCCGCAGCCGTTCTCGCATCTGAACCGCCACTTGTTTCCCCCCTTTCCCTGAGCCGACTCATGCGGCTCGTACCGTCTCCTCTGCGATCCATCAGTCCGCTGGATCGGCTCTGGAGACAGCCTTACCGCTGGACGGGCGGCGTTGGGATCATCTCCCCGCACCGCTTGCAGACCCGTGCCTTGCGCTGAACCCCGTTCTCCTCGTAGAAGCGGTGGCCGACGCGCGTGGGGCGCTGGCAACTCGGGCAGATCAGCATCACGTTCGACGCGTGGAGGGGCGCCTCCTTCTCGATGATGCCGGCCTGGGCCACCCCTGGCCGGGGCTTCATATGGCGCTTCACCAGGTTAACCCCGCCGACGATGACCCGATTTTCCTTTGGAAACGCCCGTGTGATCTGGCCGGTCTTTCCCCGCTCCCGGCCGGCAATAACCAGGACGGTATCACCGGTTCGCACGTGCATCGTCACAACACCT
>DATGMJ010000083.1:0-6060 GCA_035293685.1 Chloroflexota bacterium | reverse complement strand
GCAGGTCGCCCGGGACCTCAAGCAGCCAGTCAAGATCCTGTACTTTTACCGCAGTGGAGACCCGTCACGAGATTCGCTCGAGGATCTGCTGAAGGAGTATACCCGCTATACCAGGCTGATCAGCTACGAGTTCGTTGATGTGGACCTCAAGCCCGGCCTGGCCCGTCAGTACAATGTGACGACCACGGGAACAGTGGTGCTGGATGCCGGGAGCAAGCGCCAGATGGTCACCGGCAGTGACGAAGGGACAATCACCTCGGCTCTCCTGAAGTTAGAACGCGGCCGACCGGAGGTTGTGTACTACCTCACCGGTCATGGGGAACTGGACTTTGCGAGCACGGATCAGGAGGGGGCCTCGACGGCAAAGGATGCGCTCGACGCCGATAACTACGATCTGCGGCCTCTCAACCTGGCCGCTACGGGGAAGGTTCCAAGCGACGCGAGCGCGGTTATCGTAGCCGGACCAACCGTCGCCCTCCTTCCCCAGGAGGTGAGTGCCCTGGAGAGCTACATCGATAGCGGGGGGAAGGCACTCTTCCTCGTGGATAAGCGGTCTCAGGGGATCCTCAAGGCCGTCGCTGCGCACTACGGCGTCGAGATCGGAAACGGGATCGTGATTGATCAGGCCCAGTTTCTCCTGAACGATCCCCTGACGCCCTTGATCAGCCACTACCAGTTCAGTCCCATCACCAAGGATCTCCCTGCGCTCGCCTTCCAGGCGGCGACCTCGGTTACGCCGGTGAAGACGCCGCCGGCCGGTCTGGATGTCCAGCCGATCGCCCAGACAACCGAGAACAGCTGGCTCGAGACTGACAGCCGCGTTGCCCACTATGATCCGGGCATCGATCCCCGCGGACCGCTTACTGTCGTCGCGAGTGTGACCAGGACATCCGATACCACTGCGTCCGCAAGCTCGAAAGGGACGGCAGGGATGCGCGTTGTCTTCATTGGCGATGTCGCGTTTGCGACGAATGGCATGATCGACGTGCTGGGGAACCGGGCGTTGCTGACGAACTCCGTCAACTGGCTGACTGCTAATGAGGACTTGATTCAAATCGAGGCGAAGTCGCCTCTCGATCAGACGCTCACCTTGAGCAATACCCAGTTGAATGTCTTGCTCTATGGAAGCGCGGTTTTCCTGCCCCTGGTTGTGCTGGCCGCAGGGGTTGTGGTCTGGTGGAACCGGAGGTGAGCCCTGAACTACCGTCTTACTGCCATTCTTCTCGCCATTCTGGTCGTGCTGGCTGGGGTGGTGTATGTCGTCTCGCAGCAGCCAACGCCCCAGGAGGCGGCCGATAAGGCGGCGCATCCACAGATTCTGAACTTCCAGACGGTTGATGCGTCTCGTCTGGTGATCAGCGACGGCAGCAAGACCACCGAACTGCGCCGCGATGGGACGGTCTGGAACCTGGTAAAGCCGATCCAGACGCCCGCGGATGCCACGCGCGTTGACGGCTGGCTCGACCAGCTCAGCACGCTGACAGCTGACCGGGTCATCGAAGGGTCGTCAGATCTCGGCCAGTACGGGCTCGCTCCTCCGAAGCTCAACGTGGACGTGACCCTGAAGGATGGCAAGTCGGCACGGCTGGTGCTCGGTGATAAGACCCCTGACGGCGTCGACTACTACGCCCAGGTGCCCGATCAGAAAGCGGTTTATCTAGTTAGTGCCCCCCTGGGCGATGACCTGAAGAGCGCGCTGACCAACCCGCCGAAAGCCCAGCCCACGCCTACCCCACTGCCCACGCTTGTTCCGAACGTGACGGCAACCTTACCTCCCGCCGCGACCCCCACGCCCGCGGCATCCCCTTCGGGATAGACAGTAGCTATTCTGCAGACGGGCTGCCGCCTGGCACTGCCGCGGCGCGGGGTAGGGCATCCCGGCGTGGTGGCCGGCGGGCGCTACGGACAGATCAGAAAAGAGAGCACGAGTAGAGGACCAATGGAGATCACCTGGCACGGGCACGCCCATTTCCGCCTGCGAGGGCGCGAGGGAACCGTGGTTACCGATCCAACCTTTCGCTCCGGCGGCGGAGCGTCCGGGCGAATGGCGATCGATGTCGTGACGGTCAGCCATGCGCACCCCGCGCACTGTCAAGTCGCCCAGCTGGGCGGCGAACCGATGGTCCTGACCGGCCCCGGCGAGTACGAGGTGAAGGGGATTGTCATCACTGGCATTCAGACGTTCCATGATGCCGAGCGGGGACGGAAGCGCGGGAAGAATACCGTCTTCCGCATCGAGCTCGATGACCTCGTGGTCTGCCACCTCGGCGATCTGGGGCACGTGCTCACCAGTGATCAGATCGATCAGATTGGTAACAACGTCGATGTCCTGTTTGTGCCGGTCGGAGGGGGCGGTACGATTGACGCCTCCCAGGCGATTGAAGTGATCAGTCTGTTAGATCCGCGCCTGGTTATCCCCATGCACTATCGCGTCAATGACCTTGACCTGCGCTTGGATACGGTCGATCGGTTCCTGCGGGAGATGGGGGTAACCGGCGTGGAGGCAGAGCCGCGGCTCACCGTGACGCGGACCAGCCTGCCCGAGGAAACCAGCGTTGTCGTCCTGCAGCCCCGTCCCTTCTGAGGAGGAACGTCCCGAGCATGCGTAGGACGCTCTCGGGGCCATATTGCCGCACCGGGCGCGAAAGGTGAGGGGAAGGCATCCCTTGCTTACAGGATGTCCTTGTTGAGGGTGTTGAGGAACTCCCGATTGTTTGCCGTGCGTGCCATGCGAGCGAGCATTGCCTCGATGCCCTCGGTGCCGCCGATCGCTGAGACCATGCGTCGGAGCGTCACAACCTGCTTGAGCGTCTGCTCGTCTAGGAGGAGCTCCTCGCGGCGCGTACTCGAACGAGGGATGTCAATAGCGGGGAAGATCCGCTTCTCGGCCAGCTTCCGGTCGAGCATGATCTCCATATTGCCGGTGCCTTTGAACTCCTCGTAGATCACGTCATCCATCCGGCTTCCGGTCTCGACCAGGCAGGTTGCGATAATCGTCAGGCTTCCCCCTTCTTCCTGCTTACGAGCGGCGCCGAAGAAGCGCTTGGGGGGGTACAGCGCCGCCGGATCGATTCCGCCAGAGAGCGTTCGTCCACTGGGCGGGACGATCAGGTTATAGGCGCGGGTCAAGCGCGTGATGCTGTCCAGCAAGATGACCACATCACGCCCACCCTCGACCAGCCGCTTGGCGCGCTCCAGGGCCATCTCGGCGACGATGCGGTGATCTTCGACCGGCTCGTCAAATGTTGAGCTGATGATCTCGCCCTTGACCGACCGCTTCATATCTGTAACTTCTTCTGGGCGCTCGCCGATCATCAGGACCATAAGGTGAACGTCGTTGTAATTGGTCATGATGCCGTTGGCGATGTGCTTGAGGATCGTGGTCTTGCCGGCCTTGGGAGGCGAGACGATCAGACCGCGCTGGCCCCGGCCGATCGGGGCGATCAGGTTGATCACCCGCTGGGTCAGGTTCGAGGGAACGGTCTCGAGGTTATACATCTCTCGTGGGAAGATCGGCGTGAGCTGCTCGAAGTGAGGCCGCCGCTTGGCCACCTCGGGATCGAGGCCATTTACCGCCTCCACACGGAGGAGACCGTAATACTTTTCGTTATCCTTCGGGGGACGGACCTGGCCGGTGACCAGGTCACCGGTGCGCAGGCCAAAACGTCGAATCTGGGTCTGCGAAACGTAGACATCGGCCGGACCGGGAAGGAACCCATCTTTCCGCAGGAATCCGTAGCCGTCTTCGACGATCTCCAGGATGCCGCCGCCAAACAGGTACCCCTGCTGTTCGGTCTGAGCCTGGAGGATGCGGAAGATCAGATCCTGCTTCTTGAGCGCACTGTAGCCGGTGATGCCGAGCTCCTTCGCGATCTCTTGCAGCTCATCCCGGGTCTTTGCTTCAAGTTCCGCGATATTCACCTAGCGCTCCATGTTCATTGAGGAAATGGATCGAAAGAGAGACTAGATACTGCGCCGGACCGCCGCTGCGTTCGGCCACGGAGGCAGGGGGCTTGGCATGCGCTACTCGTACATCAGCAATGATGGAGTAACTGACATGCCTGTAGTGAGCCGATGACGCGCTACCACACGTGCCGCGTCAACAGGGGGAGAGTCCGGAAAACGACTGTTGGGACAGCCGGAAAACCTGGTTTTGCTCTACCTCACCATAGTGATTCTAGCATGGCAGGGATCTGCCGTCAAGGGCGATCTCCTGGCGTGCCCGTGCCCGCAGTCACCAGCGTATGCGTCTCGATGGGAAGGGCTGGCTGATCTCCCTCGCGCAATGTTCGGGCCGCGGCGCCGATGAAGTCGCGAAAAAGCGGGTGCGGCCGGGTCGGGCGCGACTTGAACTCCGGATGGAACTGACACCCGACCATCCACGGATGGTCGGCGACCTCGACGATTTCGACCAGCTGACCATCTGGGGAGACACCCGTGACCTGCAGGCCTGCTGCCTCCAGTACCGCACGATACCGATTGTTGAACTCCCAGCGGTGTCGATGCCGCTCGTGAACAATCGTCTGGTCATAGGCACGCGCTGCCCGGCTCCCGGGGATCAGCCGGCAGGGATAGGAGCCCAGGCGCATTGTCCCTCCCTTCTCGGTCACGCCCCGCTGGCTTTCGAGCAGGTCGATGACCGGATGCGGGGTTGCCGGATCGAACTCGGTGCTGTTCGCCTCGGTCAGCCCCAGCACGTGGCGGGCGTATTCGATGACCATTGCCTGCAGACCCAGACAGAGCCCGAGATAGGGGATGCGGCGCTCCCGGGCGAAGCCGGCCGCGAGCACTTTCCCCTCGACCCCACGGACCCCAAACCCACCGGGGACGAGAATGCCATTCAAGGGCGCGAGGAGCGATTCGGCGTTGTCTGGCGTGAGGCGTTCCGCATCAATCCATTCGATCTGCAGATCCCGACCGTGATAGAGCGCGGCGTGGGTGAGCGCCTCGCGGACCGAGAGGTAGGCATCGTGGAGCTCGATGTACTTCCCAACAACTCCGATGACAACTGTCGGCTTCGGCTGACGGATCCGCTCGATCAGCTCTTCCCACTGTCCCCAGTTCGGTGAGCGCGCTGGCAGGCCGAGCCGCTCAATAATATAGTCGCCCAGGCCTGCTGCCTCGAGGATGAGCGGCACCTCGTAGATGGTCTCAACGGTCAGGAGTGGGATGACGGCTCGACGGTCGACGTCGCAGAACAGGGCGATCTTCTCCTTGAGATCGTCGCTGACTGGATAGTCTGATCGACAGACGACCACGTCCGGGTGAATGCCGATGCTGCGGAGGTCCCGGACGCTGTGCTGAGTGGGCTTGGTCTTGAGCTCTCGCGTTGCGTTGATGTAGGGCAGGAGAGTCACGTGGATGTACAGGGCGTTCTCCGGGCCGATCTCCCGATGGAGCTGGCGAATTGCCTCGAGGAAGGGTTGACCCTCAATATCTCCCACCACGCCGCCGACCTCGCAGATCACAGCGTCAGCCCGGCTGCGCTCGGCGACACGCCGAATGCGCGCTTTGATCTCGTTGGTAACGTGCGGAATGACCTGGATCGTGCCGCCCAGGTAATCCCCACGGCGCTCGTTGGAGATGATCGCCGAGTAAACCTGGCCAGTCGTGACGTTGGAATCGTGCGAGAGATCGGTATCGATGAAACGCTCATAGTGTCCCAGGTCCAGATCGGCCTCGGCACCATCATCGGTGACGAAGCACTCGCCGTGCTGGTACGGGTTCATCGTGCCGGGATCCACGTTGAGGTAGGGATCCAGCTTCATCGCTGCCACCTCGATGCCGCGGCTTTTCAGCAGGCGGCCGATCGAAGCGACTGTCACCCCCTTGCCCACCGACGAGACTACGCCACCGGTTACAAAGATGTACTTCGGCATCGTTCAGGCCTCACTCCCCACCCCGGCAAAATGAGAGAGCGCCCACCGCCTGGTGGGCGCCCTCGCCGTCGCCGTGCTCACAGCAAGTGATTATAGCAGACTGGATGACCGCCGCGGATGCGCTCACGTCCTACTCGATGGACCTTTCACCAAGTCTTAGCACCTGATTTTTCATACTGCG
>DATGMJ010000082.1:0-4131 GCA_035293685.1 Chloroflexota bacterium | reverse complement strand
CCAGCTCATCCATACGACGAACCTGTATTACACGATCCCCCAGCTCGAGCTGGCCCAGCTCCTGATCGAAAACTCGTGTGCGGATCGCATCTTCTTTGCAAACAGCGGTGCTGAGGCAAATGAGGGCGCGATCAAGCTCGCCCGGAAGTGGGGACGACTGAAGCGGGGGGGCGCGTACGAGATCATCACCGCGACCGACTCGTTCCACGGCCGGACCCTGGCCACGCTCGCTGCGACCGGTCAGCCCAAGTATCACAAGCCGTTCGAGCCGATGCCGGCCGGCTTCCTCTCCGTTCCCTATAACGATCTCGATGCTCTGAAGCGTGCGACGAGCGAACGCACCTGTGCAGTTATGCTTGAGGTCATTCAAGGTGAGAGCGGCGTGCACCTGGCCGATCACGACTACCTGGTCGGTGTGCGCCGCTGGTGTGACGACCAGGGCCTCCTCCTCATTTTTGATGAGATCCAGTGCGGCCTTGGCCGCACTGGTCGCTTCCTCGCGTTCGAGCACCACGGTGTTGAGCCGGATATCTTTACCCTTGCCAAGGGGCTCGCAGGCGGTGTACCCATTGGAGCATTCCTGGCTAAGGAGGCATGCAGCGTTTTCGAGCCTGGAGACCATGGTTCGACTTTCGGAGGTGGTCCGCTCGCCTGTGCCGCGGGCGTGGCCACCGTGAGCACGATTCTCCGGGAAAACTTGGCCGCGCACAGCGCCGAGGTTGGAGCCTATGCCCTTGGAAAGCTCCGGGAGCTCCAGGCGCGCCACCCTGTTGTGACTGAGGTTCGCGGCCTCGGGCTCATGCTCGCGTTCGACCTCGCTGACGAGATCGCCCCGACGCTTGCCCGCAAGGCGCTCGACCGCGGTGTGATCCTCAATGCAACCGGTCCGCGGACAATCCGGATGGTTCCGCCGCTCATTATCAGCACTGCCGAAGTTGACGAGGCGGTCGCGGTCATCGATGACCTGCTCCGGCAGGGGTAAACGCACCGCCTACTTGACGAGCCGGTGGGTGCCTGGTACGCTGACCGGTGAGAAAATTATAGAGAGATGCGGTGGGCGGTAAGCCGGCCGCCCTGGAGCGAGAGGGCGTTGCGCAAGATCCTCCTCGTTGATGATGATCTGAGCCTGCGCCGGCTCGTGCGGCTGACTCTGGGCCCGGACTACGAGATCCTTGAAGCCAACGATGGTGAGGAAGCGGTAACCATCGCCCGCCGGGAGCGCCCGGATCTCGTCTTCATGGATATCCGCATGCCGCGGCTGAGCGGTTATGAGGCCTGCCGGCGCATTAAGGAGAGCCCCGAGACGGCTCACACCAAGGTCGTGATGCTGACGGCGAACTCGCGCGATGAGGACCGTGCACAGGGTGAGGCGGTCGGGGCTGACGGCTATATGACCAAGCCGTACAGTCCGCTGGCGCTCCTCGCAACGGTCGAAGAGCTCGTCGGCGACTGACTTCCGCTTTCGCCATCAGCCCTTCCAATGGCCGGGAGCCCGGCCGCGTGGACCCCGAGCGGCGGTGCGTTCGTTGGTGTGGGCGTCGCACCGGGGGCACTGAAGCCGAGATAGCCTGCCACCAGGAGCGCCAAGCTCGCGAGCGCGGTGAGCAGTGTGATGATCAGGTAGCGAGCGCGCCGCCCACGGCGGGGGAAAGAAGTGGTCTTCCCCCCGCGCGACGCAGTCCGCCGCCGCTGTCTCTTCGCCACCCGGTTTCTAGCTCCTTACCGGACGCTTTCCTGCCTCTACTGACAGATCATCCCGTCCTCGTTCAGATGATAGCACGGTTCACGCCCGCCGGGGATGCCGTGGAACGCTCTGCTCCCGCTCCCCCTCGCGTGCCGCTATCTCTAACCAAGGCTTAACTCCAGAGGAGCACCCTTTAATCGATTTTGCCCGCGTCCTGTCGTTACAATCCCTCCTGGTCGACGCGGACAGGTGGTAGCCGCGACTAAGCGGGGTGGTGGGAGGACCGGGTGGCATCGAGCGGCTACCACCCCGGCGACCACAGCGCGAGCGTTCCCCGCCCGCGACCGTTAGAGGAGATCCAGGAGACACAGAGGGACAGAGCATGGCGACCGATATTGCCCGCGATCTCGAGGATCAGCTCGTCGAGGCCAAGGCCGCGCTTCAGGATCACGCCGAGGAAATGCTCCAGCTCCTGGCCCGATTCGAAGCTCAAATCCAGGCCCGTCTCGATGCGGCCGAGGCTCGCATCAGTGCACTGCGGGCCGCACTTGCCCAGTCGGCCGGGGCGGGTAGTGCAGACTCACCTGATCCAACTGACAGGCCCCGCGCCGACTGATCTCCCCCATGCATGAAGGCCTTCGGCCGGGTCAATAAGCTGACCTGTCCTTCAGGAGGAAGCGCCGGCCAGGCCGGTACCCGGCGCGCTCGGCCGGGGAAGGGATGGCTCCAATAGAGGGCCAGGGTGATCGGAGGAAGCTGCCGTCGCGGTCGGTGTGGTGCGGCCAACAATGATCACCGCCGTCTCATTAGGACGGGTCCAGCCGAGTTCCGAGCGCGCCAGGCGCTCAATGCCTTGATCTGTCTGAATCTCGGCTAGGCGGGCGCGGAGTGCCGCGTTCTCCGCGCGCAGGAGGTCCATGTCCGCTTCGAGGGCCTGCTTTTGCCGCTGAAGATCGTATGCGGTGACCGCAACCCGAGCGAATGCCAAACCGATAAGAACCACCCCAACCACGGCCACGACTACCAGAAGGCTCCGGAATGACGCGCGCAGTGAGTCCATGCCCATTCACCGACACCGGCCGAGCCGGGCGAATCGTTCTCCCATGGCAACACGCTCAGCAATCGATGGGTGATCGTCGAAGAGAATCTCAACCCAGCGTGGTGGTCGATAGACCGCCAGATTCTGGTTCGCGAGCTGGATCATTGTTGTGATGAAGGCGCCAGCCTTGCCAGTCGCCTCGAGCGCGTAGCAATCAGCCGCGCGCTCAGCCCGTCGGGAAAGCCAGTGTGCTAGCGGCGCGGTTGCTGTTCCCACACCACCTAAGACGAGCGCCAGAAGCGGCGCGGTCGCCGGATCAGCGATGCCCTGATAGCCTGGCAGCCGTGCCGCGCCGGTCCGCAGGATGAGATTGGCCAGGAATAGTGCGATGGTGGTCAGGATTGCCTGCACAGCGATGAAACGTGGAATATCGTGGCGCACGTGGTGTCCGAGCTCGTGGGCAAAGACGATCTCGATCTGCTCCGGGCTGTATTGATCGAGGAGGGTATCACCCACGATGATGCGCCGCGTCCGTCCGAGACCGGCGAGGGCGGCGTTGGCCGCAGTGGTCTTCGCACTGAGGTGCAGTCGGTAAACGCCTTCTACGGTTGCACCTGCCCGCTGAGCGAGAGCGACGAGGCTTGCGGAGAGGGCAGGGTCTTCGAGAGGGGTGAGCCGATAGAAGAGCGGCAAGAGCAGAACCGGTCCCAGGTACGCGAGGGTGACGGCGAAGAGAAGGTAGAACACGCTCGCGGCTACCCACCAGGCATCCGTCAGATGCAGGAGGAGTGCGTAGACGACCTCGGCCGCGATGCACGCGAGAGCGAATCCAAGAGCCTCGGCCTTCAGGTGGTCCACCAGCCACTGCCGGAGGGTCTGGACCGACAGCCCGTAGCGCCGCGGCAGCTTCCAGCCCGCGGTGAGATCCAGCGGGAAGGACAGAACGGCAAAACCAAGCCATAGCACGATGATATAAAGCCCCACTGTCGCTACCGGTGCGCCGTCGGTGACCGCCGCGATCCAGCGGCGCAGGATAATCGCCGCCCCCGTCGCGATCAGGAGTCCAAGATACAGCCCGGCTGTGGCCACCTGTGCCGTCAACAGCAGGCGACGTTTGAATGCATACCGCCGCGCCAGCTCTTGACGGTCCGGATCGAGTGCTACAGTTGCCATTGGCCCCCTAGCGGCGAGGCCGCGGCTTTCCCAAGGAGCAGGAGGCAGTGATACTGTGCTGGTCAGCCCTGATCATCCCGGCCAGCCACCGCATTCTCGGCCTGCCGCACCGATCAGCTCCCTGATGTCCGAGATGCCCTCCGCTTCGAGAAATGCCTCGATGCCCTCAATTACCTCGATGCAGGTGCGGGGGTTGACGAACGTGCCCGTTCCGACCTGGACCGCTGATGCCCCG
>DATGMJ010000081.1:0-13975 GCA_035293685.1 Chloroflexota bacterium | reverse complement strand
GGCTTTGCCGCTTTCTTCTTAAAGCGCCAGCAGCCGTTTCGGCTCTTCATGCAGAGGTCTTGCTCCTCACGGGTAACCGGCGGCATATCAAGCAGGCAGATGCACCGGTAAAGGGCTCCTTCGACATTCCAGTCCTCGCGGTAGAACGGGCAGGCCGTTCGGTGGCGCCTCCAGTTGATATTGTCCTTGATGTTACTCCTCCTTTCCAGGCGACTCTCTCTGCCGCGGTGATAGCCGATTCTACCATCGTTATCCTCACCGCGGCAACCGCCCCTCAACTACCACGTCTGATCATCAAGGGTGCCGCGAGAAACCTTTCGGAGAGCCCCCGGCAGATTGCGCGCCACCTCGGAGGCCAGGGCACCGGCCGGGCCAAGGGCATCCCGCACCATCTCGCCCGCCGCTCCGTGCAGGAATCCCCCAACCAGAGCGGCCGCGTCAGTCTCGAGGCCCTGCCCAAGGAGCCCAAGAATCGCCCCGGCGAGTACATCGCCCGTCCCAGCTGTCGCCAGGGCCGGATTCGCGAACGGGAGAACGATCGCCCGTCCGTTCGGCAGAGCGATGACAGTATATGCTCCCTTCATGACCAGAACCGTCTTCCAGGCCCGGGCTGAGTTCCGCGCCTGCTCGATACGATCAGGGTGCACTTCTGCGCCGGTGAGCCGCTGCATCTCCCCCGGATGCGGTGTTAGAATCGCCCGTGCAGGCAATTGCTCCCACCAGCGCGGCCAGCTGGCAAGAAGCGTGAGCGCGTCTGCATCAATGACCACCGGCATCGATCGGGACCGCAGCCGCGCCAGAAGCCCCTGGAGAAATGCCTCTGTCGGAGCGGCGCGGCCCAGGCCGGGTCCTACCAGAACCGCCGCATATGAATCAAGGACACTATCCAGCGGCTCCAGGGACGATGGAGCCAGCACGCCGCCCCCATCATCGGGCAGGGGGAGAAACGTGGTCTCGAGGGTATGCACCGCCAGCGCATCCCGGATGCTCGCCGGACAGGCCAGCGTGACCAGCCCCGCCCCGACGTGCTCCGCACCGAGTGCGGCGAGGACCGGTGCCCCTGTATACAATCGTGAACCCGCGACGATGAGGACGCGTCCGAATGTTCCCTTGTGCGCCGAGCGCGGCCGCGCCGGGAGCAGCGGCCGAATCATGGTTGCGTCGGCGTAGTCGGTCGGGAGTGGGTCGCTCAGCGTCAGGGGGATACCGATATCTGCAACGGCCAGCTCACCGGTCAGGTCAACGGCAGCCCCCATCAGGAGCCCCTTCTTCGGGTGGCCAAGGGTGATGGTGAGGTCGGCACGCAGGGCGTGTGGATCAGCGGCACCGGTATCCGCGTCCACACCCGTTGGCAGATCAATCGCGATAACCGGTGCCCCTGATCGCCGGGCATTCACCCGGTCGAGGAGGTCAGCCAGAGCGCCGGCGATGGGGCGCGCCCTGCCCGTGCCGAGCACGCCATCCACGATGAGATCGCTCCCGTCAACAGCATCCCCGAGCTCGACCAGCCCGAGGTCATCCGCCTGATTGATCAGGCGGATGCCGCGCTGCTCGAGCAAGGCCACCTTCGCATCCATCACAGGAGGACGGTTCACGCGATAGACCGTCACGCGGGCCCCGGCGTCGTGCAGGTGACGCGCCGCGACAAGAGCATCACCCCCATTATTCCCGGGGCCAGCCAGGACAAGCACGTGCGGATATACTGTCGGCGGATAGCGTCGCAGGATGGCATCCGAAACGGCCCGGCCGGCGTTCTCCATCAATGCTGGGCCCGGCAGCCCCATCCCCTCGGCCTCGCGCTCGAGCCGCCGCATATCCTCGACCGACACGACCTTAAGCGTCATCGTGCTCCCCCCAGAATCCGTTCACCAGCTCGAGCGGGCCCTCAGGTCGCGACAACAAACGCGATCGCCAGGTCGGCAGTGTGGGTCAGGCTAATGGCGAACTCCCGCAGGCCTAACTCCTCGGCACGCAAACGCGCGCGCCCGTGAAGGTGAACCAGGGGCTTGCCGCGGGGATCCGGCAGAACTTCGATCTCTCGCCAGCTCACGCCTATCATCCCGGTTCCCAACGCCTTCGAGACCGCTTCCTTGGCGGCAAAGCGAGCGGCAAGCTCATTGATTCGGCCGCGGTACCGGTCGCGCTCGCGCTCGGTATACACACGTCCGAGAAAGCGCTCGCCGTGACGGCGGTATACCGCAGCCACCCGCTGGATCTCGATCGCGTCAATCCCCACGCTTGTCATGCCACTCTCGCCCCATTGTGGATGCTCGGGAAGGCACGCCCTTTCAGCTAGAGCCCGGCCGTCGGCGGGAACGATAGAAGGGAAGCCGGACCACCCGGGCAGCCAGCGGGCGATCGCGAATAACCACCTGGATCTCTTGATCTGGTCGCGCGAAAGGAGAGGCCACGTAGGCGAGCCCGATATTCCGATCAAGCGTCGGAGCGTAGCTCCCGCTCGTTACCTGCCCAACCGGTTGCCCGTCTACCAGGACCGGACAGCCAGCGCGAGGGATACCGCGGTCAACCATCTCGAAACCGATGAGTCGCCGTGTCAGACCGTCCGAGCGGATCTTCAGGAGCGCCTCTCGCCCGATGAAGTCTCCCTTCTCGAACTTCACGAGAAAGCCCAGACCGGCTTCCAGCGGATTCGTTGATTCATCAATGTCGTGGCCATAGAGGAGATTGCCAGCCTCCAAGCGGAGAGTATCGCGCGCACCTAGCCCGCATGGGACAACCGGCCGCTCGCCCTCCTGGAGAACCATCCTCCAGACCACCAACGCACCGTCTGGCGCGCAGAAGATCTCCAGACCATCTTCGCCAGTGTAGCCAGTCCGTGCCACGAGACAGGAAACGCCGGCGAGGTTCGCCGGCTGGATGCCGCGGCGGGGAAGCGCCGTGAGATCATCCGCGGTCAGACGGTCCACAATGGCAACGGCCTCTGGTCCCTGGACAGCGATAAGAGCGGTCTCATCCGATATATTCCGCACCGTTGCATCCGGGCGGGCGTGCTCGCGCAGCCAGTCTGCGACCTTCTCCACGTTGGCAGCATTGACCACGATCAGGTAACGATCACGCGACTGACAGTACACGACGATATCGTCGATGATGCCGCCGTCAGGACGGAGGAAGCAGGAGTATTGAGATCCCCCTTCTGGAATCGCCGCCACATCAGTAGGGGTGAGGTACTGGAGCATCGTCAGAGCACCGGGACCGGTGATCTGGAACTCCCCCATGTGGCTGACATCGAAGGCGCCTGCGCAAGTCCGCACTGCCCGGTGCTCCTGGAGAATGCTCTGATACTGGACAGGCATCTCCCAGCCCGCGAACGCCACCATGCGGGCACCCAGGCGAACATGCTCGGCGTAGAGAACGGTCCGTTTCAGTGAGCTCAACGGTGTACCGGCAAGCGAAGATTCAGGCATCGCATCTCCTGTCAGACCTGCCCTGCACTCGCATCAGGCTCCCAAGCGCCGGGGTGATGCTATCACGCATCGGGTCAGGACGCCGCACGTGCCGCTAAACGGCGCTCGATCAATGCGGCCGCCTGTCGGACAATATCGGCATCATTCGCGTAAGTCAAAACGGCTATCGCCTGATCAATCGGAAACCAGGCCACCCGATCGTACTCCGGGTCGTGCCGGCTGAGATCGCCGCCCACGGGCTCCATAAGGTAATAGTATACGGTCTTGTGGATGCGCGTACGATCGGCCACAAACCAGTACTGAATACTCCCGATGGGCTCGAGTACCCGGACCTCGAGGCCCGTTTCCTCACGCGTCTCGCGGGCCGCTGTCTGCTCACGCGGCTCTCCGGGTAGAGGCGTTCCTTTCGGAAGGAACCAGGTATTCTGGGCCGTCCGCCCAACCAGCACGACCTGGACAACCCCGTCCTCGAGTCGGTAGACAACCCCGCCGGCCGACTCGGCACGCATGGTTTTTAATCTGGGCATAATCAGTCGCTCCCCTCGGCACCGTGCAGGTACCACAGCAGGCCTGCGATCGACTTCGCATCACGGATATCGCCCCGGGCAATCATTGCGGGTACCAGCGCGAGATCGATCCATTCGCGGCGAATCGTCTCATCTGCCTCCGGCACGTTGGCGACCGGTGATAAGCCGGTCGCGAGGAAGACCGTCAGATACTCCGTGCAGAAGCCGGGAGCGCTGTAGAAGCCGAGAACCCGGCGCCACGTGGCCGCGGTCACCCCCATCTCCTCGGCCAGTTCGCGGCGAGCACAGGCTTCGTCCGACTCGCCTGGCTCGCGGGTGCCGGCCGGGAGCTCCAGAAGCTCCCGGCGAGCTGCGCTCCGGTACTGTCGCACCATCGCCACCCGCCCCTGCTCATCTGGCGCGATGATAACCACCGCACCGGGATGTTCCACGATCTCTCGCGTGGTAAGCCGGCCATCCGGCAGGGCCACTTCATCGACGTGGAGGGTCAGGATGCGTCCTTGATAGATCATCCGGCTGGATATGATGCGCTCCGGCGCCTGACCGGGAGTCTGCTCGCTCATGGTGCTGTACCTCGCTGGGCCGCCAGCCAGCCCATCTTAAACACATTCGCCGCCTCGATCAGCTCGCGGGCGTGGCCCCGGGCACTGGACCAGTCCCCCTGTGCACCGATCATGGCCGCAAGCTCATCTACGCGCTCCTCACTACCGAGAACGCGGGCCTCCGTCACTGTTCGCCCGTCCACGATCACCTTGCTGACCCCCACGTGGATATCCGCGAACGCCGCAATCTGCGGCAGGTGGGTCACGCAGAGAATCTGCCGATTACGGGCCAGCCGCGCGATCTTCTGCCCCACGATAACCGCCGTGCGTCCGCCAATGCCGGCGTCGATCTCGTCAAAGATAAGTGTCGGGACCGGATCGGCGCGCGACAGGACGTTCTTGAGTGCCAGCATCACGCGTGCCGTCTCACCGCCGGAAACCACGCGCACCAGCGGCTTAAAATCCTCCCCGGGATTGGTGGCAATGAAGAACTCAACGCGGTCAATCCCGGTCGCGTCGAACGCCACGACCCGCCCGTCCGGGAGGCGGATCCCGTTGGAATCGGGCTGCTGATCAAGGACAACCCGGAAGCGTGCCCCGGCCATATTCAGCTCGGCCAACTCGCTTTCGATCTCAGCCGCCAGCCGCGCACCCGCCTCGGCCCGCGCCTGAGAGAGCTGTACCGCTGCCGCGGCGAGCGCCGCTGTCAGCACCGACTCCCGCTCTGCCAGCGCAAGAAGACGCTCCTCATGGTGAACCAGTTGATCAAGCTCGCGTCGTGCCCGGTCGGCAAACGCCAGTACCTCCTCGATCGTGCCGCCATACTTCCGCTGAAGCGACCGAATGAGCTCCAGGCGCTCCTCAACCTCTGCGAGACGTGCTGGGTCAACCTCGATCCGCTCGCGGTAGCGGCGCAGGCGGCGGCTGAGCTCTGTCACCTGGTCTACCAGCGCCTCCAGCACGTTCTGCTCCTCAGCCACCGCGGGATCGATCCGGCTGATCTCGGCGAGAAGGGTGGTGGCGGTGCTGAGACGGTCAACCGCCGAGTCGCGCTCGGCCTCAGTCAGCGCCTCACGTGCCTGATCAACTGCCGCGGCGAGCCGCTCGGCATTCGCCAGGAGCGTGCGTTCCTGACGAAGCTCATCGTCCTCGCCGGGGTGCAGGCGCGCCGCCTCGATCTCGCCGATCTGGTAGCGCAGCAGGTCGGCCTGCCGCTCCGCATCGCGCTGGCTGCGCACCAGCTCGTCCCGCTCTGACCGAACTGCCTTCAGCTCCTGCGCCAGCCGCGCCACCTCCTCCCGCACGGCATCCAGGCCTGCGTAGCCGTCAAGGAAGCGCTGGTGCTCAGCGACCCTGAGGAGCGTCAGATGGTCTCCCTGGCCGTGAATATCCACCAGCAGGCGGCCGAGACGCTGTAGGCAGCCCAGGGGAACCGCCCGTCCATTGACGCGGCCAATGCTCCGACCAGAGCGGCTGATCTCCCGGCCCAGGATCAGCGTATCGTCCTCAACCGGAATGCCGAACTCCTCCAGAAGATCCCGCAGCTCCGTGATCGGCGGCATGGCAATGATCGCCTCGATCCGCGCTGCATCAGCACCCGCCCGGATCACATCCGGCCCCAGCCGCTGGCCGAGCACACCACCGACCGCATCAATGACAATCGACTTTCCGGCACCGGTCTCACCGGTCAATGCTACCAGGCCTGGCCCCAGGTCCAGATCAATTCGATCAATAATCGCGAAGTTCTCGATCGTCAGATGTACCAGCACGGCTTGCTCACCCGCTCGCGAGGCAAGCGTCGACCGCGGCGCCAACGGGCATGCTATCACCCGTGCGCCGAAGGAGAAGAAGGAACTCACGGTTTCCAGCCGGTCCGCGAAGCGGCGAGGCCGTACAGCCACCGATCCGCAGTCCATGCTCGACCGCCCAGTTCATCACCCGCTCCAGCACCTGCCGATGAACTATCGGATCCCGGACAACGCCGCCCTTCCCCACCTGCGAGCGGCCGGCTTCGAACTGGGGCTTCACCAGGGCGACGATCCACCCCTCCGGGCGAACCAGCCGCAGGACTGGCGGTAAAACCAGGATCAGTGAGATGAACGATACATCGATGACTGCCGCGTCCATGGGCTCAGGGAGGCTGGAGACATCCCGGATATTCGTCCGCTCCATCACGACAACGCGCGGATCCTGACGCAGGCGCCAGGCGAGCTGGCCGTAGCCGACGTCAATCGCATAGACGCGACGCGCGCCCCGCTGGAGCAGGACATCGGTGAATCCGCCGGTCGATGCGCCCACGTCTACGATCACCAGATCGGTCACGTCCAGCTGCCAGGTATCCAGAGCGTGGGCCAGCTTATAGCCTCCCCGGCTTACATATGCAGGGGGATGAGCGACCGCCAGGGCGGAATCCTCCGGAACCGCCATCGCCGGGCGGGTCACCACCTGACCGTCAACGCTTACCTCGCCCGCCAGAATCAGGGCCCGTGCCCGCTCCCGCGACTCGACCAGGCCGCGCCTCACCAGCAGGACATCAAGGCGAACCTTCCGCTCCGGCATGGATACAGCGAACCGTTCACAGGATAGGGAGCCGTCCGGGGAAAGTCAAGGAGAGAGACGTCCGTCCGAGCGCCCGAGCGCGCCGTCTCGCCGCAATCGATGCCCTGTGCTACAATCCCAGAGCATGGCAAGCATCGTCGCGGGCATCGGTTATATCGGATCGCGCCTGGTTCAAGAGCTCCTGGCCCTGGGCCAGGAGGTGGTCGGGCTGGAGAACTTCTTCGCGACCGACCGCCGGGCCGTCGAGCAGCTTCGACAGAGCATGCGGTTCCGTCTTGTCGAAGGCAGTATCACCGACTCAGCCGCCGTGGCCCGGACCTTCGACGAGGCGGAGACGGTAGAGGGGATCTTCTTGCTGGCAGCCCAGGCGAGTGGACACCCGAACGCGGCAGCCCCAGAGTATACCGAGGAGGCCAATCTCCGGGGCCCGCGCATCGTGCTGGATGAAGCTGTCCGCCGACGCGTCTCCTGCCCAATCGTGTTCGCGAGCTCGATGCTGGTCTATGGAACGCCACTTCCTGATGTTGTGGATGAGTCGACGCCCTACGGGCGATTCGCTGACCTGTCGCACCTGAGCAAGTGCTACGTCGAGAAACTGCTGGAGATGTACGCGGCCATCCATCAGCTGGACTGTCGTGTCGTCAGGCTGGGACTGACCTACGGCATTGCACCGGTGATGAAGACGGACCCGCGCTTTATGACTGCTCCAAACCTCTTCTGCTACCGCGCGGCGCGGCACGAGCCCATCGAGGTGCGAAGCAGGCATGCGCTCGCGACCATCCACGTGGATGATGCGGTGCATGCCCTGCTCCAGGCGGCGGGGTGGAACCGCTCTTCTGGCTTCTCGATCGCGAACGCGGTGGGGGCAGTGACGACCATTCCGGAGATCGCTGAGCATGTGCGCGAACTCGGCGTTCAACGCGGCTTGACGGTCAGGATCGTCGGACCTGGGACCATAGAACGACTGTCGGCCATGCCCGTCGTGCACTCGCGTCTGGAAAGAGACGGCTTTCGTCCCCGGCGGTCGCTGATCGACGGGCTGTCCGAGACGCTTGACTATTTCCTGAAGCACCATGGCTGCTGAGGTTATTCAGCCGCGCCGCGTGCTGATCACCGGGGCCTCCGGATTCATCGGGCGTCATCTCACGAGCTATCTGCTCCAGCGCGGGATCACGGTTCGAACCTTGAGTCGCCGCGGCATGCCGTCGCCCGATCACGTCACCGCTGATATTCTGGAAGACCTGACGCGGTATGCGGCAGACTGCGACTGCATCGTGCACCTGGCCGGCCTCTCTGATGCCTCGGCTTCGTTCGAGCGACCGCTCGACTTTGCCCGGGTGAACATCCTGGGGACCCTCAATGTCCTTCAGGTGGCTCGCTACACCGGCGCAGCCGTTGTGCTCGCATCGACCCAGCGGGTATACCGTCCGTCGGTCCGCCCGATCACGGAGGACGCACCCCTGGGGCCGGTCGACCCCTACGGCCAGTCGAAGCTCGGAGCAGAGCAGTGGACAGATCTCTACACCCGTCTCTACCAGTTTCCAGCTACCATTCTCCGCCTGTTCTCGGTCTACGGCCCCGGCCAGACGGTGGGCAAGAGCAGTGGGGTCGTCGGCATCTTACTTCGGGCCGCGCGGGAGGGCCAGCCCTTGCGCGTGCGCGCCCGCCAGGTGCGGGACTTCATCGACGTTCGGGATGTCATACGCGCGTTCGAGCTGGCGATTCTGCGGCGCCCGGACCGCATAGCGGTGTACAATGTCGGAACCGGACGGCCAACCCCCATCGCCGAACTCGGGGAACTCATCCGGGAGATTGTGGGCATCGCGGTCCCGATCATCGTTGATCTCACACCAGGCGCTGAGAGCTACGTTGCGGATACTCGACGTGCCGCAGCGGAGCTCGGCTTCGAAGCGCAGATCGACCTGCGCGATGGTCTAATCTGGTACAATCAGCGCTTCGAAGCGCACGCACCATGAAGAAACCAGCTTCTGGCTGGACGCGGGTCCTGCTCAAGGCGCGTCCGACGCCTGCGCAAATCGCTGATCGTCTCGCCCCACCCCGGCCGGACGGTCTCGAACTCTACCTCGATGCCCAGGACCTGCTTGATGATCACATCGACCGCGTAGTCGAAATGGCCAGAACTGTCGCAACGTCGGAGGATTTTACCTGGATTGTCGAGGCGCCAATCCGGACGATCGGCGGTGAATACTTCGACCTTACACGCGATGACGCCGACCACCGAGCAACGCTGGACCGTGTGATCGCCGTCGGCGCGCGCATCGGGGCCGTCGCCGCGAATGTCCACCTCGTTGCGCCAACGCGCGCGCCAGCATCGCTCTCGCTGGCCGCCCGGCGCGAAGCGATCGAACGAACATTCTCACTCCTGGACTACTACGTGCGACGATGCCGCGATCACGGCCTGGTCCCGCAGATTGAGAACGTTCCACCAGTCGGGCGGATGCGGGAGGAGAGCTTCGTCTTCTCTCCTATCGGGCTGGGGCCCGCGGATCTCCTGGAGGTGGCGACGCCGTTCGGCGAGCTTTTTCTGACAGTCGATGTATCCCATGCGGCGCTCTACCTCCACTGGCGGCATACAGCGGTCGAGACCGTCGAGCCGTGGTTACAGCCAGTCGCACTCCACTGCCGCACGGAGCCCGCTCCAGACGACTTGCCCGGCTTTATCCAAGCAGTTGCTCACCGGATCCTGACGGTGCACGTCTCCAACGCCAGCGGCCTGCTGGGCGAGGGGCTCCGCTACCGCGAGGGGGATGAGAATCTCGATAGCGCGCTGGCCCCGCTCGTAGGAAAGGTCCCGTACTTTGTCACCGAGACCCTGGAGCGCGATCCCGAGCGGGCACTGGGCATGCGTGAGGCCCAGCGCTACCTGGAGGATCTGGTCGGCAGGTGGCAAAATCGGAGCAGGTGAATGACGGAGGATTGGTCTGGACTTCTTCGTCGACCGGAGATCCAGTTTGATCGGAGCATGCTCGAGCGCGCGGTCCGCGGTCGTCGGGTCCTCGTGACCGGTGCCGGCGGCTCCCTCGGGTCAGCACTCAGCCGCGAGCTCGTCGAGCTCGGGGCGCAGGAGCTCCTCCTGCTTGATTCCCACGAGGCTTCGCTCGTTCAGCTCGCGCGCCTCCTCGATGGTGCCCGTCCCGGTGGACCGCCGGTGCGCTACATTCTCGCCGACATTCGCGATCGGCAAAAGCTCGACCAGATCTGCCGGGACAGACCCATCAGCACCATCTTCCACCTCGCGGCCTACAAGCAGGTCCCGCTGGCGGAGGATAACCTGGATCAGGTGATCGCGGTCAACGTGCTGGGTACGGCGAATGTCTATGAGGCCGCGATGCGCCACGGCGCAGAGGTAATCGCTTTTCCTTCCTCAGACAAGGCGGTCAATCCGCCGAGCGTCTATGGCGCGACAAAGCGGGTGGCAGAGCGCTTCCTCCTAGCCGTTGGAGGCTCCCAGAATCGTCCCGGCGCTCGGGTCGTTCGGCTTGTCAACGTCTTCGGGACGCAGGGAAGCGTGGTCGAACTATTCGCCCGGCAGGCGCGCTCGGGGCGACCGCTCTGGATCACCGATGAGCGCATGGACCGTTACTGGATGACCATGCGCGAGGCGATCGGTCTGCTGTTGATCGCGGCCGGGCGGTCTGTCTTTGAAGGGATATATATGCTGGACGTTGGGGCACCGATCCCGATCATTGAGACCGCACGGGCAGTATTCCGCATCGTGTCTGGGTCCGCGGATGAACCGCAGGTGGTGACCATCGGTGCGCGGCCGGGAGAACGGCTCCACGAACAACTTACCTCCCCTGACGAGACGGTGCACGCGACCGATGTGCCGGGCCTGTGGGTGATCCAGAGCGCGTATAGGGAGGCAGATCGCGACACCTGGCTAGCGGCGCTGGACCGACTGCGCGAATGGTGCTACACACGGGGAGGGACTGCGCTCCGTGCATGGCTGTTCGCCGTCGCCGCAGGCGCATCACCTCTGGCAGTGGACCCAGAGCACCTTGATGCGGCCCGAGGATAGCAGCGAGGCATGAGCGGCACGACAATCCTATCGCTGGTCATCGCCCTGGTAGGCGGATGTTTGATCAGCCTCGTCCTGACCCCCGTGGCCGGCTGGCTCGGCCGTCGGGCCGGTCTTGTCGATCGCCCGCGAGCGGGTGAACTCCAGACGAGCGTCACTCCACGATCCGGCGGCTATGCGCTCGTGGCGGCATTCCTTCTGGCGGCGGGGATCAGCCTCGCCCTGGTCCCCCATCCGGCGGACGAATGGCTGCGCATCGTCGGCCTGATGGTCGGCATCGCCCTGGTGATCCCGATCGCTATCATTGATGACGCAGTCCGCCTGGGTCCCTTCCCTCAACTCGTCGGTCAGCTTGGGCTCGCGGCACTGGCCATGCTCTTCGGCCTGGTTATCTGGAATATCGCCAATCCGTTCGGGGGGCTCATTATCCTTCCCGGGGTTATCGCGGTGCCCTTTACCCTGTTCTGGATCGTTGGCATGATCAACACCATGAACTTCATTGATACGATGGACGGTCTGGCCGCGGGGGTAGCGGCGATCGCCGGATTCGTCCTGTTCGCGCGGTCAATTGCTCTTGGCCAGTATACGATCGCCGTTCTGCCGCTCGCTCTTACCGGGGCGTGCATCGGATTCCTTCGCTACAATTTCAATCCGGCCCGCATCTTCATGGGAACGAGTGGATCAATGTTCCTGGGCTTCAGCCTCGCTATCCTTGCCCTGATCGGCGGCGCGAAGATTGCCACCGCCGCCTTCGTCCTCGGACTGCCCATTATCGACACGGCGCTGGTCATCATTCGGCGGAGCGCGCACCGTCGCTCGCCGTTCATCGGCGGTGACGATGCCCATCTGCCGCATCGGCTCGTAGCGCGCGGTCTCTCCGCACGGCGCATCGCCCTGCTGATCTACGGCGTCTGCGCTGTGGGCGGCGTCCTAGCCATGACCCTCAACGGCGTTCAGAAGCTGTGGGTGCTGGCGCTCGTCGGAGTAATCGCAGTCGTGTTCGCAGCCCGCTATGTTATCGTGAGCCCAACCGAATGAGCCGGGAATTCTCCTGGCGGCCAACGGGGAATCCGTATAATCGTCACGGTTCACACGGATCCTTCCGCGTCGCCCGAATGCGGCAGAGCCGGCCTATTCGAATTCGAAAAGGAGAGAAAGTATGAAGATTGGCATGAGCACCCTCGGTTGCCCCGGGTGGACACTCGAGCGTGTCGCGGAGGCGGCGGCCGATTACGGCTATGACGGTGTGGAACTCCGGCTCCTGGACGGAGAGATCATCACGCCGGCCCTCCTGCGCGCCAACGAATCTCGGCTCCGGACGCTGTTTGGGAACGGTCGGCCAGCCCTGATTGGGCTAGGAACCTCCATTCGGCTGGCGGTTAATGACCCTGCTGAACGTGAAAGGAATCACCAGACCCTTCTCGAGTTCATCCGGCTGGCTCACGAGATTGGGGTGCCGACTGTTCGCGTCTTTGGAGGCACCTTCTCGCCCGACGACGAAGCGGACGCGGTCCAGCGGGTTGCGGAGGGATTGCGCTCGTGTGCGACCGAGGCTGAACGAGCGGGGGTGACCGTCGCGCTCGAAACGCATGACGACTTCTCCCGGAGCGCACTGGTCGCTGCGGTCCTGGAACAGGTCCGCAGCTCGGCAGTTGGCGCTCTGTGGGACTGTCACCACCCCTTCCGCATGGGCGAAAGCGTAGCCCAGGTCTGGGCTCATCTGGCCAACCGGCTGGTTCACGTCCACATCAAAGATGCCCGACGGCGCCCGGACGGCGGCTGGGATCTGGTCCTTCTGGGCGAGGGCGAGGTTCCCTGCCGGGAGATCGTCCGCGCGCTGGCCATGCGGGGGTTCGGGGGCTACGTGGTCGTGGAATGGGAGAAGAAGTGGCATCCCGAGATCGCCGAACCCGAGGTCGCTCTGCCCCAGCACATTGCCGTGCTCCGGCAGTGGATTGCTGACCTGGTCTAGCTGACCGACCAAAGCGCCCCTGTCCCTCAAGTCAGCACAGCACGGCGCCTCCATTGCCTCTCTGCGGACAGCCGTGTCCCCTCTGTGCTCGCGGAGCCTCTTCATTCCAGTGCCAGGACATCGAGAATGCGGGCAACCAGCTCGCGAGCAGCGATGAACCGGTACGAGCACTCGACGCGCGTCGCGGCCGGGACACTGGAGGCCATCACGGCCCGGGCGGCGTTCAGCAGAACCTCTTGCTGAATGGCGAGCCCGCGGTGGATCATGGTCGGATCCCACATCGGGCGGCGGCTCGCCCACCAGAATTGACAGCTGTGAAGGGCACGGTCCATCTGCCCGCGGGCAACGCGCGCGAACTGCCGGCTTGCGTCGCCGTCGCATGCCGCCTCGGCGCGCCGCACGAGATCCAACGCCAGATCAGCCAGCCTCCACTGGAGCTGGTGGAGGGGATTATCCGGATGCCGCCACAGGGGATAGGGGACGCCTGCCGCGAGCTCCTCGCCCGAGGTGCTCCAGGACGAGGCCGACGGCATTGCGTGCGGCTGGCGCGGAAAGATATCCAGGAGCTGGCTGACCGTCACGCTAGCGATCTCGGGCCCGTTGTGCACATCCCTGTCGCCGGTCTCCGGGGGTGATGCCCTGGTAATGGCACGGAAGACGCCCTCCAGAAACTTCTGCTCCCAGCCGCGGAGATGATGTCCGAATGTCTCCGCGTCCATGGCCGTCACGACATAGACACGTGCACGCTGACCGCGGAGATTGCGAAGGAAGGCCAGGAAGCTCGGAATGTCGAGGTCACCGAAGGCAATGCGGTTACTCAGCAGATCATCACGGAAGAAAACAGCCAGGTCGCCGGCCTCGGTGCTGATCGTCGGCACGTAATCCAGGGGCCAGTCGCCAGGGCAGGCAAC
>DATGMJ010000080.1:0-25020 GCA_035293685.1 Chloroflexota bacterium | reverse complement strand
TGAGAACTGGAATACGCGTATCGTTGGAACGACGCCGTCTTATGCTGCCGTCCGGAACTTTGCCATTCAGAGTGGTTCGTTCCTCGATCGACGCGCTCTTGACGCGCGCTTGCGCGTGGTCGTGCTGGGACCAACCGTTGCCGCCGCTCTCTTTCCGGATCGGGATCCGATCGATCAGACGGTGAAGATCAGTCTATTCGGGAGCGTGGGGCAGAACTTCCGGGTCATCGGAGTGACCCGTCCCAAAGGCGCAACCGGCTTCGGGAGTGAGGATGATCAGGTGTTCATTCCTCTCACGACCATGCAGCAGCGCCTGTTTGCCCAGGTCACGGCCCGCGGCGCGCGGAATGTCAGTCTGATCAACGTCCAGGTGTCGACGCCGTCGGCTGTGCCCGCGGCAACGGCAGGGATTGGTGAGCTCCTGCGCCAGCGCCACCGCGTTCTCGAGGATGACTTCACGATTACCAGCGAAGCCGATATCCTGCGGTTCTTCGTCCAGGTGACGAGCGTCTTCACGATCGTGCTCGCGGCGATCGCGGGCATCTCACTCGTTGTCGGGGGTATCGGCATCATGAACATCATGCTCGTTTCGGCGACCGAGCGGACGCGTGAGATCGGCATCCGGCGGGCAGTCGGGGCGCGGCGGGTGGATATTCTGCTCCAGTTTCTCATCGAGTCCATGGTGGTCAGTGTGATCGGGGGAGTGCTCGGTATTGCGCTGGGCGTGGTGGTCGCGCGCGGACTGACCCGGGTCACGGTGAACGGCCAGAATCTCGAGACGGTCATCTCGGCCGGGGCGATTCTGCTCGCGGTTGGCGTGTGCGCCGCGATCGGACTATTCTTCGGCTTCTACCCGGCCGCACGGGCCGCACGGCTCAACCCGATCGATGCATTGCGCTATGAGTAAGGCGGAGGGATTATCGTGCGGGTGCTCGGATGTTCTATTGGTGCCATGATCGCCTTGCTTTCGGTGGTGCTGTTCCCAGCGGCAGCTGTCTCTGCTGCCCCATCAGCTCGCTACTTTCCCGAGACAGGCCACTGGGTCAAGGGTGAGTTCCTCGACTTCTTCACCGCGCACGGTGGGGTGGATATCTTCGGCTACCCCCGGACCGAGGAAATGCTGAGTGATGGTCGGGTGGTTCAGTACTTCCAGCGCGCGCGCATGGAGAAATGGCCCGAGAACCCGCCTCCGTACAATGTTCAGCTTATGTTGATCGGTGACGCGGTGATGGGGCCACCAGATCCGCCCATTCCGCCCGATCAGGTTCCAAAACCGGGCGATACTGCGAAGACCTACTTCCCCCAGACAGGCCATACCCTGTCCGGGGCGTTCCGCGATTTCTTCACCGCGCACGGCGGCCTGATGATCTTTGGTTATCCAACCTCCGAGCCGTATCGGGGACCGTCGGGGTTCATCGTTCAGCGGTTCCAGCGCGCGCGCATGGAGCTGCACCCGGAGCTCCCGCCGCCCTACCAGGTATCGCTTGGCCTCCTGGGCGATGAATACATCTTCGTTCTCGGAAAGGTCCCGCTCAGTGCAACCCTACCGGTGCCGGCGGCAGCGAGTCCGGTCACGTCGGGGCCGTCTGACGGTCGCCTGCTGTATCAGACCGCGCCGGGGGGTGACCTCGTGGTCAGCAATCTGGATGGCTCGGGTGCCCACGTCATCGGCCACGGGATGGATCCCGCCTGGTCACCGGATGGCACCCGGATCGCCTACGCCGTTTGGGGACCCCATGCCGGCATCTACGTGGCGAATGCTGACGGCTCAGATGCCCATCCGGTCTATCAAGGACCAGATACGCGCGCTCCGGTGTGGTCTCCCGACGGTAGCCAGATCGCCTTCTATCGGCGGTACGATGGCTTTGTCATGAAGCCGGATAACCAAACCCGCGAGGACTTCTATCAGGTTGTTGTCGTGCGTCTAAAGGACAACTCGACCTGGCTCCCGCCGAATCAGCCGTATCACAGCTATTCTCCCACCTGGTCGCCAGATGGTCGGACGATTGTCTTCCGTGGAGATGACGGGCTCTACCGGGCCGGTGAGAACCAGCCCGCGACGCGGATCCCGAACACGGACTTCCTGTTCACGACACCCGCCTGGTCGCCCGACGGGTCGCGCATCCTCTTCACCTATCTCAACCACGACCACTGGGATGTCGGCGTGGTCGCGCCGGATGGCAGTCACCTCACTTTCCTCACGAACGGCTCCGCCGCAGGCGGGGAACCCGTGGATAGTGCCGGGGCCGCCTGGTCGCCGGATGGCCGGTGGATTGTCTTCGCATCAAATCGCACCGGGACGTGGAACCTGTATATTATGAGTAGTGATGGCTCGTTGGTTCTGCCGGTTAACTCCAAGCCGATCACATACACCGGCGCGTACGAGCGGATCGTGTCGTGGACGAAAGGCGGGACGTGAGTACAGTCCTTATCGTTGATGACGAGAAAAACATCGTTCAGCTGACGCGCATGTATCTGACCAAGGAGGGCTATACCGTCGAGGTCGCCTATGACGGGAAGGAGGCCTTGGACAAAGCGCGGCAGATCAAGCCAAGTCTGATCATCCTGGATCTGATGCTGCCGGGGCTGGATGGCCTGGAGGTCTGCAAGCAGCTTCGCCGCGAAAGTGATGTTCCAATCATTATGCTTACCGCTCGCACTGACGATGTGGATCGCATCGTCGGTCTGGAGCTCGGAGCGGATGATTACGTGTGCAAGCCGTTCAACCCGCGCGAACTCGTTGCGCGGGTAAAGGCGGTGCTCCGGCGAAGCCGCCCGACCGAGCGAGTGCCGGAGCCGATCGTGCTGGGCAATCTGCGCATTGATCCAGCTCGCCGCGAGGTCGAGATCAACGGCAAGCCGGTAAGCCTGCGGGCCAAGGAGTTCGATCTTCTGCTCACCTTCGCCCGGAACGAAGGACTTGTGCTGGATCGCGAGCGTCTCCTGAACCTGGTCTGGGGGTACGATTACCTCGGTGACTCCCGGACGATCGATGTGCACGTCACCTGGCTCCGGGAGAAGCTCAACGGCAGTACCTGCCGCATTCAGACCGTCTGGGGGGTCGGCTACAAGCTGGTGAATCAAGAAGGAGCGTAAGGTGTTCGGCAGCCTGCGCTCGAAGCTGATCGCTTCGTATGCTGCGGTCATCATCCTCTGCCTGGTTCTTGCCGGTAGTGGTTCGGCGTATCTCCTGCGTGCCTATCAGACCCAGCTGGCTATCAATCGGCTGGCCGATCTTGCAGTTCCGCTGACGATCACCCTGCGTCGGTACGAGCGCGCGAACGTTCCTCGGGTGGACGTCCAGCAGGTGATGAAGGATTACGCAAATCAGCTTGATCTCCGTATTCTGCTCGTCGACGCCCACGGGCAGATCGTCAGCGATACCAATGGGACGCTCACCGGCCAGCAACTTCCGGCGCCGGCCTACCGGCGTCAGCACCTCGGCATACCGGTGTTCTGGGGCTCGTTCGAACCGGAGCACGAGGCGCCGTTGACGTTTGTGGTGGTCGGTCTGCCGATGGAGCGAACGGCCGCACGGCCGATTCTGTACGATTACGATCTGGTCGTGGCGGTGCCGGAGCAGAGCGTCACCGGCGCGTGGATGGAGCTGGCGCCAGGCCTTGCGGCGGCTGCCGTTCTTGCGCTGATCATCTCAGTCGCCGTCGCGGCCCTCCTTGCCCGTTCGATCGTGCGCCCGATTGCTCAGGTCATCCACGCCTCCGAACGGATGGCGCGCGGCGATTTTGAGCAGTACATCACCGTAAACGGGCATGATGAGGTGGGACAGCTCGCGACGAGCTTTAATACCATGGCGCGCGAGGTCGGGCGGATGAACCGGGCTATGCGCGACCTGCTCGCCAATGTCTCGCATGAGCTTCGGACCCCTCTCACGTCGATCGAGGGGTTTGCCCAGGCGATGGTGGATGGTACGATCCGGACGCCGGAGGAATACGCGGACGCGGCGCGCATCATTGGCGAAGAGGCGGCCCGGATGCATCGCCTGGTCGAGGATCTCCTGTATCTCTCCAAGATCGAGTCGGGCCAGATCACGATCGAGCAGAAGCGCCTGGATGTTCCATCGCTTCTGGAAGCGTGCGTTCGCCAGGTCCAGCCAATCGCCGCACGGGCGGGGCTCGCCATCGAGCTGAGAGCGGGAGACCTGCCAGCGGTCTTGGCCGATGAGCACCGTCTCCAGCAGGTGTTCGTGAATCTGCTCGATAACGCCGTCAAGCACACCCCCGCTGGGGGACGCGTGCAGGTTCAAGCCTACGTTGACGGTGTTGCCCTCGCATCGGACTCCCCGCGCCACGGCGCCGCCCACCGCGCCGGACCACCCTGGATCGCGGTCGAGGTCCACAACACCGGCTCATTTATCCCACCTGAACACCTCCAGCGCATCTTCGAGCGGTTCTATCGGGTTGAGCCGTGGCGTCCTGATGATGGGAGCGGGCTCGGGCTGGCGATCGTGAAGGAGATTGTCCAGGCACACCGGGGTAAGGTGTCGGTGAAGAGTGATCCATCCGAGGGGACGACCTTTATCGTTTACCTGCCCGCAGCATGAAGGGAGTAACGCATGGGATTTCTGCGTACCGCGCTGGCCGCGCTGTTCGGAGCGATGATGGGCGCGGCCCTGGTCCTGTATCTGGCGCGGCCGGAGCCGATCAATGAGGTGCGTGCGAGCGCGCTTCATCCCCTTCGCGGCGCCTTCGACCCCGCGGACCCGTCGTCGACGGCGTCGGTCGTGGAGGCGGTCTACCAACAGGCGAACCCCGGCGTGGTGAGCATCGTCAGCACGCTGCCGGGGTCCGCATCGCGCCTGGTGCCGCAGCCGGAGCAGGGAGCGGGCTCCGGCTTCGTCGTCGACCAGAACGGCAATATCGTGACGAATGATCACGTGGTGCAGGGGGCGAGCCAGCTTCGGGTGATCTTCAGCGACGGCTCCACCGTTTCCGCACGCATCGTCGGCGAGGATCCCGGCGACGACCTGGCGGTCATCCGGGTCGATGTTCCGTCCGATCGGCTGCACCCCTTGCCGCTTGGTGATTCGAGCGACCTGCAGGTTGGCCAACTGGTTATCGCCATCGGAAACCCGTTCAACCTGCACAACAGCGTCACAAGCGGCATCATCAGCGGGCTCGGGCGCACCCGGTCGGCATCGAATGGACGCTCGATCACGAATATGATCCAGACCGACGCCCCGGTCAACCCGGGTAACAGCGGAGGTCCACTCCTGGATGAGGATGGTCGGGTTATCGGTGTGGTCTCGCAGATCGAGAGCCCCATTCGCGGTTCCGTGGGGGTTGGCTTTGCAGTGCCCTCGAATACCCTCACCCGCTATCTTCCCCGTCTGAAGGCCGGGAGCACCATCGATCACCCGTGGCTCGGGATCAGCGGGCAGGAGCTGACTCCGGATCTGGCGAAGCAGCTCGGTCTTTCCGTGACATCCGGTGTCTATGTGGTCGATGTCCTGCCGGGCAGCCCGGCCGAGGCCGCCGGACTGCGCGGGGCGAGCGGAGCGGATACTTCAGCCCAGGTGCCAGCCGGAGGGGATGTCATCACCCGGATCGACGGCACCGTCGTCAGGTCGGTGCAAGATATCAGCGCCTACCTCGACGGCAAGAATCCAGGGGATACAGTGACGCTCACCGTGGTTCGTGGGGGAAACAACCTCACCCTCACTGTCCACCTGGCGGCCTGGCCTGACCGCTTGCCCTCCGATGACCAGCGCTGACGGGTCATAGACGGCACGGCTCAGCTGCCCTCTGGCCCGTGCCCGGCGAAGGCGCGCTGGTGGTCGAAGAACACCAGGCCGGTCACCGGCTTCGGATAGAAATAGGTGGTCTTCTGCGGCATGCGCTCCCCGGCCTGCGCCACGGCACGAATCTGATCAAGGGGCGTCGGGCGCAGGAAGATCACCACCTGCGCCTCTCCTGCACGATAGGCATGGAGGGCCTCGTCCGGATCGCGCGTGAATTGGACGCGCCCATTGGTTTCCAGCTCACGCGCCGGGAGGCCGAACACGGGCTCGAGGAGGAGCCGCTGGAGGACGAGCGTATCGAGGGCCCGGAGCACCGGCGGGACGTCCGGTAGGAGCGCGGCAAGGTCAATGTCTTCTCGCAGGGTCAGGCGATGCGCGCGACCATCGGCAAGACCAAGAAGGACAAATGTCGGGCGGTCGTATGGGGCGTCGAGCAGGCTCGCCACCTGATCGGCGGGGTACTCTTCGATGATAAACCAGCCTGCGAGACGCGGCGCGAGGTCAGTCACGGGCGGGACGGTGCTCAATCGCAGGAGACGGTGTGTCGGGAGGATGCAGATCCCTGGATCATCGGTGGCGACCAGGGCCATGAGCACAAACTCTGACGGGGCATCGGGCCCCGCACCGGCTGACCGCTGTTCATCGCGATAAGCGAGGGCAGTCTCGTATCGGTGATGACCGTCCGCGATGTAGATCTGGAGGAGTTCGAAGGCGCGCATGATCGCCACGATCCGCGCGGGGTCCATGATGCGCCAAAGACGGTGGGTGTGCGCCGCCGCGGCTACGGCGCCGTTTGCCAGCCGAAGCTCGGCAACTGGTTCGCCGTGTGCGACCTCGTCGAGAACGGTACCGATATCTCCCGGATCATCGTAGAGAGCCAGAATGGGGCTGAACTGAACGCCGGTCGCGCGGAGAAGGTTCAGGCGGTCCTGCTTGGGACCTGATAGGGTGAACTCGTGAGGCAGGATGATGCCCTCACGCCAGTCGGCCAGGCGGACTGGCGTGAGGAGGCTCCGGCGTACCCGCTCGATCCCCCGGTCACTGAAACGCTCCTCATAGAGGAAGAAGCCCGCCTGGTGCTCCGCGAGCAACACTCCGCTGGCAAGCCACTGCTGGTAGATTGCCGCCGCCCGCCTGTAGCGGCCGTGTGCCGCGGCGTCGTTCGGCTCATCAGAGGGTAGCTCTAAGCGTACGGCGTTGTAGGGACTGCGTGCCAGGTAGTCACGCTGGGCGGCGGGCGAAATGATATCGTACGGCGCACTCACCACCGCGCCGAGATCACCCACGACACGGAGGTCGTAGCGAACACCACGGAATGGGCGAAGCTGGGCCACCGGTCTCCTTCGATGCCTCCTGAGCCTCGGGGCACCGGGCGCGAACCGAGATGAAGACCACCACGGGCCCCACGCGCATATGATACCACGGCCTGTTGCCGCACATCGGCGACTGGGTGAGAGTGCTTCAAATCGGAAGATCAGGAGGGGCATTCGCGATCATCGCGCCGCAGACTATAGCGAGAGATAGCAAGGGCGTCTGCTAGGAAGCTCTCTTGGTTGAAGCGGGAAGGAGGGATGGTGTACAATTGGTCTCTAGTTATGGGAGATCCCGATGGAATGGATCAACCTTTCCCGGGCTTCTGACGCAGCTGGAGGTCTGCATGGCGCTTCGTGAGATTCTCACTGTTGAGCACCCCATGCTCCGTCGGAAGTGCTCGCGTATTCATCGTCTGGATGCCAGCCTTCAGCGGCTGATTGATGATATGATCGAAACGATGCACCACGCGAATGGCGTGGGCCTGGCGGCGCCGCAGGTTGGCGTGCCGGTGCGGCTCTTTGTCGTTCAGACACCCGAGGATTGTGATGAGCCGCACGCGGGCGAACTGTTCGTCCTCTACAACCCGGAGATCATCAAGAAGGCGAATCTCTACTACCCAGAGGAAGGATGCCTGTCGATGCCGGGCTGGGTGGCGAACGTGCCCCGGTATCGCGATGTCGTGATCAAGGGGCGTGATCGTCAGGGGCGAGAGGTGCGGATCAAGGCCGAAGGGTTGCTTGCCCAGGCCTTCCAACATGAGACGGATCACCTCGACGGGATCCTGTTCTTTGATCACCTCGAGAGCATGGATCAGCTCCGTCGGGTCGAGAAGGAGACAGTTCCGGCGTGAGCGCGTTGGCCAGCCAGCGCGGCTCGAGTACCCTCTCGGTTCCCCAGGCGCGTTGCGGTGAGGAGAGCCCGCGGACGCTGGCAGGGTGGATGGACTGACCTTCCTGGGGCGATCATGGGATCGCCCCTTTTTTGTGATCGGGCTTTCTCATGGAGTGTCTGGCCCCGGGTAGCTCTCCGCCCGATGGGTCGCCTCGGGGTAGCAGAGCGGCCGGGCGAGATGGTCCGGGGACAGCCGGGGGCTTTGCTCTGCGGCAACGTTCGGAATAGGTGTATTGTATAAGGAGTTGCAGTGAACCTGCACGAGTACCAGGCCAAGGATCTTCTGCGTCAGCACGCTATCCCAATCCCGCCGGGTGAGGTGGCGGCGACCCCGGCGGAGGCCGGGGCCATCGCACGCCGTCTCGGCAGGCCTGTTGTCGTTAAGGCTCAGGTGCTGACCGGCGGGCGGGGAAAGGCCGGCGGGGTGAAACTTGCGGCGACCCCGGCCGAGGCCGAATCGGTCTCCGCGAGCATCCTGGGAATGACGATTCGCGGACACGTCGTCCGACGCGTGCTCGTTGCCGAGGCTGCGGAGATCGCACGCGAGCTCTACCTTGGGGCGATTGTCGACCGCTCCTCGAAATCCATCGTCTTTATGGCAAGCGCCGAGGGAGGGGTGGAGATCGAAGAAGTCGCTCGCGCGGCTCCGGAGAAGATCCTGCGGCGGTCAGTGGATCCGTACCTGGGGTTTGCAGAGTTCCAGGCACGGGAACTGGGATTCGGGCTCGGCCTGGATGCAGGGCAGGTCCGTGCGTTCGCCGCGATCGCCCGCGGGCTCTACGACACACTGTGCCAGAATGACGCAACGCTCCTGGAGATCAATCCCCTCGCCGTTACCCCCACGGGAGATCTGCTCGCCCTGGATGCCAAGATGGTGATTGACGACAGCGCTCTGCATCGTCATCCTGAACTCGAGGCCTTGCGCGACGTGGAGGCCGAGGATCCGATCGAGGCGCGAGCCCGTCAGGAGGGGATTAGTTACGTCAAACTTGATGGGACAATCGGGTGCGTTGTTAACGGGGCCGGGCTCGCTATGGCAACCATGGATGTAATCAAGCTGTACGGGGGTGAGCCGGCGAACTTCCTCGATATCGGGGGTGGAGCGCGGGCCGAGCGGGTTGCCGCAGCGCTCGAGCTTCTTCTCGCCGATTCAAAGGTCAAGGCGATCCTCTTTAACATCTTTGGGGGGATTACGCGGTGTGATGAGGTTGCCCGCGGGATCGTCACGGCGCTCCAGTCGCTGGGCGAAGGGATGCGGCGGGTCCCGATTATCGTTCGTCTGGTCGGGGTAAACGAGGCCGAGGGGCGGGCAATCCTCCAGGCGGCGCGGATCACCGCTCTTTCGTCGATGAACGAAGCGGCGCGGGCTGCGGTGGATGCGGCACGGGAGGCCGGACGATGAGCATCCTGATTGATGAGCGGACGCGCGTGCTAGTGCAGGGGATAACCGGCCGTGAGGGCGAGTTCCATACCCGCCAGATGCTCGAGTATGGGACGACGGTTGTCGCGGGGGTAACACCCGGCCGGGGCGGTCGGGATGTGGCGGGTGTCCCGGTGTTCAACACGGTCGCCGAAGCTGTCGCGCAGACGCGCCCGAATTGTTCGATTATCTTCGTTCCCGCTCCTTTTGCGCCGGATGCGATCCGCGAGGCGATATCGAACGCCCTGCCAATTGTCGTTGTGATCACCGAGCAGATACCAGTGCACGAGATGATCCCCCTGTACCACTTCGCCCGATTGAAGGGAACACGCCTGATCGGCCCCAATTGTCCCGGGCTCATTTCGCCCGGGAAGGCGAAGGTGGGAATCATGCCCGCGCACATCCATCGGCCGGGCTCGGTTGCCGTGGTCTCGCGAAGCGGAACCCTTACGTACGAGGTCGTGGCGGCGCTCACCGAGCGCGGGTACGGGCAGTCGACGTGCGTGGGCATCGGGGGGGATCCCATCGTTGGGACGTCATTTGTCGAGGTGCTTGAGCTTTTAGAGGCCGATCCGCAGACCCATGCGATCGCCCTGATCGGTGAGATCGGCGGCGAAGCTGAGGAGGAGGCCGCGGCATACGTGAAGTTCCACGTTAGCAAGCCGGTGGTCGCATTCGTAGCCGGTCGAACTGCTCCCCCCGGGCGGCGTATGGGGCATGCTGGAGCGATCATCTCCGGCACGAGTGGAACGGCGCAAGAGAAAATCGCGGCCCTGCGCGCGGCAGGCATACAGGTCGCTGATACGCCCGATCAGGTCGCCGATCTGATCGCGAGCGCCCGGGTGCCGCGCGATTTCTGAGGCCCGGCCCCTCGGGAGAGGGACCGCACAGCGAGAAGGCCTCGGAACCAGTCGACGACAACGGCTCCGGGGGCCAGATGTTTGAGGGCCGCCGGTGGTGCATTGATCAGGTTCCGGGGAGAGGTAGGGGGTAGGAAGGAGCAGACCGTGCTTTTCCACCGAGACATCCGCATGTTGATCGGGATCCTCATCGTTGCGGCACTTGCGTTCTACGTGGCGGACCCGGCCTCGCCGGGCTTCCACATCGATCTGCTCGGGCTGCGCATCGATCAGGATTTCCCGATTCGCGAGGGGCTGGATCTCAAAGGCGGTGTGCAGGTCCTGCTTGAGGCCGATGTGCCGCCGGGCACTCGGGTGGATCCGGGCTCAATGGAAGCCGCACGCCAGATCGTCGCCAGCCGGGTCAATGCCCTGGGGGTCTCGGAGCCGCTTGTCCAGCTGGCGAGCGGCAATCGGATCATCGTTCAGCTTCCCGGCATCAAAGATCCGGATGCTGCGATCCGCACCTTTGGCGAGACCGGCCTGCTCGAGTTCATTGACGCCGGGAGTACCTACCTTCCCCCCGGCACCATCGTGACGACTACCCTGGGAGGGCCGAAGTCATTCGAGACCCCGGCATCACCGACGGCGGCCTTGACCCCCGGTGCGACGCCGACCGCCGGGCAATCACCGACGCCGGCGGCCAGCCCAACGCCAGCGAAGGTCTACACGACGATCCTGACGGGCAAAGACCTGCAGTCCGCCTCGGTGGGCTTCGATAATCTCGGGCGGCCGGAGATCGACTTCACTCTGACGGCAGACGGGACGAAGAAGTTCGCCGACTTTACCTCGAAGAATGTCGGTAAGTACCTGGCGATCACCATGGACAAGAAGGTGATCGAGTGCCCGGTGATCCAGAGCCCGATTACCGGAGGGCGCGGCACGATCAATGGCGGGAATGGTCCGGGCTTCACCCTGCAACAGGCCCAAAGCCTGGTCATTCAGCTCCGCTATGGCGCGCTACCGATCCCATTGAAAGTGGTGGAAAGTACGCAGGTCGGTCCGACCCTTGGCTCGCAGGCGGTGGAGCAGAGTATTCGGGCAGGCGTTATCGGGCTCGGCATCGTCCTGGTTTTCATGCTGCTCTATTACCGTGTGCCAGGGCTCCTGGCCGATCTGGCCCTTCTCATTTATGCAGCGGTTACCTTCAGCCTGTTCCGGATAATCCCGGTCACCTTGACCCTTGCGGGTATCGCAGGCTTCATCCTCTCGATCGGCATGGCCGTTGATGCGAATATCCTCATCTTCGAGCGCATGAAGGAGGAGCTCCGTGCGGGTCGGACGCTCCGGGCCGCGATCGACGCGGGATTCTCGCGTGCCTGGACCTCGATTCGCGATTCGAATTTCTCGACGCTGATCACCTGCGCGATCCTCTTCTGGTTTGGAATGACATTCGGTGCCAGCATCATCCAGGGGTTTGCACTAACCCTGGCGGTCGGGGTGATTGTCAGCCTCTTTACGGCCATTCTGGTGAGCCGCACGTTCCTCCAGCTCGTCGTAGACTCCGGCCTGGTCCGCGATCTTCGCTGGTACGGGCTGGACGAGGTGCCGAAGGTGGTATCCTGATGCGTGCTATTCCGGTCAGCGGTGGGAGGCGCTTCTCGTGATCGATCTGGTGGCAAGGCGGTACCTCTTCTTCCTCATCTCGGCAATCATTATCGTCCCGGGCTTGATCTCGCTGATCCTGCCGCCGCATCTTCGACTCGGTGTGGACTTCACTGGCGGGACCCTGTGGGAGGTTCAGTTCCAGAAGCCGGTTTCGGGCAAGGATGTCCTGCAGATCCTCGCGGCCCATGGGTACGGTGACAGCCTGGTCCAGGCCAGCAATAACAATGTCATCCTGATTCGGGCGAAGGAGATCCGTCCAGACCAGCCGATCAAGGCCCAGATCGCGAACGACCTTCGATCGCACTTTGGCCCGTTTACCGAGCTCAGTTTCCAGTCCGTCGGACCAAGTGTTGGCACTGAGATCTGGCAGCGCTCGCTCACGGCGGTCGCCCTGGCCTCGCTGGGTATTCTGCTGTATCTGTGGTGGGCCTTCCGTCACGTCCCACGACCGTATCTCTATGGTCTGTGCGCGATCATCGCCCTGCTCCACGATGCTCTCGTCGTGGTGGGCATCTTCTCGATCCTCGGCCGCTTCTTCCGGGTGGAAGTGGATTCGCTCTTTGTTACAGCACTGCTCACGGTGATCGGCTTCTCTGTGCACGATACGATCGTGGTGTTTGACCGTGTCCGAGAAAACAGCATTCGCCACGCTGGCGAGCCGTTCCCCTCGATTGTCAATCACAGTCTCTTACAGACGCTTGGCCGATCGCTCAGCACATCGCTGACGGTCATCTTTACCCTGAGTGCCCTGGTGCTCTTCGGAGGAGACAGCACCCGTCTTTTCGCCCTGGCCCTGCTCATCGGGGTGATCAGCGGAACCTATTCATCGATCTTCAACGCCAGCATGTTGTTGGTCGTCTGGGAGACCGGCGAGTTGTCCGCTCTCTTCCGCCGGGTTCGCGCGCCCGCACGGGCAGCGGTCTAGGTGAGGGGAGTTACAGGCGCTCAAAGCGCGCGACGTTCAGGACGAAAACGCTGGCGTGCCGGCCGCCCTGACGAATCAGGGCGATCACGTCCTCGAGGAACTCGTCCTCGACGCCGACGACGAGCGTGGCGCTTCCTTTCTTCAGGAAGCCGCCCGCGCTGTTGATCCGCGTCACGCGGAACTCGTGTTCGATCAGTCTGCCGACCAGGCGATCTGCTTCGTCGGGCGGAACGATCGTCAGAACCAGCTTCACCGGCTCTCTCCAGTGGCGGCGCGGCAATCACCATACGGCACGCCGGCACTGCTGTCAACGATGCCGTTGCGAGTGAGCTCTCGCGTCAGTATTGTTGCGACTTTCAGCCGGTCGGGCCGCGATAGAGGAGCACGTATTCCTGATAGAACCGGTAGATATTGCGCACGTACTCGCGCGTCTCTTGATAGGGGATCTCCTCGACGAACAGATCCACATCACCGCGCGGGTTATCACTGAGCCACCGCCGGACATTACCAGCGCCGGCGTTATAAGCGGCTAGGGCGATGTAGGCATTCCCCCCAAAGGCTTTGATCTGGCTGGCGAGGTAGGCGGCACCGAGCTCGATCGCTGTACGTGGTCGAGTGAGATCTGCGATATCGAAATCAGTGAGGCCGATCTGGGCGGCGACGCCGAGGGCCGTTGACGGCAGGAACTGGGTTAGGCCCACAGCGCTGGCTGATGAGCGTGCTTCAGTCCGGAAGGCTGACTCCTGACGAATCAGTGCGACGAGGAGGAGCGGATCGATGCCGTACTGGCGGGCCGACTGCACGATCAGGTCGCGGTAGGGGAAAGGGTAGACGAGTCGTTGCAGGTAGAGGGGAGCCTGGTAGGCATTGGGAGCTGGTGAGATCATGAGGAGACGATAGGCCGCGGCGAGGGACTCCGGTGTCAGACCCAGTTGATCCAGAACGTCAGCGAGCGCGTACAGCGACCGTCCATCATCTGCGAACCGTCTCATCGCGCTGGTGATCTCTGCCCGTGCCTGATCAGTCAATCCTATGTCGACAAGCGCCCGGATTCGATCCAGCGTTGACGATCGGCTGATTGGTGCACCAAGGTAGGGAAGCGCGGCGCTGGCGGCATCGGGGTGGGTCCAGCCGGCCAGCCATCGCTCGAAGTCGCCGCGTTCTCGGTCGAGTTCATCTTTCGAGGGAAGACGGATCGGTCCCTGTGGATCGTACGTAGCATTCCCGGCGAGCTCGCGCGCGCGGAAGGCGTAGTAGTCGCCGGGGTTGGCGTTCCAGGCCATCTGGTAGAGCTGATGCGCCGCGTCGCTGTTCCCCGCGCGCTCTTCCATCTTTCCCAACCACAGCAGGGCCGGTGCGCTCCCGCGTGTTCGCGGGGCGGCCGCCAGGACCTTCTCCCACGCTGTCTTCGCGGCGGTGAAGTCGAGGCGCTCGTAAGCATCCCAGCCGAGAGCGAAACCGGCACGTGCTCCCTCGGCGCTACTCGGGAAGCGCTGGACCAGGATCTGTTCGATTGCTCGCGCCTGTTCATCCTGTCCGGCGTTCTGAAGCGCCTGGACCGCCGCCGCGAGTGCGCGCGGTGCGGCGGGATCCGCCGGATGCTGGACTGCGAAGGCCTGGAGACCGGCGACGGCCTGGTCGAGCTGACCGGCCTGGACAAGGGCCTGGCCGCGCAGGATGATGGCCTCACCGGTGCGCGGGTCCGACGGCGCCGTTGTGAGAAAGCGATCGAACTGCTGAGCAGCTGCCACATAGCTTTGCGCACCCAGAAGGGCGCGGGCGCGATCGAAGCGTGCAGTTGCCGCGGATGCTCCCTCGGGCTCGCGATCGAGGTAATGGCCGAGAGCGGTAACTGCCTCGGCATACTGATGCGCCTTGAGATAGGCTTCCCCTTCCTCGAAATCGGAGAGCGGAGAGCCGAGTTGTGCGAGGGCGCGAACGGCCGATGGGGCATCGCCGCCGAGATCCCCGCCGTCCAGGAGCGCTCGGTAGAGGTTGATGGCCGCCGCCTTCTGGCCGGCGCGCTGCAGCTCGGTGGCTTGAAGAAACGCATAGTGGGCGCGGGTGGCTGGATCGTTGGCGGGGCGCTCGGCGAGCTGCTGGTACCAGCGTGCCGCTCCCAGGTAGTCGCGGGATGATTCGAAGTTCTGCCCGACTGCCGACGCGGCGGCGAGTTCTTCCTCCAGAGGCAGGCCGGCAGCAATGGCCTCACGACGGTAGGTGATAGCAGTGGCCTGGTCGCCGTCAGCCTGGGCAGCATCGGCCATGGCCAGGAGCGCATAACCGGCGAGGGGAAGGTCGCCTCCACTGTCGAGGTACCGTCGGAAGAAAGTGAGCGCCGCGGCTGGCTGGCCGCGCTGCCGGGCGAGCCAGCCGCGGGCGAAGGTCGCCAGTGGTGCATCTGCACCATCCGGATACCGCATCAGGTACTGTTCAAAATCACGGTCCGCGCTGTCCGCGTCGCCGCTCTCCAGGGCAATGCGACCCTCCAGGAAGAGCGCACGCGCCGCCACGGTACGGTCGGTATCAGCCGCGAGTCCCTGCAGTTCGTGTCGGGCCTCATCGGTATCCCCGGCCTGCCAGAGAGCGATGGCACGGGCGATCTTCTGGTCGGCGCTCTCCGTTGACCCCAAGGATTGCACCGTCTCGACCCCGATTGGAACAACCCGTGGAAGTACGAGGGGAAACGATCCGCTGCCGAGTGGTGGAACGGGCAAGGTTACGGCTGGTCCCGGCACAGGTGGGGACAGAGGGCGCGGAGTTGGCGCAGGATGGGATATCGGCGTCCGGTGGTCGGATATCACTAGCGGACTCATCGGCCCTGGAACGCGCAGGGACAGCAATGTGGCCAGTGCGACCGGTACCGTGAACATCCAGGCGCCGTGAAAGCGAGAGACTAACCTCACGACAGCACTCCTAAGAGCGGGGAAGACCCCGGCCGTGGGCAGGTATGGCCCATCGTAGCTGGGCCTCCCCGGAGTGCAATAGCCCAAAAGTCATGGTAGACAGGATGCCTGCTTACAGATGGTTTGAAGGCAGGGGGATCGGATGCTACTATTCAGTTGCCATGCCCGCCGAGGCGGACGGGAACCAAACCAGGAGGGGTGCGACGTGATCAGTCAGGAGCTACTGGACATCCTCGTCTGTCCGGCCTGCAAGACGAAGGTCGTTCTCGAGGACTCCCTGCTGGTGTGCCACGGCTGTGGCCGCCGCTATCCGATTCGCGATGGCATTCCGGTGATGCTGATTGAAGAGGGGGATCGGCTTCGGCTTCCTGATGCCGAGCGCTGAGCCCGGTCAGGCAGCGTGTCGGGAGCGGGCCGCCGTGAGAATCCGAATGACATCCTCATCGGTGAGCTGCTCGAAGTTCTCGTAGAACAGCCCGACGGCGTAGAAGGGCTCTGGCGAGGCCAGTGCTACTGCATCATCGCATTCGTAGGAGAGACGTTCGAGCGTTGAGGGAGGGATCACTGGCGTCGCCATGACGACTGGACGGGCTTCCTGCTGGCGGACCGACCGCAGTGCCGCAAGCATTGTATAGCCCGTCGCGACCCCGTCATCGACAACGAGGGTCGGACGATCGTGCATAGGGGGAAGGGGAGCGCCTTCCCGGTAGAGGGTGATGCGGCGGGCAATCTCTTCCTGCTGCCGTCGGATCTCATCTTCGACATAGGCCCGGCTGATTCGGTAGAGGGCAATGTCCTCCTCGTTGAGTACGACACCTCCCCCCTCGGCAACCGCTCCGATCGCGTACTCGGGGTTGCCCGGCGCGCCAATCTTGCGGGTGATGATCACGTTGAGCTCGGCATCCAGGGTCCGAGCGACCTCGTCCGCAACGACGACACCGCCGCGCGGAAGACCAAGCACCAGCGTTGACGGCCCGCGATACCGCTCGAGCGCCATAGCCAGCTCACGTCCCGCGTGCGCTCGATCGGTGAAGAGTGCAGCCATGGTCCCGGCCTCCAGCCAGATCTAATTGTACGCGGCGGCAGGGGACGTGCCAAGAGACCCGTGTTCCGTGCGCGGTGCCCGCCACCCGATGGGCGGCAAGCTTCTTGCGATCCATCCCCGAAGCGGTTCGGACGCCATCCAGGCGAGCGGACGGTCGTGATGGATGATCGCGGGACCGGCTGTGTCGTGGTTTGCGGTGTCCACCGCTGTGCCGGAAAGGAGGTGTCTGGGCCATGCCCAAGACTGAAAAGCACGAGATGACCGTCCGAGAGGCTGGCAAGAAGGGTGGTGAGGCGGTTAAGGAGAAGTACGGCCCCGAGTTCTACTCGAAGATCGGCAAGAAGGGTGGGGAGGCCGTCGCGGGAGAACGGGGGCGCGAGTTTTACTCCGAGATCGGGAAGAAGGGTGGGGAGGCCGTAAAGCGCAAGCACGGTCCCGAATTCTACGCTGAGATCGGTCGCCGGGGTGGCGAAGCGGTCAAGGAGAAGCACGGACCGGAGTACTACTCCCAGATCGGGAAGAAGGGCGGCAAGACCGCGAGCAAGACCCGAGGGGAGCATCACGGCTAGCCGTCGTTCTCGCTAGGACTCCCCACTCTGGCAAACCGGGGGCGCGACCGCTCGCGCCCCCGGTTTCATTTCCCCTCCATGGGGTGGCCCATGTCTCCCCTTGTCCTACCCTGCGGCCCCTGGTAGCATAGCCCGTGCCCCGTGGGGGACTCCCCACGGATGATCACGGGGTGGGGCAATGGAATGCCGACGCGCTGGTCCGCGAGCCGGTCGGCTGGTACTGGTCGTCCTGCTGCTGTCGGCCGCTCTCGCCAGTGCCTGGCCCTGGTCCCCTTCTCCTGCCGCCGCGGACTCGCTCCCGATTGGTGATGACCGTCTCGGCATCGATTTCATCGCGCCGTCGGCACCGGTCAGTGCCTCCCGTCGTTATGATCAGGCTCGCGCGGTCGGTGCCCGGTGGGATCGCTGGGTCATCTACTGGCGCGATGTGGAGGTAGAACCAGGGGTTTTCGACTGGTCCCCTATCGATTCCCGGGTGGCTGGTGATGTAGACCACGGTTTCTCGATCGATGCGGTCCTCCTCGGGACGCCCTCCTTCTATGCGGCCGACCGGACGGGAGCGGCATCGGATGGCAACACTGGTCTGGATGCTGGCATCTCCCCACCAGCCGGACTGGAGCGGCCAACCTTTGCCGATGGGTCGGATGCCTGGACGCCCGGCAAGCCGATCAACCCGGCGAACCCGTGGGCCCGCTTTGTCTATACCGCGGCCGCGCGCTACCGGGGGCGGGTCCAGGTATGGGAGGTCTGGAACGAGCCGGATGCCGATGCCTTCTGGAGTGGATCGGTTCAGGAGTACGCCCGCCTCCTCGCGGTTGCTTACCGCGCCGTGCGCGCGGCTGATCCCACGGCGCGCGTCGCGGTCGGCGGCATGATGTACTGGGAATGGACGAATCGCGCGGGTGAATACGCCTGGCTGAAACAGCTCATCGGTATCCTGCAGATGGATCCATTGGCGCTGGCTAACAACGACTACTTCGACATCCTCTCACTCCACTGGTACAGCCGCTCGGCAGATGTCTATCGTCTGACGATCGACGCGGAGCGGATCCTGGCCGATGCGGGCCTTGGGGGGAAGGAGATCTGGATCAATGAGACCGGCATTCCCGCATGCGATGAGCCATCTGTTCCCCTGCGTGTCTCTTGCCAGGACTATCCCGGCGGAACGAATGCCGGAAGCGCTCGGGCGACCGGCCATGCGACGACTGTCGAGCAGGCCTCGTTCATCATCCAGGCCATTGCCGGCGGCTTCGCAGCCGGTGCAGCGCGCGTCTTCGTATTCCAGCTTCAGGATGATGGCAACGGACAGGCCTTCGGGCTGATTCGAAATGATGGGACACTTCGGCCAGCATACCAGGCGTATCAGGTTGCCGCGCGCTACCTTGCTGGCTTTACGGTTGTTCAGAGCTTCTCGTCACACGGGGCGGTTGGAGCGACCTTCGGTGTCCCGGGACCGGATCCCCATCGGACCACGGTACTCTGGAATACCACCGGCCAACCGACTACGGCGATCGTCGATGCCGCGGCCGCGGCCGCGCGGAGCGTGGTTCTCATTCAGCAGGATGGGAGCCAGCAGATCGTCACCCCGGGTGAACGGTACGCTGTCGTTCTTCCCCCGGCTACGGACAACCGAAACGGAGATACTCCCTGGAATCCGAGTGATTATCTTGTCGGTGGCCCTACTGTTCTCCTTGTCGAGCATCTGCCGCCCGATGATCGGCCTCCGGTGTCCCGTGTGAGTATCCACCCGGTCCAGGGGGCTGACGATCGCTTTGATATCTCCTGGAGCGGCGAAGACCCGGACGGCTGGGGCATCGCGGATTACACCATCGAGTATCGGGACTTTTCCACCTCCGGAGCGTGGATAACCTGGATCTCCACGACCACGAGCACGCACGCGACCTTCCAAGGGGAACCGGGGCACGTCTACGGCTTTCGGAGCTTGGCCCGTGACTGGGCTGGCAACGTCGAACAGAAGTGCCCGGACCAGCCAGACGTGCTGGTGGAAGTCGCACCGCTCTTCGGTCGCTCGGCTCCATCAGGGATCGCTGGGGTCCTGCCCGGTCTGCGCGGATTGCGGTTGGGCGGCGGATGTTGAGAGCACCAGGGCCGCGGCACCCAGGACGCCGACCGCATCACCAAGCGCGGCCGGTAGAATCGGCACGGCGCCCGGAGGGGAGGGCGCGGCCGCGGCCGCGACTGCGGCGCGCAGCGGAGCAAACAGACGATCACCCGCGCGGCTGACACCGCCGCCGATGATGACAACGTCGGGATCCAGCAGGTTTATGGCGTTTGCCAGGCCGATCCCGAGCAGGTTGATGGACCATTCGAGGGTCTCGCGCGCGAGTGGATTTCCCCGTTCGGCTTGCTGGAATACTTCCTCGGCCGTTACGGTTGTCGGGTCGAGGCCGGATCGCCCGGCGTAGTGGCGCGCAATGGAGGGACCCGAGGCAACTGCCTCGAGGCAGCCCTGCTTGCCGCAGGGGCAGAGAGGGCCCGAGGGAACAACGATGGTGTGGCCGATCTCACCGGACAGCCCGCGACTTCCTCGATACAGCTCGCCGTTAATGATGACCCCGCCGCCGATCCCTGTGCTCACGGTCACATAGAGAAGGTTGCGGTAGCCGCGGCCCGCGCCGAAGCGGAATTCTCCCAGTGCCGCGGCGTTGGCGTCATTCTCCATCACGACCGGCCCCGGCCAGAGCCGCCCGATGTGCTCGACGAGCGGATACTCTTCCCAACCGGGCCCATGGTGGGAAAGGAGCGTCCGCGTGCGCGCTTGATCAATCGGTCCACCGAAGCTGATGCCGACGCCGGCGGGCCGCACCCTGGTTGTGAAGGAGTCGACCAGGCGCTGCACGGCCGAGATCGCTCCTGCAGGACCGGCCGATGGATCGGTCGGACAGCGGCGAAATTCGATCAGCCGCCCGCTGCTGTCAATCAGACCGGCGGCCAGCTTCGTTCCTCCGAAGTCAAGGCCCAAGACATACTGCACCGTCTGGTCGCCTCCGTCTGCTCGCTCAATACACGCTTCCCGCCCGAGTACCGTCTGCTCCGCAGCTCTCCGAAGAACCCCCGGGGAACGATCCGTCCGAAGATGAAGCAGACACATCGTACCCCTGGACTGGACAGAGTGCCAGGGGGAGAGTGTTCTCTCCCTGTTTACTCGATCGCGCGCAGGAGGTTAGCCATCTCGATGGCCGTTAGCGCTGCATCGTATCCCTTGTTGCCGGCCTTGGTGCCGGCGCGCTCGATTGCCTGCTCGATCGTGTCGGTCGTGAGCACCCCGAAGATCACCGGTACCTCTGTCTCCAGGGCTGCGGCCGCGATGCCCTTCGCGGCCTCCGCGGCAACGTAGTCGAAATGGGGCGTCGCACCGCGGATCACGGCTCCCAGACAGAGGACGGCGTCATATCGCGCCGATCGCGCGAGCCTCTTTGCGACGACCGGGATCTCGAAAGAGCCTGGTACCCAGGCCACATCGATATCCTGCTCCCGAACGCCGTGCCGGATCAGGCCATCCATGGCGCCGGCGAGGAGCCGGGAGGTGATAAACTCGTTGAACCGCGCGACCACGATCGCAAAACGGAGCCCCTCGCCAACCAGGTTTCCCTCGAAGCGTCGTCCCATCTTCTTTACTCTCCTCCAGCGGAGCAATCAGCCCGGTCGAACCGCCTATTCTGTGGTCAGGTCGAGCAGGTGTCCCATCTTCGCTTGCTTCGCTTCCAGGTATCGACGATTGTATTCATTCGGCTCGACAACCAGCGGGATCCGCTCGACCTCCTCAATGCCGTAGCCAGCGAGCGCGGCGACCTTCTGAAGGTTATTGGTCAGGAGGCGCATGCGCCGGACCCCGAGGTCCACGAGGATCTGGGCGCCGATGCCGTAATGGCGGAGATCCGGAGCGAAGCCAAGGCGTTCATTCGCCTCGACCGTATCCAGTCCGCGATCCTGAAGCTGATAGGCGCGAAACTTATTGTGCAGACCAATGCCCCGCCCCTCATGGCCGCGCAGGTAGACGATCACCCCGCGCTTCTCCCGGGCGATCATCTCCATAGCACGATCGAGCTGTTCCCCACAATCACAGCGGAGTGAGCCGAAGACGTCGCCGGTCAGGCATTCGGAATGCATCCGCACCAGCACTGGCTCGTCACCGCTCGGATCACCCATGACCAGAGCGACGTGCTGGTCGTGCTGGATGATGTCTTCGAAGATCGTTGCCTCGAAGGAGCCGTGTCGGGTCGGCAGGGTCACCGTGCTCAGCCGTCGGACGAGCTTTTCGCGGTGGCGTCGATACTCGATGATCTGGGCGACGCTGATGATCTTGATCCCGAAGCGGGCCGCGAACACCTCGAGCTGGGGACGGCGGGCCATTGTCCCATCGTCGTTCATGATCTCGCAGACCACGCCAGCGGGGTAGAGGCCGGCCAGACGGGCCAGATCAACCGCCGCCTCGGTCTGACCGGCCCGGACGAGGACGCCTCCGTCCCGGGCACGCAGGGGAAAGGTATGACCGGGGCGGAGGAAATCATCAGGACGCGCGGTAGGATCGATCAACCGTTTGATCGTCGCGGCGCGGTCGGCCGCTGAGATGCCAGTGGTCGTCAGCCCTTTCGCCTCAACTGAGACGCAGAAGGCCGTCTGATACTTGGCGGTGTTATCGGCAACCATGAGCGGGATCTGGAGCTCGTCCAGGCGCTGGCCGGTCATCGCAACGCAGATGAGACCCCGCGCGTGCGTGGCCATAAAGTTGATCGCGTCCGGCGTTACCCACTGCGCGGCGATGGCCAGGTCGCCTTCATTCTCGCGATCCTCGTCATCGACGATGATCACGAAATGTCCCGCCCGAAACTCCTCGATTGCTTCTTCGACGGTGGCTAATGGCATAGCGTGTCTCCGACGTCGCCTTCCAGGAAGCCCGCCTGACGCAGTGCCGCGGCCAGGCGCTCATCTCCGCTTCGCGGCTCTGCTCGTTGGGCCAGCAGACGCTCAACGTACTTGGCGATGATGTCCACCTCGAGGTTAACGGCTGCTCCAACGCCCTCATCCAGGAGGGCGACATGCTCGCGCGTATAGCGGACCAGGGAAACGGTAAACCAGTCCGCGGCCACGTCGACCACGGTAAGACTGATGCCGTTGACTGCGATGAATCCTTTCTCGACGACGTAGCGCATGACGCCGGGCGGCGCCTGAAAACGAACGACGAGGCCGTCGCCGTCAGGGCGAATCTCGACGATTCGTCCGGTCGCGTCCACGTGCCCCTGAACAATGTGCCCACCGAGCCGCCCGTTGGCAGGCACCGCGCGCTCCAGATTCACCCGCCGACCGGCGGTGAGGTTTCCCAGGGTGGTCCGGCGCAGGGTTTCGGGCTGGAGATTCACTGTGAAGGTGCGGTCGTTACGTTCGACCACGGTCAGACAGACGCCATCAACAGCAATGCTGTCGCCGATCTTCAGGTCGTCCAGTACCTGCCTCCCCTGGATCGTCAGGACACCAGGCTGAACACGCTCGACGCGGCCAACTTCTTCGACTATGCCGGTGAACATCGCCCCTTACTCCTCTGGACTCGATCCCCCTGCCGCGGGCTCCCAGGATAGTCGTCCCTCCATCAGGACATCCGGGCCAGTCTGGCATACGGACACGTCAACGAGAGGGAGGGCCGCTCGCATGCGTGCAATCCCCTCGCCCCCGACCGGTGATAAAGCGCTGGCCCCACCGACCAGGCGAGGAGCGATAAAGGCCATGACGCGGTCGATCAGCTGATGATCCAGGAACGCTCCCATCAATGTCGGCCCGGCTTCCAGCAGGACGCGAATGGCGCCGCGGCGGGCCAGGTCCGCGAGAACGGCGCTGGGATCAGGGCGTCCCTCGACCGATCGGGTGGGGATCACCTCGGCACCGGCCTCGACCAGCGCACGCACGCGGTCCGCAGGTGCGTGCGCAGTCACATAAACCAGAACTGGCCCTCCGCCATCCCGGAGCATGCGCGCGGTTGGCGGCATGCGTGCCTGGCTATCAAGGACGACTCGCAGAGGGGGACAGGGGCGCGGTGCCCGCTGTGCCTCGCCCTCCTCCTCCAGACGCACGGTCAGGGCGGGATCGTCGGCCAGAACAGTCCCGATGCCAACGATAATCGCGTCACTCGCGTCGCGCTCACGATGAACAGCACGGCGCGCAGCTGGACTGGTCACCCAACGCGAATCCCTCAGGCGGGTCGCGACCTTCCCATCAGCCGACATGGCCCACTTCGCCGTGACAAGCGGCCGGCCGGTGCGGACGAAATGGAAGAATGCAGCATTGAGCCGCTCGGCTTCTCCGCGGTGTGCTCCGACCGTGACGGTAATGCCCGCGCGCTGCAAGGCGTTGATGCCCTGCCCGTTGACCTGCGGATACGGATCCGGCACTGCAACGTGTACTGCGGCCACGCCCGCGGCGATGATCGCCTCGGTGCACGGCGGGGTTCGGCCGACGTGACAGCACGGCTCGAGGGTAACGTACATCTCGGCTCCCCGGGCACGGGGGCCGGCCGCGGTCAGCGCGACAATCTCGGCATGCGCCTGGCCGGGCGGCTGAGTAAACCCCTCGCCAACGATCAGCCCGTCCCGGACGAGAACCGCTCCAACCGCCGGATTAGGACTAACCCGTCCCAGTGCGCGGTCTGCCAGTTCGAGCGCCCGCGCCATGAAATCCACCCCGGTACCTCCAGCCCTTCGGCGGCAGGGACGGACGGAGCAACAAAAAGACTCGAAGGCGCGCACCGCACTTCGAGTCAGGACCTGCTCGTGGTCGCTTGCCTTCTTCCATCCGGACTATACCGTCGGCTTCGGAGATGCTCCGAATCTGCCGCAATGCGGCTCGCGGGCTATACCGCCGATCGGGAATTGGCGCTCCCGGCGCCTCACCCTGCCCTGAAGGACTTTCGCTGTTCACTTGTTCACGGCGTCCGGTGCGACGTGCTCGCTTCCGGACGTGTGGCACCCCACGTGCTACCATCCTGCCCGGGTCTCTTCCGGGCGGTGGCAGCACAGCATGGGTAAATGTGCCAGTAGTTAGTGTATTCCCCGCTGCGGCATCCTGTCAATGAATATGTCAGTGGGGGTGGCCCCGCCTGTGCTATAATGCCGGCCCGGAGGGACTGGGCGTGATCATCACCGTGACGCTGAACCCGGCCGTTGACCGTGTTGTGGTCCTCGATGAACTGCGCCTGGGCGATACCAATCGGGTCCATGACGGGGAGACTGATCCAGGCGGCAAAGGGGTAAACGTCTCCCGGGTCCTCCGTGAACTTGGACGGCCGAGTCTCGCGCTCGGCTTCGTGGCCGGCAGCCTCGGCCATTTCATTGAGGCCTCGCTTGATCGTGCAGGCATTCAGGAGGCCTTCATCCATACGCCGGGGCAAACCCGGCAGAATCTGGCCATCGTCGAGACCCGCTGGCGTCGCCACACGATGCTCAACGAGGCCGGTCCAGAGACCGATCCGGTATATGTGCGCCGCCTGATGCGACAGCTCCGTCGGCGCATTCACGCAGGCGACTGGGTCGTATTGGCGGGGAGCGTACCCCCCCGAATCCCGGTGACTGTCTATGCCGAGCTGACCGATCTTGTGCACGAGCTGGGAGGACGGGTCTGTCTCGATGCCGATGGCGAGCCGCTGGTCGAGGGGGTCAGGGCGCGGCCGGACCTGG